>JAFRRK010000096.1 GCA_017428115.1 Bacteroidales bacterium | reverse complement strand
TCCTTCCCTTCACTCGGGGGTCGTGCAGCCGTGCTGCTGTCTCGTATAAACTTGCCATATCATCTTGGGTCGGTTATGGAAGTATAACGTCTGCCGTTGTGATATATTACATATTGACACACAAATAATTATCAACACATGACACAGAAAATTGTTCATATCGTGCTTTTTCTTCAATCCAACGCGGGAGTACCTGTTAACAACTTGGGCAAACCTGTTAACATCGTGGTGATTTTTAAAAATTTCATGCGTTTGCCCTGCTTTTTTTGCGTAGTTTTATCAGAAATGAAAATATGCTGTCTTTTTCATCCTCTCGTAATCGATTCACATCACATCATATCGAAACCAACTGATTGAGAGGTTGTTTTCCAATCGTTGAACGGCAGAAGAATAGCAGAAGAATGGCGAACAAACAGATGAGATTGGAAGGTGGGTGAGGCGAATGTGAGAGAAAAAAGGCCTATAGTGAGCGTATAGCGGGAGGGAGGGTTACAAAAAAAATGGTCCGGCAATGCCGGACCACCAGATATAAAATCCTAAAAAAATGTTCTTACTTGGTAGTGCGTGAACCCATGCGGTCCATTGCACAGCGGAAACCAATCCATGAGGTGCTACGATCCTGGTCGTAGTAGCGGCGGGTGCCGCACTGCATCCAGTAAGCACGGTCGCGCCAAGAACCACCTTTGACAACGCGCACACGGTTGTTGACCATTGAGGTAATATTGTCTTTGCTGGTGCTGTCGCTACGGTGATACATCTGATTGGTCTGTTCCTCGTCGGTACGGGTGTAGCCTTCTTCGGCATAATCCTCGTCCTCGTCGACCTCTCTCAGCCAGCCGGATGCCGAAGTGGCCTCCTTGCTCTCGAAGTCGTATATGCTGGAGTTCCAATCGCCATCGAGATAGTTGATATTGTCGGCCTGACGATAGTTGCGGCGGTTCATGTCGTCGGGTACGTTCTGATAGATGAGGTTGCCGGTGGCTTCGTCGATGGCGGCTTCTTCACCATCCTCGCTCATAGCCACATACTGGTAGACATTGCCACGGAAGGGGTTCTGGTCGTCGGCTCCGATGGGGTTGACATCTTTACGATATACATCGCCACACCACTCGGCCACATTGCCGGCCATGTGGTACAGGCCGTAGTCGTTGGGGAAGTACCACATGACGGGGGCGGTGTACTCCCAACCGTCGTTGAGGTTGCCTGCCACGCCCATGGCATCGCCACGGCTGCGCTTGAAGTTGGCAAGGAACTGTCCGTAGTATTTCTTGTTGGCCGAGCGGAGGCTCTGACCGGCCCAAGGATAAGTCTTGTGTTCGACGATACGCTCGTCGTAGGTGTTGCCGATCATGCCGAGGGCAGCAAACTCCCACTCAGCCTCGGTGGGGAGGCGGTAGTTGGGCAGGAGGATACCATCGGAGCGGCGCACGTTGCGGTTCTCGCCACCGGCAGCAGGATCGAGGTTGGGCACACCCTGACCCTCGCCCTTGTAGAGGCCGGCCAGATAGACATCGGTCTGGAAGGCTTCGGAGCCGGTAAGTTCGGACTGGGCAAGTTCGATGATGCCTGCGTCGACGAGGATTTTCTCATTGACACGGTCGGTACGCCATTTGCAGAACTGTGAGGCTTGCTCCCAGGTGACACCTACGACGGGATAGTCGTTGAACATGGCGCACTGGAAGTAGTTTTCGACGAAGTTCTCGACCCAGGAGAGGCGCGAACGCCACACGGTGGTGTCGGGATAGATTTGTTTAACAAGTTCGGGGTATTCCTCACCGTAGGCGCGGTTCATCCAATAGACAAACTCGCGGTAGTCGATGTTGGAAACCTCGGTCTCGTCCATGTAGAAAGAGGAGACGCTGACGGTGTGGACGAGGTTGTTCCATGAGAAGCGGGTTTCCTCAGCCACACGGCCCATTTGGAATGAGCCACCTTCAATGAATACAAGGCCGGGACCGGTGATTTGCTCCGAGTAGGAGGAACGGTCGAAGCCGCCCCACTCAGTATCATTCAGATTCCAACCGGTGACAGCCGATTTTTCCTTGCCGCCACAAGCCACAAGCATGAGCGCGGCGACAATCATAAGGAATGAGATTTTCACGATCTTCATAGTAGATTAGTTTTATATCTATCTTTATACGTTATTAGCGAAAAAATGTTTCTATTTTAAGACTTTTTATTAGAAAGAGGGGCACCTGATTGCCTTAACCTTGTGTTTCTGCTCGGGGACAGGGAGAAGGATGCCGATGGTGATTTCGTGCGAGCCGGCAGTGCTGTTACCTAACTGGGAGAGGGTGACATCGTAGCTGTAGCCAATCTTGAAGTAGTCTTGTTGCACACCGACCATGAAGATGAAGGCATCAAAGTTTTGGGGGGACTGACGAAGCCATGTGCCGACGATGAAGGGGCGCCAGTCGAGGTAGAGGCCATAGTTGAAGTAGTGGAAGCCTGCTTGATATTGATAAATAAGGTTGGGCGACACAACGGGCTGCCCGAGGCCTAGGGAGGACTGGCGGCGACGCTCCTCAGAGAGGTTGATAAGACCACCGGCGTTGGCGGTTAGCTTCATGGGGATGCGGTCTTCGCTGTAGAAGCCTTGGCTGGGACGGTTGAGGTGGTGAGCTGCGAAACCGGCATACCAAGCAGGGCCATAGACCAAAAGACCGCTGGCAAAATCGGGGAAGAATTTGCTGGTCTGGTCGGGCGCGGTGGCTGAGGTGTGGTCAATGTAACCGTTGTTGGGATCGATCTGGTCAGGGAAACGAAGGTGGTTCAAATCCCAGTCGAGGTTGTTGTTGACGACGGTAGCCTGGAGGGCCAAATTGATATAGATATCCTCATATACACGGAAACGGAACGAGTAGGCAGCACCAAGTGAGGTTGCCTGCAGCGTGCCGTGGTCGCCCTGACGGTCGGTCATCACAATGGCGCCGATACCGCCATGCAGGGCTGGGATATACTGGTCGTAGGAACCGCTGACTGTTGTGAAGGCGCTGACGAGGCCGGGCCACTGTGAGCGGTAGGTCAGCGAGATGCGCGGTGCCACCTTGGAGCCCGCAAAGGCGGGGTTGAGGTAAATGGGATTGGCATAGAACTGAGAGAATCCCACATCTTGTTGTGCTTTGACACCCTGCATACCAAGCGCAAGGAGCAGCAGCATTAGCGATAGTTTGTTGTACTTTTTCATCATACTAATTTTAGTATACATTAAGCCTAAAATTGATTGGCAATATTACGATTTTTTTATTGAATAATTATCTTTCTTTCAAAAAAAAAATTTATCAAAGTGATTATCAGTTTATTTATTTTTCAACAAAGGTCGAAGTCGGTTGTTTTTTTTGAGGTTTTCAGAGGCTTTTTTCGCGAATTTCACCTTTTTTTTCTCGGTTTTCAGCAGGAGAAACAGGGCTTTTTTTGCGCTTTATTTTTATGAGGCTACAATAAAAAGAGGAAAAAAGAGTTATAAGGGGCATGCGTGCAAGAATTAATCTTTCCTTACTAATAGCATTGGCGGCATGTGTCGGCATGGTGCCATGCGCCAAGGCCCAGCAGCCCTATGCCGAGCATTCGCTGCTTGCCACGGGGCAATGGTACAAGATACCTGTGGCCACTAGCGGGCTGTATAAGATAACCGCCAACGAGGTGCCGGCACTGCGTGGGGCCGGGTGTACGGACATAGCCCTATATGGCGATGCTGGCGGTATGCTCACGGAGAGCAACGCTGCCAGATATACCGACGACTTGGTGCCTGCCGCCATTGAGGTGGTGGACGAGAATGGCAACGGGGTGTTTGAGGAGGGTGACTACCTGTTGTTTTACGGTGAAGGTGCCAATGTGTGGCGGTATAACAGCAACAGCAGGATGTTTGAATATAGTATGCACGCGTACGCGAACAATAATTATTATTACCTCACGGCTGATGGTACGGCGGATGCATCGCATAATGACGCTCTGAGGATAGCACCCGCCACAACGGCGGCACCAGGGCCTTTCGGTTTCTCCACCACTAGCCACACAGGTGTGGCCCTTGTGCACGAAGACCGCATCAATGTGCATTCGGGGGGGAGGATATGGGTGGAAACCAAGTTGGGCATCGCCAACACTCAACGCAGCTGCAGTTTCACCTTCCCCACAACAGACGGCATGGTGAAGACGCGCTATGGGCTGGCCAATGTGTCGACCAGCAACGCCACTTTTACGGTGAGCTGCAATGGCGGCGGCACACAGAGCCACCGGCTCAATTCTGGCGAGGATTATCGAACCCTGTATTCTTCGTTCACCAATGCGGGCAACGAGGTCGGCATCACAGTCACCTATGTGCCTCAGGAGAGCGGTGCCAACGGCTATTTCGACTTCATTGAGCTTAACGGCACTCAGCCCCTCCGCCACACGGGCGGACAGAGCTATTTCCGCAACCAACAGCTGACGCAAGAGGGGACTATGGGCGCCTTCTATTTCGACGGAGGGATAGCGTCAGCGACACGTGTGTGGGACATCACAAACCCCTGTCAGCCAATAGCCAAAAGCTTGGCACAGGCAGATGATGGGAGATACTATTTCACCGCACCCACCGACATTGTGAGGACATTCATCGCATTCAGTGTTAACGATGCTCTATCGCCTGAGGGCATTACGGCCATCGGCAACCAAGACATACATGGTGCCACGGTGCCAGACTATGTTATCGTCACCCACTCCGACTTTATGGAGCAGGCCAACGAACTTGCCGAGCTACACCGCCAAGAGAGCGGGCTGCAGGTGCTGGTAGTGACTCAGGAGCAAGTGTTTAACGAATTCTCATCGGGACGACCCGACCCCATAGCCATACGCCGTATGCTGCGATGCATGCGCAGCAAGGGGGCAGAGGGCGACACTCCCCTACCCCGCTACCTGCTATTGTTTGGCAAGGGGACTTATGACAACCGAGACATACTGGGAAGCCACCAGCGCACGGTAGTCACCTACCAGACGGCTGCCTCGTTCGACGACGAGAGCAATGTATATCCTAGCGACGACATCTACGGCTATTTGGACAATAATGTGGTGGGCGACTTTGAGGGAAGTATGAGCGTAAGCATTGGCCGCCTGCCGGCAAAAACTGCCTCTGAGGCAAGCCATATGGTGGACAAGATACGCCGCTATATGACACGCAGCGACCTTGCCAACAGCTCGGTCCGCGGCGACTGGCGCAACTATGTGGCCCTACTGGCAGACGATGCCGACCCCTCGTGCCCGTACGACAGTGTGTTCACAAGCGACTCGGAGATTACCGCCCGCAATATCAAGGCCCTGTATCCACACTTTAACATCGACCGCATCTATGCCGACGCGTTTATACAGCAGTCGGGAGCCGATGGGTCGTACTATCCCGACGTGAACAACGCCCTGCGCCAACGCATCAACTATGGATGCCTACTACTCAACTATATAGGGCATGGCTCAAATACATATATCGGCACCGAGCGTTATATGGAATTATCGGATATAGAGAAATATAGCAACCGCGACTGCCTGACTTTCTTTGTCACCAGCACCTGCTCCTTCGGCCGTTTCGACCAGTTGCAGGACATCTGTGGTGCCGAGGCATTCCTTTTGGCGGAGGCGGCGGGAATAGGCATTATATCTGCCTCGCGCCCCATACACCACACACAACGTTTCAACACCGGTATTTGCCTATATGCCCTCAATCCAGAAAACAGCATCGGCGATGCCCTTATGCTAGCTAAAAACAGCACCATAACCTCCCACTGCATCACCCTGTTGGGCGACCCTGCGCTGCACCTGTCGGTGCCGCAGAACGAGGTGCGTGTGACACATATCAACCAACGGCCAGTCAATCCCATGATAACCGACTCGGCAGAGGTGCTTTCACGTGTCACTGTGGAGGGTGACATAGTAGCGCCCGACGGCAGCGTGATAAACGACTTTAACGGCACCATATACCCCATAGTATTTGACCGTGAGGTGAAATGCCGCACCCTGGCCAACGACAACGACAGTACCGAAGTGAATTTTGTGCAACAAAAGAACATACTGTACAAAGGGCGCGACAATGTGACCAATGGGCATTTCTCATACTCGTTTATCATACCGCGCGATGTGGCATACACATACGACTTTGCCAAGCTGTCGCACTACGCCTCAAACGACGTAGACAACGCCACCGGACAATATGGCAATATCATGTTTGGCGGTTTTAACGACGAGCTAGTCATCACTGAGTTCCATCCTACGGTAGAGCTCTATATCAACGACTCCAACTTCCGCAACGGTGGTATCACCAACGAGACTCCTACCCTATATGCGCGGCTGGCCGACTCGGTTGGCATCAACGCCGCAGGCTGCGGACTGGGGCACGACATCACCGCCATCATCGACAACAACCCCTATAGCACCGTCACCCTAAACGACTTCTACGAGCCCGACATCGAAGACAGCCGGCGAGGTGAGGTAAAATACACCATAGGCAAACTATCTGAGGGAATGCACACACTGACTGTCAAGTGCTGGAACATATTCAACTATTCGGGGAGCGCAACGGTGAGCTTCCAAGTGGTGAACGACCGAAGTGCCCAGATCGGACAGTTTGTTGCCGCCCCCAACCCGGCCCACGACCGCACCACACTGCGTATCGAGCACAACCTGTCGGACCAAATAGCTACCGCCACACTTACCATCTACGATACCAGAGGCCGACAACTAAGACAGGAGGAGCTCACACCCGTTGAGGGTTCGTATGTGCTGACAATGCCCTGGAACCTTACAACCGCCGACGGAACCGCCCTACCGAAGGGCATCTATATAGCACGCTGCCTTATCACTACCACCAGTGGGAAGGTTCTCAGCCAAAACACGAAAATCATTCACAACTAAAAGGCGGGCTAAAAAAACACTCCTACCAGACAATAAAACCGCACTACTTTCGTTTCTTACGCATAAAAACACTCACACTAAGTTAATGAAACAAATTAAAATCCTATTCGCGAGTGCGTTAATTCTCAGCCTCGCCATGTCCACTCCCATACAAGCACAAAATGGACGTACCACTGGACAAAACCAGAATTACATATCTACCGGCATGCCCATCCTCCTTATTTCGCCCGATGCCATATCTAGTTCTTTGGGCGATGCAGGCGTCGCATCACGGCCCGACAGCTATTCAGCTCACTGGAACAACGCCAAATTCGCCTTTATCGATGGTAATCTTGGTTTCAGCACCACCTACACTCCGTGGCTACGCCATCTGGGTGTGGGGGACATGAACCTGCTGTATCTCGGAGGCTACTATCGAATCAATAGCCGCAGCACGGCAGCCGCTTCGCTCACCTACTTCTCGCTAGGAGAGATACAAAGTACCGACGTAGAAGGCAACCCGCTAGGCACCATGAACCCCAATGAATTTGCCTTCGACCTCACCTATGCCATGAAGCTCAACGACGAGCTTTCGCTAGGAGCCACCGGCCGTTTTATCCAATCGGACCTAACTAACGGACAGATACTCTCGGACGGCTCCAGCTATGTCACCACCAAGCCTGCCCGCAGCCTTGCCGCCGACATCGGACTATATTGGCAGCACCCTATCGACAATAGCCAGGACCTAGCCCTTGGTGCTTTCATCAGCAATATGGGAGCCAAGCTGTCCTACTCCGACGATGACACAAAGAAAGAGTTTCTGCCCACCAACATGCGCATTGGCGGACGCTACACCAACCGCATCGACGATGCCAACGAGATCACACTGCTGCTTGACCTCAATAAGTTGCTCGTCCCCACACCGCCCACCACTATCGGCGATGAGACCTACAGCGATTATTATCCCAATAAGACGGCATACTATCAAACAGGCGTCATGCGTGGTGCCATTCAGTCGTTCTACGATGCCCCCGGCGGATTCACCGAGGAGTTGCACGAGATACAGATATCTACCGGTATCGAATACTGGTACAAACAGACACTTGCCGCCCGTGCCGGATACTTTTTTGAACACGACACTAAGGGCGGTCGCCAGTATGCTACCGTAGGCTTCGGGCTACGCTACGATATCATGCAGTTCGACCTTGCCTATCTGGTACCCACCACCAGTTTCTCCTCCAACCCACTCACCAACACCATCCGTATCTCGCTTACCATCAACCTGCGCCACTCTAAAACCGCCCCTATTATCAACTCTTAATCCCCACAATATAATGCGCATAGGTATAGGCTACGACGTACACCAGTTGGCCCCGGACCGTCCTCTGTGGCTCGGAGGCGTGAAGATACCACATACGCTTGGGCTCCTAGGGCATAGCGATGCCGATGTGCTGCTCCACGCCATATGCGACGCCCTGCTGGGGGCAGCCGCCCTTGGCGACATCGGCAAGCACTTCCCCGACAAAGACCCCCAGTATAAGGATATTGACAGCAAGATACTGCTCCACCACTGCGGCCTGCTACTCCAAAAGGAAGGCTATAAGATTGAAAATATCGATAGTATCGTGGTAGCCCAGCAGCCCAAGCTGGCCCCCTACATCCCTACCATGTGCCAAACTATTGCCGACACCCTCGGCATCGGTGTGAACCAAGTGTCGGTCAAAGCCACTACCACCGAGCATCTTGGCTTTGAGGGCCGCGAAGAAGGCATCAGCGCCCATGCCATAGCACTGCTTAACTCGTAAGAAACATGGAAAAGCCTCTCATATCTCCACAAGAACAACAAGATGCCGCTGTGCTAGAAGACCACGGATGCAGTCTAGTACTATACAATGACGATGTGCATACTTTTGACTATGTCATCAAGGCATTAGTAGACATCTGCCGCATCAGCTCCGCCCAAGCCGAGCAATGCGCTATCCTCGTCCACTGCCACGGCAAATGCACCGTCAAACATGGGGGCTACGAAACCCTCCTGCCCATGCACACCGCCTTGCTCGACAAGCAGCTCACCTCCGAGATTGTGCGCTAGCCGCACCCACCTCTCCCTTATCACTCGATCAGCACTTGTGGTATACCACACAGCCACCCTCTGAGGGATGGTCGTAGACCAGTGTGTCGGGAGACTCTTTGCGGACGGCCCATACTATCAGCACATCGCCCATAGCGCAGGCAATGAAGATAACACCAAAAAGCATCAGCCAAAGGCTGTGCGTGGCAAACGACAGAAAGAAGGGAATTATACCCAACAACAGCAACGGCATCAGGGCCCCCACTACATATCTCCGTTTATTCATAAGCACGTCGATGTGGCAATAGACACCCCCCTGCAACACACCAAAGCGCAGATGCCGGAAACCGCTATGGGTAACCCACATCCAGGTAAGACCGTGTATCAATTCGTGCACGACAATGCCCACCCACAATCCTACCAGAAAGAGCATCGCACTCCACGGTCTGCCCAAAGAGATACCGCCCCAAATGGCATACATTAACACAAAACCTAGCAATCCCAGCAGCACCATCACCACTATCGCAGCAACATTGGCCCAAAGCATACTAATAGTTCTCATCTCAACACTATATCCCTCCATTTCGGGTATAGTCTCAATTGGTTTATTTCGTCCTTTTTTCATATCTGTATAACGTTTTTTTGCCTCACTTAGTATTAAAATAAGAACATAGAGATAATAATTGGAAAAAAAATCGTATCTTTGCATCGCGAATTATATATTAATATAATAATAATTTAATCATTTTCAAATGAAAAAAGCATTCTTATTCCTCGGCGTTATCGCCATGTGCACCACCGTTTTCGCACAGACCGAACAGAAAGAGAAAGAGGACGAGGGCTACAAGTTCACCGTTGTAAAGGAACTGCCCGTCACCTCCGTCAAGAACCAGCATCGCGCCGGCACCTGTTGGTGCTATAGTGGTTTGGCATTCATCGAAGCCGAACTGCTGCGCATGAACAAGGGCACCTACGACTTCAGCGAGATGTACATCGTTGAGAACACCTACAACGACCGTGCCATGGCCGCCATCCGCACCAGCGGCGATGTCAGCTTCAGCCAAGGCGGCTCATTCTATGATGTCATCTACGGCATGAAGACCTTCGGCCTTATTCCTGAGACAGAGATGCGTCCCGGTGTTGAATACGGCGACACTCTCAGCGACCACACCGAGCTCAGTGCTGTCACTGACGCCATGGTAGCCGCTATCGCCAAGAGCGACAAGTTGAAAAAACTCCAAACCGACAAGGACGGACAGCTGCTCTGCATGAAAGCCATCCGTGCCGCCCACGCCATCTATCTAGGCCAGATGCCCGAGAAGTTCACCTACAACGGCAAGCAGTACACCCCCAAGAGCTTCTACGAGAGCCTCGGCCTCAACCCCGACGACTATGTAAGCATAACCTCCTACACCCATCATCCCTTCTACGAGAAGTTCCCCCTCGAGATTCAGGACAACTGGCGTCATGCCCAGTGCTACAACGTACCCATCGACGAGATGATGCAGATTTTCGACAATGCCATCGCCAACGGCTACCCCGTAGCCTGGGGCAGCGACGTGAGCGAGCAGGGCTTCCGCATGGGCACCCGCAAGGGTTTCTGCGTACTCCCCGCTACTGAGACCAAGAACATCATGGGTAGCGACATGGCTCACTGGACTGGTATGAGTGCCAAGCAGATGCAGGACGAGGCCGCCAAGCACCCCACTCCCCAACGCTGGGTTTCACAGGAGGAGCGTCAACTAGCCTACGACAACCGTGAGACTACTGACGACCACGGTATGCTGATTTACGGCACCGCCAAAGACCAAATGGGCAACGAATACTACATGGTAAAAAACAGCTGGGGCGACTATGGCGACTACCACGGCATGTTCTATGCCTCCAAGGCCTTCGTCCGCTATAAGACCATGAACATCATTGTCCACAAAGACGCACTTCCCAAAGACATCAAGAAGAAACTTGGCATCAAATAATCGACACACTAACATAGGCAATGAGAAGCACACACTCAGTGCCTCACAAAAAAAAGTCTGCCATCTAACAGGTGGCAGACTTTTTATATACATAAAGGGGCTTCTATTTATCAAGAATTAGAGAATTAGAGAATTTGTAAATTTCACATTTTGAGCCTAATAAGAATATGAGACTATAATTGCAAGCAATTAATAGAACTCACCATAATTCTTAGTTCTTAATTCTCACTTAAAAAACTCAGGCATTCGGGGTGTTTTTATATCAGTTCCTCCCAAAACTCCTTGGGCAGCCACACATTCTCCACATCCACAGCACCGACAAACAGCCTTGCCACCTCCTCCACATCATGTCCTGCGCTGCCGCATCCGATACGGGTGACTAGGAAGGTCATCTCAGGATGTTCCTTGGCAAATGCGATAAAAGTGAGCACATGCTTAGCAAGAGCCTCCATTCCTTCAGTCGAAGGTATGGCATAACTACGTCCCTGCAACCCCTCGCTCTGCCCCATCACAGCTCCAAACTTAGTCACTGCCGCATGGGCTGCCCCTCCGTTGTGATTGCCCTTAGCATTGCTGCCAAACACAAATATCTGCCCTTCCTTCAAGCTGTTGATACGGTTGGGGGTCATACGATGCTCGAACTCGTCAATATTCTGATAATACTTGTTGTTACGCACCGCATCTTGCACGACACAAAATGACGGAGATTCCTCATCGTAGCTGCTGCTCATGCACGCCTGCACCTTAGCAAACAAACGATGATTTGCCTTGCGTTCTCTCCTCCAAGCCTCATGCATCCCCTCCTGCGTATCCTCAAAAAACATAGTGTTAGTGATAGACAACGACTCTGCCACCACCTCCACATCCTGGTTGGTGCCGATATAGGCAAAATTCCAACCATAGAGCTCACGCATCCTATCCACCAGTGCCTTTATGGCGGCTCCGCTGTATTCACGCGAAGCATTTTCCATACCATCAGTGATGACGGTCACCACCGCGATGGCATTCTTCATGTCCTTGAGCTTCTTGTGCAATTCGTTAATACCCTTCCCCATTGCATCATACAGAGGAGTGGAGCAACAGGGTTCATAGTCACTCTGAGTTAGTTTTTTCACCTTCTCAACAGGCACACAGTCATAGACGTAATCCATCGAACATGCGCAAAATGGGAGCAGGCTGACATAATGCTCCTGCGTATCCGAAAATTGTTTCTGAGCAGAGCGGACTCCTCCTATCGTCTCATTAAAACCCGCTATAGCCGCATTGGCTATACTGATCATTGAGCCACTCTTGTCGAGGATGATGAGGTTGTAAACCTTTGTTTTGGTAACTGTGTCCATAAAACTGTTTTTTAGTTGGTTAATAAATAATTAATTCAAATCACAAAAGAGTATATTCTACTTAGGCACGGTTGCTTCGTGCCCTCTTTAGGTTATTTTTTCATCTATAGAGCTCCTCAGAGGCGAGCCTCAGCACTCAGAATTCCAACCGGAAAATGCCCTCCTCCTTCATCTGGTTATACCGCTCCTCATCGAAGCAGTACAGTTTGCCTTTACGCCCGACAGTATGGGCAGGCTCCCTGGTCGCAGCCGCCATATCGCCCACATGTAACTTTTCGCTCCTGAGAAGTACACATTCCATCTGCGGCATCGCCTCTTCATTCAACGACACCTGCTCCGTATCAACAGTCACCTCATCATTGCAATCAATACAAGGCATCAGAGATTCCGGTTCCTCAGACTCAAACAAGCTGTCAATATCCATCCTCTTCATCTCATTCTGCTGACCATAGTACGCTTTTCTAGGCACGGCCGACACCTTCACCTCATGCAACACACCCGTCTGCTGCATCTTGCGATAAAAATTACGTCGGTCGAACCGTACCCCCAATATACTCTCATATAGTCGCTGAAGTTCGGCCATGGTGAAGTATTCGTCTAGCAAACCGAACCCCACAGGCTCAAAATGGATATCCCGCCGGATACGGTTCATGGCCTGACGAAGAATATAGTCGTGGTCGAAAGCCAACTGAGGAATATCGTCAATAGCCCACCATCTTGCATTTGCGGCATCGTCGCCCCCTCTTATAGCAGAATGGCATGCCAACGAATAGTAAGCTATAGAGATGACCCGTTCACGCGGATCCCTGTTCACTGCCGAGAATGTGCCCAGCTCACGTACCTGGGTAAGCACCAAGCCCGTCTCCTCTAGCAGCTCTCGCTTAGCACACTCCTCTGTCGTTTCGTCCATACGAAGAAAACCACCAGGAAACGCCCACATACCCTTGTACGGTTCCACTCCGCGTTCCACTAGGAGAACCCTTAATTCCTTCCCATCGAATCCAAACACCACACAATCCACCGCCACAGCGGGATGGGGATAATTGTATGTATAGATTTGAGCCGTGTTGTCCATTATTATCATTTGTGTTTTTATGACGCAAAAGTACAACTATTTTTCAAATCAGCAAATAAAAATGTGTCATTTTTACACAATAAAAACATAATACAATAATAATCAGCACATAAAAATAATAAAAAAAATGAGGTGAGCGCCTTCCATGTCTTCAAACACCCCCAAAGAAACACCTAGACGAAGTGTTTTTGTGTCATTTTTACACAAAGAAGTCGCTGAATGCAATATAACCACACCTAACACAATGAATATCCGAGCAATAAAGGCATAACAAAAAAAAGTGAGCACCACCCATTAACTAAATCATCGTCACGACAGAACCTGCTGAAAGAATGCCTTACATTATTTCAGTTCAATAATGTCGCTCCAACGGGTTGTATAGTTCGGACTCTTATATTCGTGCTTTATAGCATCGGCAAATAGGATCGACTTCCCCTTACAATCCTTTTTCTTAAACATCTGTGTGCCCAGAATCACCGTCTCAGTCCCATTCACCTTATTCAGCCTATCCACAACCTTGTCTATCCGTCGCATCTTTTCAAACTGCTCGGCATCAAAGTCAAGCAGATTAGTCTGAATGCCCCTTCCGCTGTCAATACTCAACACTAACACACCTGCCTTTTTATATTGAAACCCCGGTCGGTAGACCCTTTCCAAGGCTTCCATAGCCTTCTTCACTATTACTATTCCGGCATTGGAAGGGGTGAGCAGGGTCACCTCGCCAAAGTTGTTATACTGCTCCAAATCCTCACGAAAAGGGTTGGTGCTTAGAAAGACACCCACTACCGAGGCAAACGTATTCTGTCGCCGCAGTTTCTCGGCACACCGAGCGGCATAATTTGCCACATACGTCTTCAGCTGGTCTATATCCGAAATCATGCTGGGGAAAGAGCGGCTCACACAGATACTCTTCTTTTTTGCCAGCTCCTCATTCGGCACACAATCTTCACCATTCAGCTCCTTCCAAGTCCTCAATACCACCACTTTGTTGAACGTGGCGTTCACCCATTCGCGACTCCTCTCGGCAAAATCATAGGCCGTCTTCATGCCCATATGCTCCAATCGGGCGGCATATCTCCTCCCTACTCCCCACACCTCACCAATGTCATACAACCGCAATGCCTTTCTTCTCTTCTCCTCGTTGTCTATCACACAGCAATGGTGATAACCAGTATAATGTTTAGCAAAATGCGACGCCATCTTAGCCAATGTCTTTGTCGGGGCTATTCCTATGCTCAGAGGCACCCCCACACCCTGCCTCACCAACTTATGCAAATTCTCGCCCCATGCCTTCAAATCAACGTTATCCATACCCCGCAACACCACAAAAGCCTCATCAATAGAGTAGCGAAAATACTCTGGAGCATGCTGTGCTATTACCGTCATCACCCTTGCCGTAATGTCGCCATATAGCTCATAGTTGCTCGAGAATACGGCTATCTTCTGTCCGGGAAACTGATGGGCTAACTTAAAAAAAGGGGTGCCCGCCTTAATACCCATACGCTTCGCCTCGTTACTCCTGGCCACCACACAGCCGTCGTTGTTCGACAACACAACAACAGGCTTGCCGTTAAGGTCGGGCCTAAACACCCGCTCACAGCTCACATAGCAGTTGTCGCAATCCACTACGGCATAGTAGGTCATCTCAATTCCAAGCTTTAATCGTATAAACAACCACTCCCCACACCTCAAAAACATCACCCTCGTCAATACGTATCGGTGCATACTTGGTGTTGGCAGGGCGCAATTCGATATAGCCCTCCTCCCTATGCGTAGTATCTAGATACTTGATGGTAAACTCATTATTCACATACGCCACCACTATCGAGCCATTATGAGGCTCACGCATCTTGTCGATAACGGCTATATCCCCGTCGTTAATACCCGCATCTATCATACTATCGCCTATCACCCTCCCATAAAAGGTCGACTCCGGATGCTTTATCATATCACGGTTGAAATCCAAACTGTCACGCAAATACTCCTCAGCCGGGCTGGGAAATCCTGCCCGCAACTCTGGTGCCATCTGCAACTGAAGTTCTTTCTCAAACCTACCATTTAAAATGGTGATGCTTTTCATGCAAAAACAAAAAATGAATAATATCAACAACGCAACAAAGCCGTTTTTATTGCCAACAAGCCGTTTTTTCCTGCACCATCAATTATTTCAAAAAAACTAGTATCTTTGCAGCACAATTGCATACTATGCCAAGTCAGCAACAACACCATACAACCAACTAGTAATCAAAACAAATGACAAACAAGACAATAGCCTACTGCGGCCTTAACTGCGAGACATGCGACGCCTTCATCGCCACTAAAAACAACGACCAGTCGCTGCGTGTGCGAACTGCAAAGCTATGGGCCGAACTGAACCAAGCCCCCATCCTGCCCGAACACATCAACTGCCAAGGCTGCCGCCTAGATGGGGCGAAGACCATCTTCTGCCAAAGCCTTTGCACTATCCGCCAATGCGCCATAAAGAACGGCTTTGACACCTGTGGACACTGTCCCGACATGGCAGGATGCCAAAAACTTTACACAATAGTAAAAAGCAATCCCAAAGTGCTGGACAATCTAAAAAAAGCAACCCATGATGGAAACTGACCGAATCACACTACGTCCATGGCATGAGAGCGATGCCGAAGTGCTTTTTCATTACGCCTCCGACCCCGAGGTAGGTCCCAGTGCCGGCTGGGCACCTCACAAAAACGTGGAGGAAAGCCGTGAGATAATCCGCACCCTATTCAATGCCGAGAGCATGTGGGCCGTAGAACTAAAGGAGACCTCACAACCCATCGGCTGTGTCGGCTACCTGACATCATCGAAATCACATCTCGACATTGCCGACGACCAGTGCGAGGTAGGCTATTGGATAGCCCGTCCCTATTGGGGTAAAGGAATCTGCACCGAAGCGCTACGCTTGGTCATCAAGCACTGTTTCCTCACAAAAGGGTTCACCACCCTTTGGGGCGACTACTTCCCCGACAACCCAGCTTCAGGCCGTGTGATGGAGAAGTGCGGCTTCATCGACACTGGGCTCGAGATGCCATGCTCCAATCTCGCCGTAGGTGCCAACCGCCCAGTGCGAGTCATGAAACTAGAAAGGTAATATAGCCACCAGCCACCACGACACTCTATCATCACCTCACGCCTGTCAGGATGAGCAAAATAGTCCATATCAAGCCTGCCCGCCTCCACATGCCAAAAGGCCATCAGTATCACCCCATCTTCTATCGTTTGAACCTTATTACCTTAAAACCGATTTTTAAAAACCTACCATGATTATCCGACCCGAACAACCCCTAGACTACCGCGAGGTGGAAAACCTCACCCGCGAAGCGTTCTGGAACATCTACCGACCAGGATGCACCGAGCATTACGTCCTCAACCAATACCGCAGCAACCCCGACTTCATCCCTGAGCTGGACTTGGTGATGGAGGAAAAGGGTCGAATCATAGGCCATGTGATGTTCTCCAAGGCCGAGATTGTCCTCGACGACGGCTCGGCATTCCATTCGTGGACCTTCGGACCCATTAGCATCCACCCCGACTACAAACGCAAAGGGTATGGGCTGAAACTACTGAACCACGCATTAGATAAAGCCCGTGCCATGGGCATCGGGCTGCTCTCGATGGAGGGCAACATCAACTTCTACCGCCAGGCCGGATTCGACCTCGCCAGCAAGCTCCACATCCATTACCACGCCGAGCCACGCGATGCCGAAGTGCCATACTTCCTGGCACAAGAACTCATCCCCGGCTACTGGGGCAGCCGCGAAGGCACCTACTGCCCGCCCAAAGGCTATTTCGTGGCCGACAACAACCCCGAAGCCTTCGAAGCCTACGAGGCCACATTTCCTCCGAAAATGAAACTCCGCCTACCCGGGCAACTGGGTTACGAAGAATAAATGCTCAATACCACTTCAGATAGCGGATAGAGTATAACTTCTTTTCAGAAGTCACTTTTTTAGGCATAATTATTACGACACCATGTGTTATATAACGATAAAAAAAGTATAACGATAATTGAAGATTGAATATAACTATGGCATTGCCTCATCCCACTCGCCGGCTGGGAGGGTGTGCTCGGAGTCTGTCCCTGGGAAAAGGGTGGCGGTGGTACCTTCAGGGATGGTGAGACGCATGTGGCCGCCCTCTATCTCTACACGGATAGTGCCGAAGAGGGTGGGCTTGGTGGCTTTGACCCATGTGACCCCTTCACAGGGCTGGGGGTCGATGAAGAAGTGCTTATACCCTGGTGTATCAGGGTCTGGGCGGATGCCTGCAAGGGCTTGGTAGAACCAGATGCCGATGCCGTTGTAGCAATTGTGCACATGGCTGCGTTCGCCATCCCACGACTCCCAAGTGGTGGTGGCACCGTTGTTGATCATGTATAGGTAGCCTGGATAGTCCTGCTGCCTTAGTATGGTGGCCATTAGGTTGGCCTGCCGCTCACGGATGGCCCATTCGGTAAAGATAGGCACCCCCATCAGCCCTACGGCGATATGGGATTTGTATTTGTCGTAACTGTCGGCAATTAGTTTGTCTTTGACGGTCTGACGCGTCTGGCTGTCTGGCACAACATCGGCCAGCATAGCATAGGCGAGATCGAGCGGGGTGCCGTTGGCATAGGTGTGGGTTTCAGGATGGTAGAACGTGTTGTGGATGTCTTTCAGCAGCCGTTGGCGACGGGAAGCATAATAATGAGCATCCTCGTCATTGCCCGTCAGACGTGCCATCCGCACCATGTCGGCAAGGCATTCGCTAATGAAACAGTTGCTGACAAACAGCGCTGACTCTCCCTTCACGTCGATGCCTTTGGGTGCCAGCCAGTCACCAAGGAACCACATGCGTCCCTCTTCGGGCCACGGCTGCAACAGCCCGTCGGGGCTGTACTGCTCCACGTATCCCAACCAACGTTTCATCCGCTCGTAGTGGCGGTCTATCAGTGTGCGGTCGCCATAGTTGAGATAGGTGCGCCACGGAGCCTTGACGATAAAACCGCTCCAATAGGGGCCGCCCCCTGTGGGGAATGCAGGTGCTACGTATGGCAACGAGCCCGTACTGTCCATAGCGTCAGCCCAGGCCGAGAGCCAGTTGTAGTAGGTGCTGCGCACATCATAGATAGTCTGCAACGTCATGGTCGACGAATTGCCATCGCCACCATAACCCATGCGCTCTAGATGAGGACAGTCCACCATGTAGCCGCTGAAGGTAAGGCACGAGAGGGTGTACTTCACCATATCGTGTATGGCATTCAACCTTGGGTCGGAACATTCAAAGGTGGCACCCTCCTTGGGGTCGACGGCACTTATCTGCAACGCCATGGGAAAGACCTTGCCGTACACCACCCCTTTTATTCTCACATAGCGGAAAGAATGGAGGTGCATATCGCTGTGAAAATGTTCCATTTCACCATTATCACCGTGCGCAACATATACGTCAGTCTCGGTGTGAGGCGGCTCAGCCTGCAAGTGGTCAAGATACTCCAGTGTCAACTCTCGACCGACAGGCTGCGGAAAGAAGTCCACGTGAAGCCATCCAGTCACAACACGTCCGAAATCAACCATGACCGTTCCGTCCAATTGTGGTTGAACCGATTGAGGAAACAGCACATCCACGATACGGTTGCCCTCAAACTCCTGTGGCGTGACCCTCATCTGCGGAAGCCTCACCACTGCGGCAGGCCGCCACGCTGTTTTCCGACAAGGGTCAAATCGTTCACCCCCGAAATGCAACGGCAGCCAACTGTCGGTATAACTGCGGAAGCCCGGCGAAGCCTCCCATGTGCTGTCGGTGACAAGAAGGGTGTCCGTATGTCCGTCCACCTCTCGACACACCACCATCTGTGCTACTGCTGGCATATTATATATCCTTCCCCACCCCTGCCCCAGCCAGAGGTCAATGACATTCTTTCCCGTTTGAAGATTGCCACTTATATCGTATGTTACCGACAACGAGTGCTTATCGAGTTGCGACACCGCAGGCTGCAACACATAGTCGCCCACTTTATAGCCATTGACGTTAAGGTGATGGTAGCCGATGGAATTGACCACGGCATACACGCCCTCTGTCGAACCCGTCAAGGTAAAGTGCTTGCGCAGCACCGCTGTCTCGACAAAGCCACTGTCGACCATGCAACCAATGTATTGTGCTTGGGATGCCATACCCGATATTATCATCAGCAGCAGTATAAATATCCGTCTTAATGCCATATTAGAAAATGTAAATATTACGATGCAAAAATACTAAAAAAAAATAAAATACGTTATTCTTAGATAAAAATATCCACGCATATGAAAAAGTATACTCACGCCTGGCTGGCCTTCATGGCCATCAAACGACTCCAATATGCCGACATTCCCGAAGCCAACCGCGACGACGCACAAAGCCTTGTTAAATGGTTTCACGACTACCGCGACTTCGTGATAGAAGGATCTTGGTACCCTGACGAAGTATTCAAAGACATGGCCACCAGCCATATCATCAAATACAAACCATCTCAAGAGATACGAGAGCAGCGATTCAAAAAACTGCCCAAGACCATGAACCTCTATGCCCTGGGGCAGAAGTCAGGGCTATATGGCAAACCCTTCATCATCGAAGCCGGCAACTGTGCCGACCGCTGCGAATCAATAGCCCACAGCATCATAGACTGCTTCAAGATACTGCGTACCGAAGAGCGTGGCAACCCCATCGCCACCACCGGCAACCACATTGCCATGCGCTTCTTCATCCTCAGCCACTATATTGCCGACTGCCACATGCCACTGCACTGCGACAGCCGCTCATTCTCATCAGGGTCGAACATCCACGGATTCATCGAATCGCAGTGGGACAATCAGGTGAAGAAGTCCTACAGTATCGACACCGCCAACAACCGTTTCCACTATGACCCACAGGGCTACCCTCTGCACTTGAAACCCACACCGCTGATAGAGGCTGTGGAGGATGAGCTTATGAAACGCGAATACCAGCACTCTTGGGGCACGGGCAACAGCAATACATGGGACTACATGAGTGCCATATCGGAATACTCCTACCTAATGGCATACCGTCTCATACCCGAAGGCTACAACGACGAGAACTTGACCAAGGAGGTATTCAAAGCCACCGAGGCCTACCAACATTTTGACGAATATAGCCAATACATCCTCTCAGACGCCATCGACTCCATTGCCCGTGTGTGGCTGCATGTGTGGGCACGCTACCGCAACTGGGCTAAGGGAAAATAAACGACACACCATGCCCACAAAACCTCGCATCGCATACCTCGACCTCGCCAAGGGTCTCTGCATCTCCCTAGTCGTCCTGTTCCACGCCACCACTTATTTCCCTATCGAAATGCCAGCGGACCATGCACTCAAATCCATGAGGCTACCGCTTTACTTTTTCCTTTCGGGATGCTTCTTTAAGCCCTATTCTGGATTTATTGACTTCCTAAAACACAAAACCAACAAACTTCTCATTCCTTTGTTTTTTGGTTTATTATCACCTGTATCCTTCTCGTATATGCTTATAGCCTCCTTGACATTCACATCATCTACAAACAACCCGTAGACTGGCTACACGATGTCCGTAGGCTTTTCCACAAAGAATATTTCTCCAACATCCCTATCTGGTTCCTGCTATGTCTGTTTGAAATCAATATATTCTTCTATCTCATACACCTTTCGGCATACAAACTATTCAGACATTACCAAATCCTTGCCATATGCCTCATCTCTCTTACTCTAGGTGCCATTGGGCAAGCCCTTAGCCACTCGGGTATCAACATACCATTCTTCATCGACTCTGCCATCACATCACTTCCATTCTATGCCTTTGGATACGTCTGCTTTCGTCACACCAATATTATAAAGCCCAACTCTTCCGACAAATACATTCCCTTTTTCTTGGTAGCCCTCTTCCTTTTTGTCTTTTACTTTGCACCCGACGGCATAGTGAACACACACCTTCCATCAGACACTTACAGGCTCTTTTTATTCCATATCAGTGGTTTTGCTGGAGCCCTATTCGTCATTCTTCTTTCCAAGTGGATTAAATACGGTTCTTCCGAAAAATGCGTAGGTGACATACGAAAAAAGGGTTCATCAACGTTTTGGTAATGAACAAAAAAACGCGAAGAAGATGAACCCAAGTGATATGTACCATTTGATGGGCATCAGGGAGCAGGAGTGCACCTGTGCCAAGTACAGCGGATCTGTAGCCGTACTGTATGTAAGAACGAAGAAGAACGAGTTTTATTGTGCCAAATGCGGAAGCAGG
>JAFRRK010000095.1 GCA_017428115.1 Bacteroidales bacterium | reverse complement strand
TTTGACCCGCTGCTGGAGCAGAAGGCTGTCCTGCCGCAGCGAGTCTTGGTGTGACATCACATGGGTGCTGTCGGCCTTAGAGGTGTCAGTCTTGGGTGCCTGCTCGGCCACAGCGGCACGGATTGCGTCCATCAGTTCGGGAGGGATTTGCGCCATTCCCTTGGCGATAGGGCATAGTATGAGCCCTATGAGGAAAACGAGTTTCTTCATAAATTAAGAATTAAGAATTAAAAATAAGATTTGCTACCGCTACTATTTCTTAGCTCTTACTCCTTACTCCCCATCGTCTGCGGCTTTTTTAACGGTTGTTTTCAGTACATACTTCACCGACTGGGCATACACCTCGTTGCTGGGGCAGTGAAACACCAGCGCGGTCATCGTGTCGTTGGAGAAATATATCAGATACATACCTTTGTCGCCGGGCAGAGGGTCGGCAGCGCGACAGTAGATGTGCAGCACTCTGGATTGCTTTGACGAGGCACTTGCGCTGTCTTTTTCTAGGTTTATCTTCACATCCATATTCTTCATCTGGCTTAAGAAGGCGGTGGCTATCGACCCTTCAAGCGTAGTGGCATGGATGAACTCAGGAGTGCTGTCGAGTTCATGCACTAAATCGCGTATTGGCTTATTCCCGATGCGTGGTGGGTTCTTCTTCAAGGGATGGGAATCGACAGAATCGTTTGTCTTCTCCGACTTAGTCCCACTGTAGGGCAATGCCTTCAGGCTCTTTTTCAAGTGAAGGAACGAGGCGGAATCGTTTGCCTCCAGCATAGTGACGGTCACCTTAAGACCATTGCCGATAGGGTAGTTCTCGATGCACGAGGCCTTGATGCCCGTGCGACCCACGTAGGACTTGTAAAGGGTGGTCTGGGTCGAGGCATGGCTCCCGAGCAGCAATCCGGCTAATAGTATAAATGTCTGAATGTGTTTCATATTATTGTAATGTTTTGATTACTTGTTTCATTCTGTTCAACACCTCGTCGGGGTTGCAATTGTCTTCACAATAGACGCGCACTCCGTCGGACGTTTCAGAGTAGGCATATTCCGAATGCTTGATTGTTTGATTGTTTGAGTGTTTGGGTGTCTCTTGCAGCTGCTGTTTCACGGTTTGAGGCATCTCGTTGTGTGCTACAACAGGTATCGATTGCTTCTGCCGATTGGGTAACAGCAACAAGGTTGCCGCCACCGCCACCGCCACCAGCATGGCGGCATAGCGTAAGAATGGGCGTAAGTCATGTGATGGCTTTACTTCCGCACTATCGTTCTCTAATCTTTGCCTATTGGCTTGGTGAATCTGATCTATCATTTGGTCTGTATCTTTCATGGAATGTTTTATTGCTTGAATGTGTAAATATATGATTAGAACGAATTAACGAGTTTTAAAGGTATTAGTCCGAGGCGGAAAGATTCCGCAGTTTCTGTTTTATCCTCGATATGCGGGTCTGAACGTTGGTCTCGCTGATGCCCAGCATCTCCCCTATCTCGTCTTGTTTCCAGCCGTCGAGGTATAGGCGCAAGAGCTTTTGGTCTTTGGCGGGCAGCTGGCGAATGAGTTCGTATAGCCATTTGCGGTTCTCGCAGTCAATGCCTTCGTCGGGTATCTCAATGCCCTCCAGCGGTGCGGTCTCCACCTGCCGATTGCGGTGTCGCAGCCACGATATGCCCGTGTTCACCGCCACACGCCACACCCATGTCACTGGCTTGGCGGCGGGGCGGTAGCGGCTCCATCCCAGCCATAGGTTCATGATAATGTCATGGCGCAAGTCCTCGCGGTCTTCAGCCGTGTGGCAGAACGACCGGCACACGCGGTTTATCGCCCTTGCATGCTCCTCAACCAATGCCAGAAATGGATGTTGTTTCATACCCCTATTAAACGCCAAAAAAGGGAAATAATCACAATGGGAATGTGTTAATGCTTGATTAGGATAAAAAAATAAGGTAATATGATGGATAAAATGAGAGCGCGTTTCTACGAAACGCATAGAATATTGGTTGTCAGCAGCCCCACACTACGTGCGGGGTTATTGAGAGTAAGCCCCTCAGGGGCTTTATTGTATCAACTTATTTTTTCATTGTCACCTGATTGCTTGACGAATTGAAAGTTGAAAATTGGAATGTTTTGTTGGTATGTTGATATGATGCGAGCCGTATAAACCTATCAACATATCAACGGACAACGAATTAGAACATTCAGGCAATCAAGCAATCCTCAATCTTCCCAGTACTCCACCTCGTACTCCATCGTATAGTCAGAATTCTCTTTACGGACGACACTGCCTTTGGCATCATACCATGTGCGGGTGACACTGCGTTCCACGGATTCGTCTCCCTCCGGCGGGTAGCTGATTTCTGTTCGTTCCAAGGGGAGACCCTCGGGACTGAAACGAACAATAATATCCGACTCAATGCCTTGCACCCACGATTTGCCCGACTTCTCCACCACGTTGCCTTTCGCGCTGTAGCCATAGGCCATAGAGTCGCATCCGCCATAACTGCATGTAATCTCGTACAGCTCCCTGCCCTCTCTGTCGTAGGCATAAGACACCATATAGTTGTCAAGCCCACGCGAGCCGACTTCGTCGGTATAGGTCTGGTGCAACAGGTGCCCTTGGGTGTCGTACTCACGACGGAAACGGCAGGTATCCGTTTCCACCTTCACCACATCATCCAACGCCCCCCTTTCGCAATAGGCATAATCGCACGCTGTAACACCCCGGCCAGAGCGTTCCAGATGGATAAGACGATAAGTAATGACTGTGGTATCGATTTTAGAGTTGACACGGTCGTATATAACCACTCGGTCGAGACTGACCAGCCCGTCGGGAGTGTAGTCAAGGTTTTCGACGATAAGACTGCTCCACACCATCTGCTGGCTGTCGTTGTCCCAACGGAGCTCAGCACGTTTCCATTGTACCAGCCGATTGTGTGAGTCGTAAGTACACTCGATGCTGTCGGGCATCTCCGACCCATTGCGATGGTAGGTCATGTATCCCTGCCGGTCGTAGCGGATGGTTGCCACCAGCTTGCGGGTACCCGCTGCCTCGGTGGAGAGTCGATACTCCTTCACCGAGCGGATGTGGTTTGCCATGCGTGAGGGCAGAAAACGGAGACCGTCGTTCACTTCCGAAATCTGGGCACTGGCTGCTATCCAGCAGACTAACAAAACAAACGACAATGCAAACTGTTTCTTCATGTCCACATAACGTTCATTTCCATAAAAAATTGCCTCACCCTACCCTTCGAAACCATTTATCAAATTCCCCCGCACCATGAAAAAGCCGGAACCTCAATCGGTCATTTGGTCCAGCAGGTCAAAGTTGTGGTAGTAGGACATCAACGCCTCACGGGTGGTGATGGTGTTTCCCGACTGGCGCAACACATCGTCTATGCTCTCAATCAGTTTGATAATTTGTCCTGCATTGGGGTTGTCAAAGGTTCGCAACAGGGAAATTTGCCTTGCGCTCAGGGCATACAAACTGCTGTCGGCGATGATGTACGGGCGTCCGTCGAAAAGCGAGTCTGGCATCCGCGACACCTCTGTTTCGGTCGGCGTCATCCCGCCGCCCATGTTGAGCGTCGGGACAAATATATACGCCTCCTCGACCACAGCCTTGTGCTTCGTACTACAGCCCGTCAGCAGCATCGCGTCCGAAGCGAGGATGGCGAGGGATTTGATGATGTGGTGTTGCATATTGGATGTGTTTTTTGATGATTCAAATTATCTTTCCAACACAACGACATGCTCCTCGGGGGCGGCTTGGCCGGTGGAGATGACGGAGTAGCCGCCGTAGTCGACGGAGTAGTCAGTGTAGGTTGTCACGTTGTCAATATAGAGGCTCTGCGGCTCGTACCATACGCTGTCCTCGTTCTCCTTCGCGATGCAGCGATTGATGGATAGGTAGTTGTTGGTGTCGATGAGCAGTTCGAGAGGGACGCGTCCGTCGCGGGTCGTTACGGGATGGTGGCTGAGGAAGAGGGCAAGAACTTCCGGATAGCCGTAGCCGTCGGCAGGCTTGCGCCAATGATGAATCCACTCGCGTCGCGCCCCGATGTCTGCCATGTCGTCCACCACTTCCTGCCAATGAGCGGAGTCGGTGATGTCCTCGACGATAAGGTAGTAGACGCTCCACAGCGCAGTGTCCATCGCCTCGACGGCGGGCAGCGTGTACAACATCGACTGACGGCAGCCGTAGCAGTAAGGGTTAATGAAGATGATGGCGCGGTAGTGTGCCGTATCCTGCGCGATGGCGGCCAGTTCCTCCAACCCCATCGAGCCTTCAGGTTCGTAAGGCTTGCTCTCCGCAGCCTTATTCCCGCAGCCCGTCAGCAGCATCGCGCCCAAGGCGAGGACGGCGAGGGATTTGATGATGTGGTGTGTCATATTTATTATGTATTTGATAGTTTACTATTTCATTACTACAACTTTTCGTGCCGGGCGGTCGCCGACCTTCACTATATAGACTCCCGTGTGCAGTGCCTCATTGCGGACGCTGCGGCCTGTGATGTCGAAAATACGAACGGTCTCGCCTTCGGCACCCTCG
>JAFRRK010000094.1 GCA_017428115.1 Bacteroidales bacterium | reverse complement strand
TGCGGTGTTTTTGTGCTTACTTGAAAACATCTACAAAGATACTCATTTTCAGCCACTTGACCAAATTTTTAAAGTTAAAAAAATATAAATAAATTATTGTATATCAAACATATAAATCAAATATTTCCGAAGTATTGTAATAAACTTCATCAATCAAATTTAAACAGCTTCTTAGGTGTGTTCTATTAATTTGATTTTGAAAGCGCGTGCCTTCAGCACGCTGAGATGTATTCGACTGATATACCCCACACTACAAGTGCGGGGTTATTGAGAGTTTGCCCCTTTGGGGCAATTAATAGAAGTCTCCTTTACTTGTCAAACTTTACTCGGGGGGAGCAACTAATACAGGTGTGCATAAAGTCTGGTATGTGGTTATTTCTTTTTGCTCATTATGGCTTTTTTTAGTATTTTTGCAACATATTATTTAAAGAGTATCTGACGTAAACAAATAGGCTACACTTCATTAAGGTTAGCAACGCATGAACAAAGCAGCGAATGAATATAGAGGATTATCGCAACTATTGTCTGTCGCTGGGCGAGGATGTGGAGGAGAGGATGCCTTTTAAGGCGTTCCGCTCTGCCGCCGAGGTGCTGGTGTTTTATGTGAGGGGCCACATGTTTGCCCTCTTGGACTGCAACAACTATGGCATTGTGACGTTGAAATGCCAGCCCGAACGTGTCGCCGAGCTGAAGGAGCAACACCCCTGCATAGGCGACCCCTATAACTTGTCGGCCAAACATTGGATTGGGGTTGATGCCAATAACGCCACTGACAGCCTGCTATGCGAACTGACAAGGGCCTCGTATGAACTGGTGAGGACGAAGTATGCCAAAGGAGGAAAAAAGTGATGAGGCCAAGAAGGCAAAGGTGGGTCCATTAATTGCTTGCAATTATAGCCTTTGTTATTACTCCGCTGAGCTAACAGAAGTCCACTAGACATCTTTCATATTAGATTCAAATTGTGAAATTGAAAAAAAATCTCTAATTCTCAAATTCTTGATAGACAGAAAACCCTTATATCGATACCCCTACCACACACCCAATGGGATGGACGACTTAGTGATGCTATCGGATGGCGACGCGCTGACAGGTCTGCTGTTTGAGGGCTCGCCCAACGCGCACAAACTCCTCCCACTAGGCAAGGAAGTGGAGCTGCCAGTGTTTGACGACACCCGACGTTGGCTGGACATTTATTTTGGAGGCAGGGAACCCAACTTCACCCCCCGCTACCGCATCGACGGCATGACCTCGTTCCGGAAGGCGGTGACAGAGTGTATGTGCGACATACCTTATGGCTCGCTGACCACCTATGGGACGATAGCCACGGCACTGGCCAAAACTATGGGACACCCCATTGCGGCTCAGGCGGTGGGCGGTGCGGTGGGATGGAACCCTCTGTGCATCATAGTGCCCTGCCACCGTGTGGTGGGCGCTGGAGGACTGATGACAGGCTACGGCGGAGGCATGCACAACAAGATAGCCCTGCTAAAGATGGAAGGACATCAAGTGGACAACCTAAGAGTGGTAGAATAAGGGAAGGCTGAAAGCAAACCAGAAGAAGGTATGGGCATAAAAAAAGCAGAACATCTGTCCTGCTCATTGTTTAATCTTTGTAGCGGGGGCTGGATTCGAACCAACGACCTCCGGGTTATGAGCCCGACGAGCTACCTCTGCTCTACCCCGCAATACTTATTTCGACTGTCGAAATCGGTTGCAAAAATACTACTTTTTTGCGACATGACAAAACAATTGGCGTCATAATATCGGAAATTAACATAACAAACTATGGTTTTCAATAGTTTGCACAACAAGTTTAACAATTAAAAATAACGTGAGGAGAGAAAAAAAAGACTGTTTTGGCCTATGAAAACAGTCTTTTTTTGACACATAGCATACAACTCAGTAGATGATTATTCTATAATCACCAATGTATCAATTTGTAAGGTATCTATTGGGACATCATGGCGATGGAAAAGTGCCTCAAACCTCCCCTCAATGCGTCCCTTGGTGGCGGCCCAACGGCGACGATTGTTGACCATGGACATCTTGCGATGGTAGCGACCGCAGAGCTTGTTGAACTGCTCGAGTTGCTCGATAGAGAGACGGGTGTCGTAGCACCAGCGGTAGCGACGCATGAAGCGGCGCTGCATCTTGCGGTAGTGGTTGAGGGTGTCGCCATGAAAGTCGGCCACAGGCGTGGCAACCACCTCGTTGACAAAAGCTTCGTAGCGGTTGAGAAAACGCTCCTCCCTATTCTCAGACTGGGCGGCTGCCGTACAAACGGCAAGTAGCAGCAGAGCGAAAAGGAGCGTTTTCTTCATATTACTTACAATACATTGGTTCTAGGCACGATTGGCATGATGATTAATACGTCAGACTGGCCGAAGCCGTGGTCGATACCTAGTATTGGGGGTTACTTAAAGTTGGTCAGACCCTCGTTGAGGTAGGCAATGAACTTCTGCACATCACGGTCGTACTTATAGTTCTCTTTAGTAAGCACGTTGCCATCGGCATCGATAATCACATAGTAGGGCTGGGCGTTCATGTTGAACTGGGTCTTCTGATAGTTGAGGTTCCTGCGCCCCAACGTCTTGAGGACACGGCCATTCTGGTCGGTAACCCACTCTTCTTCGGGCAGCTCGATGGTGTTTTCGTCGGCGAAGAGGGAGCAGATGACGTACTTCTCGTTCATGATTCGACGCACTTCGGGGTCGACCCATACGTTGTTCTCCATCTCGCGACAGTTGGCGCAGGTCTTGCCTGTGAAGTCGAGGAAGATGGGTTTGTTGTGCTCACGGGCATAGGCCTTTGCCTCGTTGAGGTCGAAGAAGGCTTCGAATCCCAGAGGCACATGGAGCACATCGGCATACTTGCGGTCGGCGGGCAACTGACCAAGCTGCACGGTGCCTTCGGCAGTGACAGCCGGACGGTTGTCGGCAACAATCTTGGCGATGTCGAACTCCTGGCTGTTAGGTGCGGGCAGGAAACCACTGAGTCCTTTGAGCGGCGCACCCCAAAGACCGGGAATCATCCAGACGACAAAGGCCAGGTCGGCAATGGCAAGGAAGATGCGGAGGGTACTAATCTCCTTCACCTCGTCGTCGCCTTTGAAGCGCAGTTTGCCCAAGAGGTAGAAGCCGAGCATACCGAAGATGACAATCCACAATGCCAGATAGATGTCGCGCGGCAAGAGACCCCAGTTGCAGTAGAGGTCAGCCATTTGCAGGAATTTCAAGCCGAAGGCCAACTCCAAGAAGGCAAAGACCACCTTGACGGTGTTGAGCCACGAGCCGCTCTTCATATTTTTCAATACCTGTGGGAACATGGCCAACAGGGTGAAGGGGGCTGCAAAGCCGATACCGAAGCCCAGCATGGTGATGAGGGAGACCCAACGGTCGGTGGAAGAGGTGGTGAGGCCCACCAAGGCGGCACCGAGAATGGGGCCTGTGCAGCTGAAGGATACCAGCACAGTGGTAAGGGCGATAAAGAATGGAGCCAGCAGACCGCCCTTGTCGGCCTGCTCGTCGCTCTTGTTAATCCACTTCTCGGGCATCTTGATTTCAAACAGTCCGAAGAAGCTCAACGCAAAAACGAAGAAGATGACGAAGAAGATGAGGTTGGGCAGCCAGTGAGTGCCGATGAAGTAGAGGGCCTCGGGGCCGAAGACAAGTGCAAGAATGGCACCCAACACGGCAAAGAGGAAGACAATGGAGAAGCCAAACATCCATGCCTGACGGCGGTTCTTGTGGAGGTTGTCGCTATTGTGCATGAAGAAGTTGACCGTCATCGGTATCATGGGGAACACACAGGGGGTGAACATCGTCAGGATGCCACCCAGCAATGCAATAAGGAACACCACGACGAGCGACTGGTCCTTCTTTTCGGCAGGCTCATCAGAAGTTTCTGCCAGCACTGCGGTAGCAGTGTCTACCATAGATTCTTCTTGTTCTTGCAACAGCTCGGCCGTGTCGGCAACGGTATCTTCGACAGCAGCCACCTCTTCAGCCTTAGGCTGCAAAGCCCCTTTCACCGAGAAGGAGAAGTTGCGGTCGTCGGGTGCGATGCAGCTGCCATCGTTGCAGAGCTGGTAGCCGAAAGTGCCTTTGACCTTGAAGTTCTTATCGGTCAGGCGTTCAATTTTTTGTCGAAAAGCCACCTTGCCACTGAACGAGCGGACGGTACACTTGAAGTCGTTGTCGTACTCCTCGTGGGGCTTAGGCTCTTGAACCTTGCCAATGAGCTTATAATCCTTCGAGGGCGTAAACTCAAAATAGATGGCTATAGGTCCCTCGGAGTCAGTATACTGCGAATAGAGGTGCCATCCCGCATCAAGGTTGGCGGTGAACACCAATTCCGACTGCGACTCGTTGAGGTCCTTGACCGTATAGGTCCATTTGACGGGATCCTGAATCTGGGCAAAGCCCATCAGGGTCATGCTCAACAGGAGGAAGAGAATAGTAATCTTTTTCATATTATCATTGTATTATCATTTTATTTCAACGTAAACTTGACTGAGCGTGTGCCCGAGGCGGTTTTGACCCGGACGGTGTAGGTGCCCTTCTTCATCTTGGAGATATTGATATGGCTGCCTGCCTGATACTTAGGCACGGTGCGCACTTTCTCACCCTTGGAGTTGATGAAGGTCACTTCGGCCTGAGGGCTGTTCATGGTGATGGTGAGGTAGCCCTCCTCGAGGTTGGGAGTGAGCTTGATGCGCTCTTCGGCAGCAGCAGATGCGTCGCCCTTGGGCTGATGGGTATTGTCGGTTTGGGAAGTAGAGGCTGCCCCTTGTGAGCCCTTGCCCTCAAGGTCACCCTCAGAGCCCTCCTCCTCGGCTGCGGCCAATGCCTCCATCCGCTTCATCTGATAGCCTGAGAGACACCAGAGGCCTTTGTCGTCGGTGCCGAACCAAATATTGCCGGTGCGGTCTATTGTCACATTCTGGAACATGCAACGGGGCAGCTGGTCGCCGGCACGGAAGGTATCCCACTGGCCGTCGCAGTCGAACACAGCCACACCCCCGTCGGTGGCCATCCAAAGATGACCTTCACGGTCGAAGGCTAGGTCGTTGATCTGGTTGCCGGGGATGGGACAGTTGTCGGTGTTGAAGATAGTCCAGGTCTCACCGTCAAAACGGCAGAGCCCCTCCAAGGTGCCAATCCACTTCACATTGTCCTTGTCGATAGCCAGCGAAAGGACTATATTGTGGGGTATTTTAGAGTTTTTGGTGGTATAGGAGAGCCAGCGACGACCGTCGAAAACACAGAGGCCGTCGTTGGTGCCAATCCACTTGCGGTCGCGGTTGTCAATCACCACGCAGAGGATAAAGTCGCTCAACAGCTCGGAGTCGGTGGCGGTATACTTGTTCCAATTGACACCATCATATTGCACAAAGCCGCTCAGTGTCACCCCTATCCATTTCACCCCTACATGGTCCACCGCTATGTCGCGTATATACTTCATGTTGAGGCGGTGAGTCTCTTCGGCATGTTCGAACCAGCGGTTGCCGTTGAACTCGATAACTCCATAGTCGTCGGTACCTATCCAAAGGGTGTTGCCCTCTACCACCAGACAGTTGACAAACTGGTTTTTCAGTTTCTCGTTAAAATCGGCATAGTCGGTCCACTGGCCATCCTTGAACTTATTGAGGCCCTGAGTGGAGCCTACCCACAGATTGCCACGGTGGTCGGCAGTGACGGCAAGGATATTGTTGCCTATCAGTCCCGAGTTCTTCTCGGTATAGTTGGTCCACTTCTGGGCCGAGGCAGTGAAGCTAGCAAGCAGTAGCAGTATGGTAAAAAAACGTTGCATCTAATTAATAAGTAAAGACATTAATAACAACTATTGCAATAGCAATCAGGTCTTATGTTTCTCCTTTTTGGCAGCAGGGAAGAGTATATTGTTCAATATAAGTCTGTATCCTGGCGAGTTGGGGAAAAGCGAGAGGTCGGTAGGCGGGTCGCCCACAAAGTGGCGATAGTCCTCGGGGTCGTGCCCCCCAAGGAAAGTCCAGGTGCCTTTGCCGTATTCGCCATGCAGGTAGCGCACCTCGCCCAACGCCTTGTTCTCGGCCAGTACCACCGCCGACGACTTGACGCACTCGCGACGGAAAGCAGTCGTCTGCCCCATAAAGCCATGAATGATGCGGGTATGGTTCTGTGTCAGCATAGTAGGTACCCAATCCCACTTGGCAGAGAAGTCGAAGAGGGTGAAAAAGTCGTTCTTCTCATTCACGGCCTTCTGGCGTGTGCGGTCGTCAACATCAATGGTCGAAATCTCATACTCATAAGGGTTGGTGCTGATACGGAAATCCTTGAAAGCAAATGTCTTGTTATAGTCCAGCTGGTTCTGGGCATCGGGCTGCATGGGGTCGCCGTCGAACATCACATCGCAGATGTCCACATTCTCAGCCGCCAAAGCAACATCGTAGCTGTCGGGAGCCGAACACATTGCGAAGAGGAACCCCCCTCCCACCACGAAGTCGCGTATCTTATGCGCCACGGCCAGCTTCAACTGGCTCACTTTGGCAAATCCCAGCTTATTGGCAGTTGCCTCTTGCTGGCGGACATCCTCAATATACCACTGCTGATTGCGATAATTGCCCCAAAACTTGCCATACTGACCTGTGAAATCTTCATGATGCAGGTGCAGCCAGTCGTAGGTGGGCAACACACCTGCCATCACCTCCTCGTCGTACACCACATCGTAAGGTATTTCGGCGTAGGTGAGCACCAGCGTCACAGCGTCATCCCACGGCAGCTTATTCTTTGGCGAATAGACAGCTATCTTGGGAGCCTTCTGCAACTTCACAGCGTCCATGTTCACCGAAGGCTCAGCAATTTCGGACAATATGGCACTTGACTGACCATCAGCAATCACATCGGCAGTGACACCACGCAGGCGACATTCACGCTCCAGCAGGTCGGCATATTTCATCATAAAGCTGCCACCACGATAATTCAGCAGCCACGTCACCTCCACCTCATGCTGCAATGCCCAATAGGCTATGCCGTAGGCTTTGAGGTGATTTTTCTGCACCTCGTCCATCGGCACCAGCAGGTAACTGGCCCGCATAGGCTGCACCAACAGGAGCAGCAGCAATAAAAGAAAAACTTTTTTCATGCAATAGCAGATAACGCGAAAAACTGATGAATATTGTATATCCAACCTAAAAATGTCGCTTATAGATTCAACCTCGAAGCGCAACACTGTTGTGCAAAAATAGTATGAATCCATGTTTGGGGAAGGAGAAGTTCAACTGTTTACTGTGACGGAGGTTGAGCTCAGACTGAACATGGAGGATGTAATCATCAGACAGGGTGGGATTGTGTATCCTTGCTCTTTGGTAAGATGATAATATTATTTTTTCAATTGTCAACACAAAAAGTAGTCATTTTACCTGAGAGTGTCGGATTTGGGTGCTCTTCTTTTCTACTCAGCACTGCATTTGTAACTGGAATTTAGGCTTCTCGCATCGCCATAAAAAAGGTTCAGCTGCAAACTTCTGTGTTTAGGCGTAGATTTTTGACAGGCGGAAGAAAAAGAATTTGAGATCCTGGACACCACGCAGGGACTTGCGGAAAGCCTTAATTTTAGAGTTGAGTTGCTCCGCAGAGGCGTTGGTGGAGCGGTGGATGTAGTAGTT
>JAFRRK010000093.1 GCA_017428115.1 Bacteroidales bacterium | reverse complement strand
GATGCATAATTGTGATGTCAGTGGCAGAAGAAACGTGCTGCCGAGCAGAAAGGACAGGATAGCGGCCAAGCTGTTTTATGGCGGTATCGTGGTGGTGATAATCGCAATCGACATACTGGCAATAATACTGACAAAGTAAGTAAGTTTTAAAAACGGAATAAAATAATACATGCATGCAATGAAGAAAGCAACCATTATCCTGACCTGTGTGCTGGCAACGGTGACAGTGGCAGCGCAGAAACCCAATTTCACCATTAACGGAATCAGTGTTCCGAAGCATACAAAGAACGGAACAATAATCAGGCTGTCAGATGAACAGACTATGGACAGCGTTGCCAGCGGAGTCGTGCGCAAAGGCAAGTTTACTATCGAGGGATATACCGACACCGTGTTTGTCGGTTGGATTAGCGGTACGAATAACATACGACTTCCCATTGTTGTAGAACCGGGCATGAACGCCACCCTCGATGCCCGCAATTATATAATTGAAGGCACGCCTCTCAATGACCAAATGAACCGCTTTGTACACGGGTATCAATATTACAGGCATATGCGAGACCACTACTATTATAGCTTTAATAGCAAAATGTGTGACCTGTATCAGGACTCTATGAATTATTTCAATAGAAGTGTAGCATGGCAGATCCTCGACGACAATGCCGGCAATGTGGTCGGAGCCTATATGATGTCCAATATTATGGGCTTGATGGTGGAAAGAGGGGATTATTACCACGACGCCATTAACTCAATGTGCAGACGTGCTGACTCCATTTATGCCACGGCCTCACCTGTGGTGCGCAACTACCTGTCAGTCCGTAAGGCATACGAAAGAGGCAAGCACCAGAAATCGGTTGCCAAAGGCAATCGTTTTGTTGATTTCAACGGCATCGACCGTGCCACGCATGAGACGGTTTCCCTCTCACAACTCATTGCCGGGCATGTGGCAATTGTCGACTTTTGGGCATCGTGGTGTGGGCCTTGCCGACAGGAAATCAAGCAATATCTCAAGCCACTATATGAGAAATATGCCGATAGCGGACTGGTAATTGTCGGGGTCGGTGTGTGGGACTCAGAGGATGAATTCGACGACGCAATCAAAAAGGTGGACATTCCGTACACCCAAATAATTGACTTGGCAAAGGCTTCTCCCACATTATATGGCTTTACATCTATCCCACAGGTGTTTCTCATCGACAGCGACGGAACCATGTTGGGCAACTTCCGTGGCGAGGGACTTGTTCGTGAGGTGGAGAAGGCTTTGCAGGAAAAGTAATTACATTGTGTAACATTTCAGCCCCTGCATACGACTATTCAAGCAAAACAAACAAAGAACACTCGATTCAATATTAACATATAAAAACAACAAACAATGAAAACTTTAAGAAAAATCACAAGCATTTTATTTGTGGCAGCCACAATGTTGATGGCAGCCTGCGACCCCAACGACGACCAATTCCCCACCCCGAGCGACGAGTACATCAACGATGTGTATCAAACCTCATGGGTGTACGAAGAGAGAGACACCTACGAGGACGAAAACGGAGTGATGCAGGAATCGGTAGAGACGGACATCATAGCATTTGAGAGTATGGTAAGGGGTACGTTCACATCGAGATATGCGAACGCCGACCGAAACGACGAGGAGACCATTCCGTTCACCTACACCTACAAGCGCCCCAACGGCACCATCACCCTCTCAGCCGACGGAATGACCGAAACCCTTAACTTCACCTACAATGCCGAGAAAGAAACGCTCACACTCTACGGCAGTGAGGGCTACAGTCTGAACTTCACACCGTTGCGTACAGCAAAATAACATTAATTGAAAAGTTCTAACGTAAATATATGTATAACAAAAAAGTAAATAACAATGATATACGATACCAGTTAAACCTGACCCAAGACCAAGCAACTGAACCAAATGAATGAAAGATGAAAACAATGAAAACAAATATCAAAAATCATTTTATTATCAACAATTTAAATTTTAAAACAATGAAAAAGCACACAAAAATCTTAGCAGTGGCTATCGCAGCCATCATGACAATTGGAAGTGTTGCTTTTGTGTCGTGTCAGAAAGAGTATAGCACTGCACAAAACAATCAGACAGTTCTTTCAGGGACAAACAGTAAAGCGGTATCCTTTGGGAAAAAAGAGGTGGCCATGAAACTGGCAGAAATGATAGATGCCGACCCGCTGTTTTAACAGAACTTAAGTCCGCAATCAATATGGTTACAAACTACGGCCTTGATGAAAAGGTATACCTATATGACATTGCAAATACGGCCAACTCCGTTTTCATTCCGAACGGCACAACGTTCCAGTCCCTGAGCAGTGTACTCAACACCACGTACCTGCAGGGATTAGGCCTTACTGCAGGTGACTACTACGGCGACATCGTGATTTACTGGCCGTACCTCGATGATTGGACACCTGGTACAACTCCCGTAGTGTGCTACTCACCCGACGACCTGTCCATGTCGACCACTACGGGCTTTGTGATGGTGAATGGTACAATTCAGCAGACCACCGTCAACAGCCAAGCAGTCGACAATGGTCAACAGAAGGCAATTGTCATTGCAATTGGCGAGCACAAATACTCTGATTATCCTGATTTTAAGAATGGAGTATGGGCAAAAGGCGGTGCACGATGGGCAAATCCATGGATGAATAACAATAATTTGCTCCCATGGGACGTTAATGTTGACGGAACTGACACTATATATGAAGCCAGAGCATTCAGATTTACCAGTTCTGGAACACATTATGATTATTTTTGGAACGGAGGAAGCGAGTTCAGCATTGTAACAGTATATGTCACTAAAAACGGAGCGGTTCACAGAGACAGACAATATTTTGAATTGTCAAGAAAACAAATTAATGAGTTAAAATATAGGGATATAGATTTGACAATCCACGAAGACTGGCAACCCCAATGTGGAAATGTTGATTTTATGCTGTACGAAGTTGATGATACTCACATTGCAACAAGTGTTATCCCTATTCACTTAGAATACCAAGGCTGCACCCTCAACGACACCATTATGATTCACTCTAGCGATGACACTATCGGCAGCAAAAGTCTTAACCGTTCTAATTACCTTCATAGGTGCGCTGTAGAAAACGGAATATATTATCTCGGAGCAGAGAAAATAAATTGTCTGGCACACATTTACAGCACACCGACAATCTAAATCTATTATAGGGATGCGGGTGTTTCCCCGCCCCCTATGCTCAGTTTTAAGCGAAAACAACATAAGGCAATCCGTCTGGACTGCGCAAAAAAATCATCCATCATGAGAACAGAAATTCGAACCACAGTTATTGTCCTTACCACGTTATTGACCCTTATGTCGTGCGGGAAGGAGAAGGACAACAGTCATGTACCGTCGGGGCGCGTGGCGCACATGACCGTCACACAGCACACGCCCGACACAGCCTATAGGCTGGAATACACTTTCGAATGGCAGGACACGCTGCTGGAGTGTGTCAAATGCCTCCTGCCCGACGGACGCACGGAACGGATGGAGTGCCGCTATTCTGGCACACGCCTGACGGAGACCGCCGTATATACCGCCGACGGGGCAATGCGCGAACGCTGGACCTACATCTATTCTGACGGCAAACTGGCCCGGCAGACCCTCACGATGCAGGGCGGCACCACGGACTGCACTTTCGCCTACGACGGCGCGCATCCCGTCAGCGTCAGCTACCGCCGCCATGCAGCCGATGGCAGGGAACACGACTACGAACGCCGCTTTGCATGGCAGGGCGGCAACGTGTCGGAAGAGAGCATCCGGGAGGACGGCACGGAGGTGCAGCGCACGGCATTCCGATACGGCGATACGCCCAACCCCTTACGCCTTCCCCTCGGGATGGAACTGTCCACCTGCTGGAGCCTGACCCGCACGGGCGTAATGGGAGATTATTACCACATGCTTCCGCTGCATTTCAGCGCGGGCTGCCCCGTGGCGGCAGACTGCGACGAGGGGGCGTCGTACACGGCCGAGTACACCTGCGACGGAGACGGCCGCCCCACCACCGCCACGCTGCAACATGGCGACATACGCACCGAGATTGAAATCCGGTATCTTCTCCGTTGACGCTACTGAAGGAGCCATAGACGCTTTTTCTCTTCTGACAGAAAGGAACGGAAAGCACTGATAAGCCCCCCCTTTGCACGGTTACCGTGCAGGGGGGGGCTTGGCGCGTTGGGAATTGGAATGGGCAAGGTTGGGGATGGATTTGATAGAGAGGATAGATTTGATAGATACGATAGAGGGGATGAGAAAAATTGAAAATTGAAAGGTGAAAAGTGAAAATTGGAGTGGATTTCGTTGGCGAGGCGTTTGCTCGCACTCTCCTTACCTTCGGTGACGTTGCTTAGGCTCGGCATAGTAAGCAAGCTTTCTCTGCTCTCGCTTGGCGCAACGTTGCTGTGGTCTGGGAAATAGGCCATAGCGAGGTCTTGCTTGAACTGGTACATAATACTGAAATTTTTGATTAAACAATTGGCCAAGAAGGCCGGAATTATCGTTGTCAGGAAAATTTCATATTATGCATTGTGTTGCCACAAGGTCATAAAAAATGAGCCACGGCAAGCGGTGTGTGCTTGCCGTGGCTGTGGTAGTCTT
>JAFRRK010000092.1 GCA_017428115.1 Bacteroidales bacterium | reverse complement strand
CTACAATCTCAAAGCTGTCCCGTAAGTCTTCTGGTAACAGCAACTTCAACAATTCCTTCGTGGCTTCCATATATTATCTTTTGTCTTGCAAAGATAATAATCTTTTCCGTATTGTAAACACAGGGTTATGAAGATGAACCATAAAAAAGAATGTCGGCAACGCGAAGGGGCAAAACAAAAGAGACCCCTCATCTGAAAGAGCCGCATTCCACATTATCATTTCAACCTATTTATTATCAAGTTATTCAGAGTGGCTTACCGTCATTACGATGGCAAACGAACGACAATAGTGTGGGAATGGAACAGAGGTAAGACGAAGAGTGGTTGGAGCACGGGGAGAGCCGTGGATTGATGGGCATAAAAAAACAGGGGATAAAACCCCTGCTGTTTTTTTCATACCCTGGGTCGGGACCTTGAAAAAGCACTGCCCAACCCTTGGTGCGGATAAACGGACTCGAACCGTTACGGCTTTCGCCACTAGATCCTAAGTCTAGCGCGGCTACCAATTACGCCATATCCGCTTGGTTCTCAACATTGTCAAGGAATCATCCCACAATGTTTGAGATTGCAAAGATACACATTTTTTTTAAATTAGACAGATAAAATTAAAAATCTATTTCTTTTGCCAAGGTTTCTACCAACTCTCTGTCGGCTGGGAGCCATTGGAGGGTGGTGATAGTGTTGGCAGTAAGCCAGCGTGCATCAAGATGTTCGTTCAGCCGATAGTGACCATCTATCAGATGGCAGAGGTAGCAGTGCATGGTGAGGTGGAAGTCGGGGTAGTCGTAATCGACGGTTGAGTGGTAGCGGTCGATGTGTATGGCAGCATCCATTTCCTCTTTCAGTTCACGCACAAGAGCCTGTTCGCGGCTTTCGCCTTCCTGCACTTTGCCACCGGGAAATTCCCACCAGCCGCGCCATTTTCCGTAGCCGCGCTGGGTGGCTAGGACGCAGTGGTCCTGGCAGATGATGGCTGCCACCACTTCGATGTGTTTACGTTCTTGTTCGGCGGCTTTTTTGCGCTTGAAGAGCATTTCGGGCGGGCCGTAGATGCAGGCAGGATGGTTCATAGTAGTAATAAATAGGAGGGGTAAAAGAAAAGGTTGTGTCCTACATTGGTGATAAAAGTTAAAAGCTAAAAACCAAAAAGGTTGATTCCTCCCTTTTTAGTTTTTAGCTTTTTGTATTTAGATAATACTATTACTGAATGTCGTTTTTGTCGATGGGCTGGGTGAGCAGGTTGGTGAAGGCACCAGAGGCATCGAACTCCATGCGGGTATACTTGAGGTTGTTGCCCAGGCCTCTGACCTTCTGACTGACGACAACATAGGTGTAGGGCTTGGGTTTTTTGCCGTCGACACGCCACTTGGAGTCGTAGGTGTAGACTATCATGCGTTCGATCTTGTATTTTTCGCCTTTGAACTTCTCGGCGATATACTTGACAATAGCCGCGGTGTAGTGGTCTTTGTCGAGCACCTTGCCCGACATGATGTGGCTTTCGGTGGCCACGTCGTAGACCTCTTCCATTTCGACGCCCTGACGGTTGATGTAGTATGCCACAACCATACCGGGATGGCGGGTCACCCATTCGGGGCCTTCGACCACCTTGGAAGGCGGGCAGATTTTGTTGAAGTTAGCGGTGATAGCGTCGGTGGTATCGACAGGGACCATCTCAGGGACATCTTCGACGGGGTTGGGGCGTTTGCCACCTTTGTTACTCTTAAGATTTCGGAGGTGTTCGTCGGCCACATCGCCCTCGTCGGGGTTGTTGAGGGTGTAGTACTCGCGTTTGACGGCATCGGGGTCGGGGGCATTGCTCTTTTGCAGACGGCCGCGGGGGTCGAAGATGAGCTCATTGTCGTTGTAGCCGACACCGGTTTTCACAATCATCATGCGGTAGTAGACATCGCCGTCCATCTGTTCGACATAGTCGATAGAGCGGATGCGGTATCCGGGATAATTGTCGACAAAATAGCGGTTCATGGCAGTGGGGCAGTCTTCCTGGCGGGTGGGGAAAGAGCTGTACTGCCAGTCGCCATTGTGGGTAAAGTAGGCACGGCCTTTCTGCCCATCGTAGACGAATTCGGCAATATACTGGCCGGGCGACTGATACCAGGTCTTGACCTTGTAGGAGTCGTATTTCTTGTCCAAGGAAATCAGAACGGACTTAGGAACCTGAGTTTCCTTAATCTTGTTCTGGGCTGCCGAAAGGAGGGGCAGCGCAATGAGGAGGAAAAGAATTACTTTTTTCATCTCGATAAATTATTTTGCGCTAAAAACGCAGGTGTTGTGAATATATTGCCTATTTAATATTTTTTATGTTTGAACAGCACGTCTTTGCGGTCGGGGCTGATGGAGACAGCCAAGATGGGGACACCGGTAGCTTGTTCGAGGGCATCGAGATAGCCGAGCAGGGGCTGAGGGAGGTCGCGATAGTTGCCAATGCCTTCGAGGTTTTGTTTCCAGCCCTTGTAGGAGACGAGTTGTGGTTTGATTTCCACCTCGTTGAACTCGAAAGGAATCTCATCGGTCTGTTTGCCGTCGATTTCGTATTTGACGCACATTTTCACTTCGTCGAAGTCGTTCATCACATCGGGTTTGGTGACGAAGAGGTCTGTTACGCCATTGAGCATGCAGGCATAGCGTAGGGCGGGGAGGTCAATCCATCCGCAGCGGCGAGGACGGCCCGTGGTAGCACCAAATTCGCGGCCTAGCTCACAGAGACGTTTTCCGGTCTCGTCGAAGAGCTCGGTGGGGAAGGGGCCGGCACCCACACGGGTGCAGTAGGCCTTGCTGATGCCCATCACGCGGCCAATGCGCGACGGAGCCACACCGAGGCCAGAGCATACTCCGGCAGTGATGGTGCTGGAGGAGGTGACAAATGGATAGGAGCCGAAGTCGATGTCGAGCATTGAGCCTTGGGCACCTTCGGCAAGGACTCGTTTGCCCTCGTCGAGACAACGGTTGATGAAATACTCGCTGTTGATGAGGTGGAACTGCTTGAGTGTTTCAAGTGAGTCGAGCCACAGGCGTTCGTATTCATCAATGGGCTTGCCATCGATACGGAAGTCGGCAATATCGAAGTTGAGGGTGTGGGCAAGCTGGAGGTGCTGACATTTCAGCAGCTCGTATTTCTCACGGAAGTCGAACTCCAATATGTCTCCGACGCGTAGGCCTGTACGGGCAATCTTGTCGGTGTAGGCAGGACCGATGCCTTTGAGGGTGGAGCCTATTTTGGCATTGCCTTTGGCCTGCTCGTTGGCGGCATCCAACATGCGGTGCGATGGAAGGATGAGGTGTGCTTTTTTGGAAATGTATAGGTTATTGGCAGCATTGACACCTTTTTCGGCCAAATCGGCTATCTCTTTTTGGAAGATACATGGCTCTATAAGCACTCCGTTGCCAATGACATTCAGTTTGTCGGTATGGAAAATGCCGGAAGGAATGATGTGCAATACATGCTTGATGCCATTGAATTCAAGGGTATGGCCAGCATTGGGGCCACCTTGGAAACGTGCCACCACGTCGTAGTCAGGTGTCAGTACATCAACTATTTTGCCTTTTCCCTCGTCTCCCCACTGGAGACCTAGGAGAACGTCTACTTTGCTCATTATTTTATTACTATGTAGAATCTACTGGTTAATATTCGACTGCAAAGATACGAACTTTTTTTTAATTAATGATTTAAAAATAAGAATTACTCGTTGGGGATGCGTAAAAAAGGCATCATGAGTGAGGTGTTAGGGATTATTTTTCACGTGAGTTTTTGAACCATTCGACAAACTCGGGGAGGTCGTCGAGAGGGCGGAAGCCTGCCTTGAAGGGCTCTTTGGGGAGCGGGCAGAGCTCGACGTAGCCTATCAATGTGGTGCAGTCGAATTCACCAATCAATGCTTCGATGGTAACGTAGACACCGACCAGCAGGTCGTCGTCGGCATCAGTGTCGGGATTGGGCTGGTAGTTGTGCGGAAGGTCGGGCAGGGCAACACGCAGGCCGATAATGTCGGGTTCTTCCTCGCTTTCGAGTTGTTGGAAAGCCATCTTGGCGGTGTCGAACCGATACTTGTCGAAGAGCACTTTAAGGGCCTTGCCTTTGGGCTGTTTGAATGGGACGAACTCCCACCAGTCGATATCGGGCGCAGAGTCGACAAGTTCCACCACATAGCGGAAGAGGTCGAAGTCGCCTTCGGCGCTAATGGTAAGGGTGCGGCCTTGTGCGGTGGGCTCACCTATTTCGAAGGTGAGTCCCTGGCAGTAGGCGTCAAGCTGGTGCTGGAGGTCGTTAAGGAGTTGCTGGCGCTCGGAGTCGGATATATCGTTGAGCATAGTCAAGTGCTCACTATTGGACTGGAACCATGACCAAAAGGTTTCGGGGTTGTGGGAATTCATGGGAATAAGGGGTTAATGTGATTATAAATGGGCTTTATTTTATTAAGAATAAGGGGCTTTGTAGAACATACATTTTGTATTCGATAAGAAACCATGTCTTTAAATAGAAGTCTTCTAAATGATGATGGCTTCTTTCTCGAGTGTTACGCCGAACTTGACTTGTACGTCGTGGGTGACGGCTTCGGCAAGGGCAACCACCTCGTCGCCAGTACAGCCACCGAGGTTGACGAGCACCAACGCCTGCTTGTCATAGACACCGCAGCGACCCATAGAGCGACCTTTCCAGCCGGTGTGTTCGATGAGCCAGCCTGCCGCCAGCTTGTAGCCGTCAGGCGCCGGATAAGCCACCAGGTCGGGGTATAGCGACTTGAGTTGGTGGTATTTTTCGGAAGTGACCAAGGGATTTTTGAAGAAACTGCCCGCACTGCCCATCACTTCGGGACGGGGTAGCTTGCGCCAACGTAGCTCGGCAATGGTGTCGGCCAGCTGTTGAGGCGTAGGAGTGGCTATGCCGGCAGTGGCGAGGGCATCGGCGAGAGCCTGGTAGCGGATGTTGGGCTGAAAGGTTTTGTGCAAACGGAAGGTTACAGACCAGACCACATAGCGGTCTTTCAGCTCCTGCTTGAAGATGCTGTTGCGATAGGCGAAACGGCACTCCTCGTTGAGAAAAATTCTTTCTCGACCAGTACCCACTTCGAACGCACGGACACTGTGGATGATATCCTTCGCTTCCAAACCATAGGCGCCAATATTTTGTACTGGGGCGGCACCTACAGTACCGGGTATGCCGACCATGTTTTCGGTGCCATACCACCCTTGAGCGATGCAGTGGTGGACAAAATCGTCCCACACTTCGCCAGCAGCCGCTTCGACAAGAAGATCGTCGTGACTAGTGGAAGTGTCCAACAGGTTGATACCTTCGTTCTCGAGGTGAATGACGGTGCCCGGAAAGTGGTGTGTGAAGACCATATTGCTGCCACCGCCCAGCATGAGGAAGGGTTTCTGACAGAATGACGGGTCGGAGAGAAGTGTGGTGAGTTCGGTCTCGCGGCTGACCACAAGGTAGCGGTCGGCGGTGGCGGGGATGCCGAAGGTATTGTAGATAGAGGTAGTTTGCATGGCGTTAGAATACATATCCGATATTAAGATAGGCACCAAGACGGCGGGTGAAATTGTTCCAATGGAGGTCGACAGAGACTGGGCCAACAGGTGAATCGTATGCCACACGGAGAGCGGTGCCGAAAGTGGCTTTCCAAGAATCGAGAGGCGACATCTCATCGAACGAGAAGAGGTAATTAGTCATCAGGTAGAGGTAGAGCTTGCTATAGATATTGTAGCGCATATCGAGGCGTAGCACAGCAGCCATGTCGTCGACATGCAGGGGATTGATAAGCCCCACAAAGGCTAGTTGGTGGTCGAGGTAGCGTCCCGCCAGAGTGCCGCCTACCAAATTGTCGTACCAACCCGAGTTATTGCCCAGCACCAAGCGGGTGGCGAATTGGGGAATAAGGGTGAACCGGGAGGAGGGAGAGACGTATGTCTGGAAATTGAAGGCGACAGAGACAAAGCCTGAATCGACATCGCGGAAGAGATATTTGTTATTCTTGCGCCAGCTGGCATTGGCAGTGGAATAGACACCCTTGGTGGCGAAATAGGCATTGTCGAGATTGTCGAAACGGCCGTTGAAGAAGACCCCCAAGAAATTCTCGGTGCGGTCGAAATGGAAAAGACCGTCGTAGAGCATATTGTTGAGTGTAAAACTACTACGATTGGAGTAGAAGTCCTCGTCGAGTCCAAAGGCGAAACTAAAATCAAGAAGATGGAATTCGGAGAGGTAGAGACTGATATTGTGATGATCAATACGGCGACCAAGGAGGGATACAGAATCGTAATAATTGATGCTGAGGCTACTATTGTGATATTTATATTCGAGGGTCACATCACCAAGTCCCAAGCCGCACCAAGAGGCGCTGGCACCAAAACGGAAGTTGTAGTTCAAGTCCACATCGGCTCCAAACTTAAACCCCGATAGGCGGCGTTCGTTCCATCCCAGATGGAAGAGCAGCGAAGCACTCTCCTCAGAGTCGTATCGGAACCCCATTGAGAGTAGGTGGGGTTCGGCATATTCCACCGAGACGACTAGCCGGTAGGTGTCGCGTCCAAGGGCATCGGTGTAGACATGATTGTTGAGCCAATAGTCTTCCTCAGCCTCAAAAATGGTGAAGGTGATGATAGAATAGGCACCGGTGCCGTTGATGATGCCGATGGCACGGGCAATATCGTTGATGGTGATGGCAGTGCCTTTGTCTAGACCATCTTTACGTTCCAGCCAATTGCGTTCATCTTGTCCCACGCCCTTGTATACCACCTCAGCCAGCACGAAGGTGTCCTGCTCGGTGAGCAGCTTGGCACGAGGAGCCTGGAGGGTCTTTTGGCAATGACCATAGGATTCGAGCCGCTGTTTGAGAGCCATCAACTCATCGTGGTGGGCTTTGGCGCACTCGTATCCGCGGCGTACCAACGTATCGATAGCGGAGGCGGAGAAACTGAGCATATTGTAGCCCGAAACGTCGGGATGCATATATATGTCGCACATCTCTCGGTGTTTATTGTGGTCGCCCGTCACTGCGATGCTGAGGTATTGCGACAGTTGCTGAGGCAGAGACCTGAGGTCGTCGATGCTACTTGCCAGAGGGTCGGCAAGGTCGACACCAATCACAAGGTCGGCGCCCATGCCGAGACAGACATCCACTGGGAAGTTGTTCACCAAGCCGCCATCGGCCAGCAGATGCCCATCCCACTCCACGGGAGAGAAGACCCCCGGGATGGCCATGCTGGAGCGTATTGCCTTGGCAAAGACTCCACTATGGAGCACCACCGAGTCGCCATTGAGTATATCGGTAGCCACACAGGCGAAGGGTATGGGAAGGGTGTTGAAGTCGATAGAGTCGTTGTATCCGATGCTGAGCAGACTGAAAAGATTGATGAGGCTGGCTCCATTGATGACACCACTTGGCAAGGTGGATATCAGTCGTTTGGACTTTTCTTGAAACTCGCCCGTTCCGAAGGGGACGGAGAGCATGTAGATGCTACTGAACTCGCGACGTTCAGACGACATATATTTACGGTCGACGCTGTTGCTCATATAAAGAGCCCAATCCATGGCAGCAATCAGCCTTGCCATCTCGTCAGGAGAGTAGCCGAGGGAATAAAGACCTCCGATGATGGAGCCCATGCTGGTGCCAGTAACATAGTCGACAGGGATGCCTATCTCTTCCATATATTTGAGCACACCGATGTGCGCTGCACCCTTGGCACCGCCACCACTGAGGGCAACACCTACCTTGGGACGCTGCAAGCCGACATTTGTTGATTCTGGCTGCGCCGCCACCACCATAAAGGCACTGAGCAAAAAGACAAACGATAATATTTTCCTCATATCATAAGTTCGAATATACAACTATAAACGCAAAAGTTCTGCCTTTATTGTATCAATATAAAAAAGAGAAAGGGTACCGCCATTCGGCACGTGCCCTCCCTCAACAGAAATATCTCAGATGCTAATTGTTATCCCTGACAAGGCGCACTGACTCCACGAAGATGCGAACTATAAAGTCTCTCGTGTCGAGGAAGTCGCTACGGAAGTAGACATCGTACGCATCGTACTGAGGTATCGTAGACGACCAATAGTTGCCGGCGGCCATGGCGTATATATCCGTGCCCTGGCGAAGTCCCCCCGCTGGCAGAAATACTGCACCAGCCGCATCCATCTGCTCCCACTGTGCAAGGGTATAGCTGTTACGTGTCCAGTCACCGCTGCTGTCGGCAAGACCCGATGTAAAAGAACAACCGGCAGGCAATGTCCAGCTGTCGGGCAGGAGAATCATACCGCCCACACCGTTGATGTTGCCTGTGCCATACTGGTGGTTATCGAACAGATACGCCCACTCATAGCATGAGAGTGTCCGCCACAAGTTGGCAGCGTTGCCGCCGTTGCTGATAGCATTGCTGCCCCAATCCACAAAGGTCAGATAGTCGTTTTCGTAATCTGTGGAGGTATTTGTAGGACTATCGCCCGTACCCCAACCGAAGAGGTCTATCCAACCGCTGTATGTGGCGCTGATGTTCCCATTGTCGTAACCTATGATGTCGTATTGGTTCACAGCGAAACGCCATGTGTTTGTGCTGGCCTGATACTGCAGGTTGCCTCGTGAGAAACGTACTTGGTCGCCTCTCTCACTGATGGTGAACAGGCCGGGCAGCGTGTCACTGGGCAGTGGGAAAACGAAGTCCAAGTCATTCTCGCTAAAGGTAATAGTGGTATAATGGCTGCGAGTGATGTAGACGGCCACGTTGGACTTGGTGCATACCGTCCCGTCAGTGGCAGTGATGGTGACGGACATATTGGTATAGTTGCCGTAGGGCAGGTAGATGTAGAAGTCTTTGCCGTCGGCTATCGACTGCAGATTCTCGCACTCCAGCACAGTGCTGTTGGTGCCGTAGCCCAGGTAGTTGATAACTGGCACATCAGTGTATTTCAGTGAGTACAGACCATTGATGGGTATGATCGAGTTGGTGGACACCTCAATGCTGCTGACGTTTACACTTGCCTTGGTCAGATGCAGCTTCAGCACACCGCACAAGTTTTGAAATGCCAGTTGGTTGTTGTCGCTTTCGGCGTACATGGGGAAGCCTGTCAGCGAGCCGTCTACAGAGGTTTGCACTGTAGGCAGCGTCACGTGGATGCCGTCGTTGGTCAGCGTAGAGGGATAGTAGGCGCGGAAGGGGCCGTCACCCGCCTCACCGCTCACGTTGTCGAACACAGCCGTCGTAACCGGACTTTGGGGGGGTGGCACAATAGATGCCCGACCCTGCGGTACCGTATACCACGATCTGGTCACCGCGCACCCATTCCAGCGCGGTGCCGTTGAACGTGGTCTTGGCATTGTGGTTCTCGGTGAAAACCTCCGTCGTGGCACGGAAGCGCGTGTCGTTGTCCAGTTCCTCCTTCTTGCAAGAAGACACACTTACTAAACCCACCAGCGAAGCCAGTGTTACTAATCATACTTAATTTTTCTTCATAATATTCTCCTTTCATAAAACTACACTTTTCAAGAGTATTTTGACGGTGTAAAGTTACACTTTTTTTCTGATATGGCCTCTTTTTTTGTACTTTTGATAGTTTTTTTCAAAAAGGGAGAAAGGGGCTGATGTATGGTGTTTGGCAGCTACCGTTTGATAACGTGAGTTATATATCTGTCGGACGGGGAGACTAGTGTCAGCATATAGATACCCTTCGGCAGGTTGGACAAAGAGAACGTCGAGGTGTCAGTGGTGAGGGGGATGGAGCGTATCTTACGACCACTCATGTCGCTCAGTATCGCCACGCAGATAGACGACTGGGGCGGCAGCGAGACCGTAAGGACATCAACAGTAGGGTTTGGATAAATAGAGAATTGAGATTGTTGAGTTGGGAATTGATTGCCATATATACCCACTTGGGTAGTATCAATCTGAGTGGTATCCACCTGGGTGGTGTCGTGCTGCGTCGTATCCACATGGGAGGTGTCGGTTGATTGACGAAGCCAGAAAGAGAGTGTGTCGAAGACCACATGCTGCACCGCCTCCCGGATGATGCTGGCATCACGCTCCTCAATGCCTGGGGAGTAGGTGATAGACAATGGGCTTCGATGGAATAACAGCGTGTAGAAGGCACAGGCAGCGACATAGCTGCCTGCCACTGAGGGGTGGCTCTCATCGGGCTGGTAGAGTTCGATATGGGGGCTGTTGGCACGCAGGTAACGCCACACTCTGCCCACCGGGCACACCGATGCATCAAACTGCCGAGCCATATAGAGATAACGCTCGTAGAGCAGGCTGTCCATGCCTTCATATGTGCCTAACACGGGGAAGTAGGGCGCATTCTGTTGGTCGCCGTTTTTTCTACCCCACGTCATGTAGAACATGGCTTCACCATCGGGGTTGTGAGCATAGACCGAGTCGACCAAGCGCTGTGCATAGGGAAAAACCTCTTCCTCCACCTGTGACTGAGGGAAGGAGGGCAGCTGGCTCTGCTCCTGCAACACCACACAGTCCCAACCTCCTTGACGTATAAGATTCATAGACTGGTTGGTGCAATGCTGTGAAAACCTACAACCGCCTGGAGTGTTGCTCTGATACTCCAGCACACTGCCAGCACTTTCAGCCACGCGCTGCACCATTAGGGGCAGATTGTTGACCTCGGTATAGCTGTTGCCGACGAACAGCACCCGCTTATGCTCGCCTTGCGCCCAGATTAACCCGAGCAATGAGAAGTAGACTGAAAAAAGTAAAAGTTTCTTCATAATAATAGGATGTTTGATGCTTGATGAGCCAGACCAAGGAGGCCCTGGCACATCAAGCAGTTATTAGCTATTGTTTAGGGCCACGCTCCTTTCTGGGCTTGCGGACAGGAGGAACATAGCCAGGACGGAACACCTTGAGCTGGGTGTATAGGAGCGTACCCGACAGCAAGGCACCACAGACATCGCTGATGGTCATGCTGAGCCATACGCCCGTGAGTCCGCTCCAGCCATTGTGCACCATAAAGGCAGGCACCAAGTACATCAACGGTATCAAGAAAATCACCTGTCGCGACAGGCTGGTGACGATGGCTATCCAAGGCTTGTCAATAGACTGGAAGAATTGGGAGTTGGTGACGGTGAAGCCTATCAGGGGAGCCATCACCATAAGGTAGCGCATGGCGGGAACGGCAATGGAGATGAGCTCTTCTTCGCTGCTCATCATCATCACCAGCATACGAGGGACTACCATAGCCAACACCATGCCGACGAAACCAGTGCCCATATTCCATTTGAGTGCCAGAAGGTAGATTTCTTTGAGCCGATGGCTGTGGCCGGCACCATAATTGTAGCCCGCGATGGGCTGCATGCCCTGACAGATGCCCATAAGCACCATAAACACTAGCATCGACACACGGTTGACCACCCCATAGGCACTAACCGCCAAATCGCCGCCAAAGCGGATGAGCTGGGTGTTGAGCAGGGCCACCACAGCACATGCAGCCACATTCATAGAGAAGGGACTGATGCCGATGGCCAGGATATTCTTGACGATATACATTTTGGGTTCCCAGCAGTGACGCTTGAAATGGATGAACGACTTAGGCGAAGCAAAATGCATCAGTGCCAGCGTGGCAGAGAAAGCCATAGAGATGGTTGTGGCAAGGGCACCTCCTTTGATGCCCCACCCTAATGCCAAGATGAAGATGGCATCGAGCACTATGTTCATCAAAGCACCGCTCACCTGTATCCACATTGACCGGGTGGCATAGCCCGAAGCGCGTATAAGGCCGGAGAGATTGAACGTCAACGTAGTGAGGAACATGCCAGGCAGGACGATGGTCATGTATTCGTGGGCAAGTCGTAGCGTGATTTCCGAAGCTCCAAACATGGAGAGTATCGGATCCATAAAGATATAGCCTGCTGACACAAACAATATGCCAAAGAAGAAAGTGAGCCACATGCTGTTGCCCAATATCTTCTCAGCCCAATGCACATCCTTTCTGCCCAGAACAATGCTCATGCGAGCACCGGCACCGGCACCCACCAACGAGCCAAAGGCATGTATGATATTCATGATAGGCAGTATGATAGCAAGGGCAGCCAATATTAATGCCCCATTCTCGCAATGCCCCAAGAAGATGCTGTCGACCAGATTGTAAACTGTGGCGATAATCTGTGTCACCACCGCTGGCAGCGCATACTTCCACAGCAAGGGGCCTATCTTCCTTGTCTCAAGCTCTTTGGTTGTATCGATTGTTTCTGTCATGCTTATTGTTTGATTCTATTGTGCAGAGCCATATAAACGTTGTATGCCTCAAAGCCGCTGGCCACCTCAATCGACCGCTCATCGACCATCAAATTGGGACGGTGCAGGTTGCAGAAGGGTGTTCCGGGGATGTGTATGCCCACACGGAAATAGCAGGCGGGAATCTTCTGTCCAAAGAAGGCAAAGTCCTCAGCCGTCATACGGAGGTCGAGCCAGTCGACATTCTCTTCGCCAAGGAAGGCAACGCCGTTGTCGTGTACCTGCTGGGTGCAGGCATCATCGTTGATAACTGGCGGGTAGCCATAGTCGATAAAGAGGTCGCACTCGCCACCCATGCTTTCGGCTATACCGCAGCTCATCTTGCGTATTTTCTCGTGGCACTCTAGCCGCCACTGGGGGTCGAATGTGCGTATGATGCCCTCCATCTTCACCTCGTCGGGGATGATGTTGGTGCGTCCTTCACCTATTATCTTGCCAAAGCTGAGCACCGTGGGCATCATCGGCGCAGCATTACGGCTCACCAACTGCTGCAATGCCACAACGATGTGAGAGGCAATCAGTATAGGGTCGACACTCAAATGGGGTGTGGCACCATGTCCTCCCCTACCCTTCACAGTCCAATAGAGCTCGTCGGTAGAGGCCATGTAGCGGCCTTTGCGCATACCGATGCGGCCCACTTCCATCTCGGGCAGGCAATGGAATGAATATATCTCATTAGGCATCACCTCGTCGAACAGTCCGTCGTCCATCATCATACGGGCTCCGCCGGGGTACATCTCCTCCGAAGGTTCGAAGATGAGCATCACGTTGCCATTCAACTCTTCGCGTATGTCGCAGAGTATCTTGGCAGCACCCAGCAGTGAGCTGGTATGCATGTCGTGACCACAGGCATGCATCACGCCCGGATTTTCCGAAGCGAAAGGCAGCCCGGTAGCCTCAGTGAGGGGCAGCGCGTCGTAGTCGGCTCGCAATGCCACACAATAGCCATCGGGGTCCTTGCCGCCACGTATCATCGCCATCACGCCCGTCTTGCCAATACCCGTTTTAGGCTCCAGCCCCATGTCGCGCAAACGTTCGGCGACATACGCCATGGTTCCGTACTCCTGCTGGCTCAGCTCAGGATGACGGTGCAGCCAACGCCGCCACTCTATCACAGTGGCGGTATTGGCAGCTGCCAATGCTTTAATCCTATCTTTCATGGTGACTAGCTCTTCCTCACCCATATCTGCGTAGGATTGTCCTCGATGATTTCTATTGTCTGCTGTGCGGTGTCGCTAATGGTGTCCACCAGGTTGAGCTCGGTACAGAGAATCTCGTTGCAGATATAATCCTTGTGGAGGCGCACAGCCTCGTCCCACTCGCCATGTAATAGGTCCACCTTGATGCGGTCGGTCACCTCAAAGCCCTCTTTACGGATGTTCTGTATGCGGTTCACCAGCTCGCGGGCGATACCCTCGGCCTTCAGTTCGTCGGTGACAGTGATATCCAAAGCTACAGTAAGACTGCCCTCGTTGGCCACCACCCAGCCGGGGATGTCCTGAGTGGCTATCTCCACATCACTGAGCAGTATCTCCACTGGCTGACCTTCTATGGTGAGGTCGCACTTGCCAGCCGCCTCAAGGGCGGCTATCTGCTGCTGAGTGAAAGCCTGTATCTCATTGCTGATAGCCTTCATTATCTTGCCGTAACGCGGACCGAGTGTTTTGAAGTTAGGCTTGATACGCTTGACCAGGATGTCGTTGTCAGGAGCAATGAATTCTACATCTTTGATGTTTAGCTCCGAGCATATTAGATGCTTGACACGTTCCACCTGCTGACGGTAGTTGTCGTTCTGCACGGGCAGCATTATCTTCGAGAGCGGCTGACGCACACGCAGATTACTCTTCTTGCGGAGCGAAAGTCCCATCGAACATATCTGCTGGGCAAGCTGCATGCGCTCCTCCAGACCCTTGTCAATCACCTCTTCGTGCACCTCGGGAAACGCCACATGATGTACCGATTCAGCGGCAATGCGGTGGGTGACATTGTTGAGGTCCTGGAATATACGTTCGCTGAAGAAAGGAGCGATGGGCGACATCAGTCGTGCCAACGTTTCCAAGCAAATATAAAGGGTTTGATAGGCAGAGACTTTGTCGGTAGTCATCTCGCCCTTCCAGAAACGGCGACGGCACAGACGCACATACCAGTTGCTCAGGTTGGCATCCACAAACTGCTGTATGGCACGCCCCGCACGGGTGGGTTCATAGTCTGCGAGGGATTCGTCGACGGTGCGTACAAGCGTGTTCAACTCGCTCAATATCCAGCGGTCAATTTCGGGGCGCTCAGCAATGGGCAAGTCGGCCTCCTTGTACTCAAAACCATCGATATTGGCATACAGGGCAAAGAAGCTGTAGGTGTTGTACAGGGTGCCGAACAGCTTGCGGCGCACCTCGTCAACGCCCTCCATGTCGAACTTTAGATTGTCCCAAGGCTGACTATTGGTGATCATATACCAGCGGGTAGCATCGGGACCCTGTTTCTTCAGCGTATCGAAGGGGTCGACGGCATTGCCCAGACGCTTCGACATCTTGTTGCCGTTTTTGTCAAGCACCAAGCCGTTGCTGATAACGTTTTTGAATGCCACGCTGTCGAAACACATGGTAGCGATGGCATGCAACGTGTAGAACCATCCACGAGTCTGGTCGACACCCTCGGCGATGAAGTCGGCCGGGAACTGATTTTCCTTCAATTCTTCCCCCATATAGTGTATCTGGGCATAAGGCATGGCACCACTATCGAACCACACATCGTTAAGGTCGGGTTCGCGCATCATCTTTTTTCCGGTGGGCGACACCAACACCACACCGTCGATATAGGGACGATGCAGGTCGAACTCCTTGTAGTCTCCCTTATAGGGGTTTTCTTTCATAAAGCCAGCGGCTACTGCCTTCTCGATCTCTTCGCTCAACTGTTTCACACTGCCTATGCAAATCTCCTCCTTGCCGTCCTCAGTACGCCAAATGGGTAGCGGAGTGCCCCAATAGCGGCTACGGCTCAGGTTCCAGTCTACAATATTCTCCAGCCAGTTGCCAAAACGGCCAGTGCCGGTGGCTTCGGGCTTCCAGTTGATGGTCTTGTTCAGCTCTATCATGCGCTCACGCAGGGCGGTAGTGCGGATGAACCAGCTGTCCAACGGGTAGTAGAGCACAGGTTTGTCGGTGCGCCAGCAGTGGGGATAGCTGTGGGTATGCTTCTCGCTCTTGAACAGCTTACCCTGCTCCTTGAGCATGATAACCAGCTCCACGTCGAGGCTCATGTCCTTATCTGTCTTAGTGGCATCGTAGGCGTTCTTCACATACTTACCGGCATACTTTGCATAGGTGTCTACATCCACATTCTCCTTCACCCACTCGGGGTCAAGCTCTTCGATGCGGGCAAAACGTCCCTGCTTGTCCACCATGGGCATCTGCTTGCCGTCGCGGTCATACATCAGCAGGTCGCCTATGCCGGCCTTCTTGGCCACGCGTGCGTCGTCAGCACCGAAGGTGGGTGCGATATGCACAATGCCCGTACCGTCGTCGGTAGTCACATAGTCGCCCAATATAATGCGGAACGCCTCACCCTCTTTGGCAGTGCGGTGAGTCTGTTCGGCAGCATTTACCACCGTAGGTTTCACCCACGGTATCAGCTGCTCGTATGCGATGCCCTCCAAGGCTGTGCCCTTACACTCGCCCAGCACTTTGGCATGCAGCAGTTTCGACTTCTCATCAGGCTCGCCCTCGGTGAAGAAGTTCCCCATCAGCGGTTTTGCCATGATGATACGGCACGGATCCTGCGTATATGGATGAGTGGCCTCCAACAGCACATAGTCGATAGCGGGTCCCACACACAAGGCGGTGTTAGAAGGCAAAGTCCACGGTGTGGTCGTCCAAGCCATAGCGTAGGTGGGCAATTGAGAGTTGAGAGTTGAGAGTTGGGTGTTGAAAACGTCTTTCAACTTTACACTTTCATCTTTCAACCTGAACATGGCCACACAGGTGGTATCCTTCACATCGCGATAGCATCCGGGCAGGTTCAACTCGTGACTCGAAAGGCCGGTACCAGCCGCGGGGCTGTAGGGTTGGATGGTGTAGCCCTTATACAATAGACCTTTGTCATAGAGCTTTTTCAGCAGGAACCATAGTGTTTCGATATATTCGTTCTCAAAAGTGATATAGGGATGCTCCAAGTCTACCCAGTAGCCCATCTGACGGGTCAGCTCGTCCCATAGGTCTTTATACTGCAACACCTCAGTGCGACATGCCTTATTGTACTCATCAACCGAAATCTTCTTGCCTATATCCTCCTTGGTAATACCCAGCTTCTTCTCCACGCCCAACTCCACAGGTAGGCCATGCGTATCCCAACCTGCCTTACGTTCCACAGAGTAGCCTTTCTGTGCCTTGTAGCGACAGAACACATCCTTAATCGTCCGCGCCAGCACATGGTGGATGCCCGGCTTGCCGTTGGCCGATGGAGGGCCGTCGTAAAAAACAAACGAGGGATGCCCCTCCGCAAGTTTCTGGCCCTTCTCGAATGTCTCATTTTCCTCCCAAAATCTGCGAACCTCTTCGCCAATCTGGGTCATGTTAAGCTGTTTGTATTCCTTGTAGCTCATTAATAAAATTATTCTTTATATATAGTAAACACACTAATAACACTTTACGCCATCTAGGCGCAAAGCAACCAAATTGCAAAGATAAGAAAAAAAAGTGACTTACTCCAAAGGTGGGTTCTAATAATTGCTTGCAATCATAGTCTTAAATGCTTACTTAATTCAAAGTGTGAAATTTACAAATTCTCTAATTCTCAAATTCTTGACCAAAGTACGACAAGTATAATCAGGCTCGCATTCCGAGCCGTTTTTAGCCATACGTTTTGTTTCTCTATTCATGGTCGTTAGTTGGGTTGTTTGGTGGTGGAGGCTGCTTGACTTGTTCCTGCCTTCGCCCTGTTTTCGCTTCCGGAAACGAAGGCACGACGAAGGTATGGTGTGTGGTTGAGGTGGGTGCTGCAGTCCTTCAGTTATAATTATCCCAAATCGGTCATTCGGCCGACTTTTCATTTATTCTTGTCTTTTTTAAATCTGTTTAAGCCATATCAGCATTTCTTTCGGCACCTTGGCCACATCCCTGTCTCGCCGTAGCCCGCTACGCCTTCGCCAGCGATATCCTAGCGTTCAAGCAATCATTCCTCCTCTCTCAGCCTCACATTCACAACCTTGGTGGCACGACCCTCATACCAATGTCCGTCACCGCCCTGCAGTTCAGAGCGGTTAAACACCACCTGCACCGTCGTGTCGGCATATTGTCCATTGGCTTCGCCGTCAATATCGGAGAATGTGACATTCACCGTGTCGTGTTCTTTTGGGAAATTGCCATAGCTGAGGTAATAACGTCCGTCGGCATCAGTGGTGTCGGCATGATATCTGCTCAACGACACCTCTATACCTTCGATAGGCACATCGTCCATCGTGCTCACCTGTCCTTTCACTTCATAGTCCGCCTCGGGGCAGCCATACTCACACAGCATAAAGCGCTCACAACCCACATTCATTCCCAGCAGTCCTGCTGCCGTCGCCAGCAGCCAATGTTTCAACTTGCGATATTTAACTTTCATATTCCTACTCCTTTTATTATATGACGCACAACTACTCGAATTATTTCATTTTTTAACAATGATTAACTCTTTAAACCATCACCTCAGCAGTGTCACGGTGCCTACCACCGTTTTTGTCTCACCGTCGAAGGTGCTATAGTCGCACCGGTAGGCATAGGCATTCTCCGGACTACGAATGCCTTTGTAGGTGCCGTCCCATCCCTCCTCCAAATTGTGGGTACGGAATATGAGGTTGCCCCACTTGGTGAACACCTTCAGGTCATACCGGGCAATATTCACCCCATAGCCACGGAACAGATTGTTCGTCGCCTCGTCGGGGGTGAAGACGTTGGGAAACCATAGTTCCTGATGCTTCACACCTACGGATGCGTATGCCGTATCAGAGCATAATTCGCTAAAGTTTATCAGCATCACCTGCAAGCTGTCGTCACCCACATCTGCACGATACACCAATGTAGTCCCCTCTTCGCTTTGCAAAATACCATTGACATACCATTCGCGCCACCACGAGGTGTCGCCGATGTCGGTGGCGGTCAATTCAGGATTATCACCCCATAGCCATGACGGCAACACATGGAGCTGAGCATTGACAACAGGTACAGATTCTATCATCAGCGTGTCAGACAGAGGGCATTTAGGCTCATCAGAATAATCAATAATGACGGAATAAACCGTCGATTCCGCTGGTTCCAACCGTAGTCCGTCGGGGTATTGACTGCCTAGAATCAGACCTGTCGGCAATTGAATGTCCGCCGGCTGTGCCGTCCAACGATAGACCAGCGTGTCCGATAGCCCGACAAGGTAATACCCTCCCTCTTCGCAAAAAGGTTCTGCCACCAATTGCGCCACAGGATGCTGCCGCACCGAGACGCCCAGCACCACGATGCTGTCCGTTCCCGCCACACACCTAAAATTCAATGTATCCGTGCCTCCTTGTGCAAAAAGGTCTCCCCTCCAATTGAGGGGCATGGCATCCACACACACCGTCGTGTCGTGAAACTCAATACTACTTAAACGTAGACGACACACACTGTCGCATCCTTCGATGGTGGAAAGCATCTGACTATATACACCCGGAAGCGAATAATCCTCCATTCCAAAATGGTAAGTGGTGCCTAACAGAAATGTGTCAGCCGACTGCGATTCGATGGTAGACATCACATGCAGGTGCAGACTTGCCACCGTGTCGCATCCATCAGTTGCCCACTGGTGGGAATAGATGCCCGAAGTGGAATAGGTGGAATCGAAAAAGTTGACGGTACGGCCTTGGCAAATAGTGTCGTAGACCGAGTAGAACGCCGTGTCGAAATAAGCCAGATGGAGAAGGAACGAGCCACAATAGTCTTCGTAATGATAAGTCCCCGAATCTAAGAATACCGTATCCTGCAAGTAATAGGGAGTGCCAGGGCATACGGTAGCATATATCGTGTCATATACGCGAGTGACACGGAAGGTGCGGCTCACAGAATCAACACATTCCCCATTGCCCAACATGGCATAGAGGGTTACGGTATGCGTCCCTGTGTCAAATTCGCGCACTGGATTGATAAGTGTGGTGGTGATGCTGTCGTCAAACACCCATAGGTATTGCTCGCAAGGTTCTGTAGACGTCAGCGTATGGGCACTGTCGTGTGCCACAAAGCTCTCATTGACAAAACGGATATGCATGCCACAGGAGTCTAAGTAATCCATACTGAACGCTGCCGCAGGATAACGCACGCCTGCGTATGCCGACACGGTAAAGCCGCAGTTCAGACTCGACAGTCGATAGGTAGCATCGCAACGGTAATATCCATCCTCTGTGACGTACAGAGAATCGTCCGTAGACAACGTCTCACTTGGATTGTCTGCCCTATACCAGCGATACGTGAAACCCTTGGGCGCATAGAGCACGTTATCCTCTGAGGCTCCACATGCCATCATACGGAGATTCTTGCGCCCACTCTCTAGCGTGAAATAGGCATAACCGAAATGTGCACCTAGGCTACAGTCGGCATTGGAGAGTTTGACACGGATTGTCCGTCCATGCAACGATGTCAAATCAACGCCCACTGCCGACCAATCACGCCAAACTATTACATAGTTATTCGTAACGTGCTGCCAACCCGAGGAGTCGCCCGAAATGAAATTGGCATAATAACAATTGTCAATCAAGCGTCCGGCAGAGTCGAGTATGCTAAATGTGAAATAGGGCTGCTGCTCTGGCCGATGATTAGGCTGCTGTTCAACAATCGCATAGTTCAGTATTAACAGGTCATAATCATTCGTATCCACAGAAAGGGTATACTCCACCGACTCTTGCTCTGCTCCATCCCGCCAATTTCCCAACCGCACAGAATAGCAATAACCCGGGGGCACCTTTAATAGCGCATACCCAGTGATAGAATCCAGCTCTGTTGGATTGCTGTGCACGGTATGCCGTGACTGACTGCTAGATGGCCCCAAATCAAAGCAGCCTACATCTGCATCCGGATGGGTACGAATTCCTCTACGACATGTCACACCTGAAGCATTCAAATCCCAGTAATGTATCCTATTCCCAATCCAGTCGTTCGAAGCACAATAGCGCATATAGTATCGTGCCAAGGCTGGTTCTCCCAACGAACTATCGGGGCAAAACCTCCTCACATACACATCATACACCAAGGTGTCATCCAGACTATCCAGAATCAATTCGTTTCCCACGACATCGACACTAGTACCCATGCTTGGCACAAAACCTTCCTCGCCGTACTCTACCCTATAACGTCCTACATCACTCCAGCTGAGTCGCACAGAATTACTGGTCAACGCTTCAAAAAACAGACGTGGTGGCGGTGTACAGACTGGCGTAAACTTGTAATAACGACCCTGCCCCGGCCACCCTCTCACCTGATTGTCATTGAGAGCCTCGTCGGTGGCAGTATGTGTCAGTTGGTCAACAACAATATATTTTGTTGGTGTACCCGCGATACCTATCTGCATATCATACTGTATGCCGTCCGTCATCTCTCCATAGAGGAAAGTGACGCTGTTGTCCCACTCTCTCAGTTGTACTTGCATACGGCGAGAAGGGGAGCTTGACGAACCCATAACATAATCCAATACAAAAAGATGGCTATCAGCCACACCCAACAACTTACATCGACGATAGGCAATAGAAATCATGGACTGAGAGAGTCCCAATGGTCTCAAGAGAGGTGCGTTAACAAGATTTTGTGGGGAAAAAGAGGGGTAATTGAAATGTTCATTAAAATATTCTGGCTCAAGATATACCGAGCCAAAATACGACACATTTATAAGCCTAATCGATTGACCAAAAAAATCAAAGTCGAACCCAATATCATAGTTAGATATAGAACTATACCCATAGAAAGTTGCATTATCCCATGTATCGCAATCAATCCATTGCGAAGTGTCCACCCCAGTTGTAAACTGGTAGTCATATATGTAACTATCTGCCTGTGCATACATCTTATTTCCCACCATACAGGCAAGCAAGAAACACACAGTCAGCCAACGACATAATCTACTACTTTTTAACAAACGAGGCATCGTAATATAGCGTCAATTGACGCTGCAAAGATACAACTTTTTTCCCATACATAAAAAAAACCTCCGTTTCACAACGGAGGGTAAAACAAAAGCGTATGAAAAAAAATATTATTACTGTGCTCTAATTTAGGTTATTTCTTCTTGAGGAATTCCTGCACTTGGTCAGAAAGAACTATGTCCTCTTGGAAGGTATAAGAGTTAGTTTTGGGAGAGCGAACCATACGGATGACTTTGGCGTAGCTCTTACCAGTAGCGGTCTTCAGGGTTGCAACAACTTTCTTTGCCATAGGTCTATTTCTCCTTTACTATTTGATTTCTTTATGTACGGTCATCTTCTTCAAGTACGGGTTGTACTTCTTGAGCTCCAAACGCTCGGGAGTATTCTTTTTATTTTTGGTGGTGACATAGCGGCTCATGCCAGGAACACCACTATTTTTCTGCTCGGTGCACTCGAGGATCACCTGCACTCTAGCGTCTTTATTCTTCTTTGCCATTTTTCTTTAATACTTTCTGTCTTTGTACTAAGTTTCCGCTTTCTTAACGGCAACGGGAAAGAGCATCAACAATCCACATTTCGTTCCTCAAAAGCGATTGCAAAAATACTACTTTTTTTTCAATTACCAAGGTTTTTCTCAAAAAAAATATCAATAAATATTTTACTCACTTAATTATCAAACAATTGTATCTTGCAGAAAAATTCATCTAATGGCATTATATCGTCTTTTTTTTCTCCTATCAACAGCTTTTTTGAGCAAAAATCGCTCTTTTTTGTCACGCTCTCTTTAGACTATATACTTATTCACCACGGGTATCTTCTTCAACAAATAGGTCACCCCATACCCCACAAAGAATGCTATCAGGATGGCCAGCACCATGTGTGGCACCGTCTGTGGTACGAATCTTCCCAAGCGGTTGTATATCTCTATCAGTATGAGCACATGCACTAGATAGATACCGAAGGTGCATTCCGAACAGTTAAGTATCAGCGCCGATGCCCTTTCCGACAGCCGCAACGGATGGCAGGCCCCATAGAGCAGTATTGCCGCACTGCAGCATATCATGTTGGGCGACTCATAGCATAGTAATGCGCACTCGTCGTTCTGCGATATCACACAGCCTACCGCTGTCACCAACAGTCCCAACAGCCCTATCCAATAGATTGCACGACGTATACCGACTATATTGGGACAATCTGACGCCGTTCTTGTCGACAAGTATTTGATATAATAACCCAGTACGCAATAGCCCGAGAATTTCACGAATATCACATCTTGCATGTCGAACGGCAGTGTTACAAATCTGCCCACAAAGCTGTATGTCATCACGCACAGCCATGCGATAATGAAATAACGGAGCAGTCTGGCATTTGCCGTGATAAGCCTCAGCACTGGCACCGCCACATACACACCTATTATCACTCCCAGATACCAGAAATGGGTCTCCTGCGACCCTAGGGGGTAGAAAGGCTTGTGCAGCACCAGGGCATACACCCCCGACCAGAATATCAATGCCGTCAATATACGCAAGATGTTCTTTGAATAAAGTTTCTTCAAGGTCGACTCTTTCGCCGGGTCCAGCATAAAGAAGCCTGTTATCATCAAAAATATAGGCACTCCCCAACGCCTCACCCCTATCAGGAATAGGCACAGGTTGTAGTCAAACGTGCCCGGCAGGGCCTTCTGGCTCATGATAGGCACCCCTATCACATGCGCCATCACCACCGCAAAGCAGGCAATGATGCGCAACAAGTCTATCGTATAGTTTCTAGCTGTCTTTGGCATATCAATCTGGCAGACACTTATTTAATTATAAAAACTTCTATATATTTAGCTTACAAATTCTTCACAAACTCAATTCTAGTTATTAGGACTTCTATTAATTGTCTGCAATTAAAGCCTTAAATCCTTATTTAATCCCAAATGGTTAATTCTCTAATTCTCTAATTCTTGATAAATAAAAATCCCTTTATTTCTGTATCCATGTCGCGTCCTTTCGGGACGCTGTCTTGTTCCTTTTTGACCGTCACCGCACTGCGCCTTGCGGCTTGCGGCTTGTACGGTGTTATTAATAGTCACACCTCTTCGAGGTGATTTAGATTTTTTCTAATTCAAAATGGTTAATTCTCTAATTCTTGATAAATTAAAATCCCTTTATTTCTGTATCCATGTCGCGTCCCTTCGGGACGCTGTCTTGTTCCTTTTTGACCGTCACCGCACTGCGCCTTGCGGCTTGTACGGTGTTATTGATAGTCACACCTCTTCGAGGTGATTTATAGAAGTCCTCTTCATGCTCAAATCCCTGACAGATAGATGCCCCAACAAGTGTACGCTCTTGCCCTATTCGTTGGCATAGGTGCCGGCATACTCATCCTCTTCTTCTGCCACATAGGTGACGGTAGGCGTTGCTGCGGCCTGCAAGCTGTCCACCTTACGGTATTCCCAACCGCGTGGAGGGCGCTTGCAGTTGCTCACACTGCCCTGTATATAGTCTATCTCCTCGTCCGTCAGCTCACGGTCGCCGGGGATGAAGTGCTCTCGCCAGAATGGGAAATCCTCAGCCAGCTCTCCCGAATAGTAGAAGTCGAACCCTATCGCTCCGAAGGTGTACACCCTGTCGCGCACCTTGATATGGCTGCCGCCACATACTGGGTCGGGCTTAGGCACCGACTGGGCGAAGCCCACGTTAAACAAGGTGAACAGGATGTCGGGACGGTTGCTGATGTCATATCCCGCCCTACGCCACTGCAGCATGGTCTGATGCAGTATACAGGCGGTATAGAGATACGAGTATAAGTGGTTCCTGTAGTCCACTAGCCGGTTGTAACGTTCGTCGTCCTGTGCCTGTCCCTCCACGGTGTAGTCCAACAGATGCTCATAGCGTTTGCCCATATAGTATTCCGAGCTGGGGTCTTTCAGATGCTCCTCTATCGCCTTGGCGGTCGACAGCTTAATGCCGTTCACTCCGTAGGAGAACTGCGACTGCACATTCAACACCTTCACCGGACCCAAGAACTTCTTCAGCTGCTCGCGGTTCGAGTTGAAGAGGCGTATCTGCTCCCCTATCAGGCAGCCCACTATCAGTCGTGGTTCCACGCCTGTGAGCCTGCCCGCCTCAATAATCAATGCCTTATCGCGCACAATGGCCTCGCGCAGTGCCTGCCACTCGATGTCTGCCATCCACGGTATCACCGTACCCGCCTCTTGCTGCGGCTGCCCATCTAGCACAGCCTCCACCTTGCGCAGCAGCTCGTTATACTCTGACATGTCGTCGATATACATGCTGCAGGCTGCCAACATACGGTCCACATGCATCGGGTCGTGGCCAAACTGTGCCGCCTGTGTTATCAACTGGGCATTAGTGGGGTAGAACTTCGAGAACACCGCCAGCTTCACATACTGGCGCATCCACCGTTGCTGCACCTGCTGCTCGGTGAGTGTCGAATCTTGCAACGACTTCATCTCGTCGACCGAGAGCATATAGCGGTAGTTCTTATCCTGCGTACCCCGGTCGTTGGTAAATCCCAGCTGATAGAATGCCCACGCACCTATCACACCGAAGCCCGCAAGGGCAAACAGCCACACAATGATGTTCCATATCTTACGCCCTACCGAGCGTTCGCGCCATTCCTGATAGGCTATGCCAAGTCTCGAAGCCATTCTATTTTCTCAAAGAGGGTAACGTCCATTAGAATAAACACTATCGCACCCGCCAGATAGCCCACCAAGGCCTTCAGGGTGATATTCTTCAGATACCAGATAAAGTCTATCTTCTCCATGCCCATCACTGCCACACCTGCGGCCGAGCCGATAATCAACAGGCTGCCACCCGTGCCGGCACAGTAGGCCAGAAACTCCCAGAATGGATGGTTCACCGCAAACAAAGCCCCGTCGCCAAGCGGGTACATGCCCATCACCGCCGCCACCAGCGGCACATTGTCCACCACCGACGACAGCACTCCGATTATCAAGTCGATAAGGAAGAATCCCACAGGCTCGCTACCCAGTTGTATATTCAAGAAGGCGTCGTTCAGTCCGCCTGCCAGGTCGCCCAAGATGCCGGCCACCTTCAGGCAGGCCACTGCCATCAGTATGCCCAGGAAGAAGAGGATAGTGGGCACATCTATATGCTCCAACGTGCTCACGGCTGTCGGCAGCTTGTGGCCCTCTTTCGAGTATTTATGGCTGATAATCTCGGTGGTCACCCACAGCACGCCCAGGCCGAACAGCATGCCCAGATAGGGCGGCAGGTGCGTGATGGTCTTAAAGATGGGGACAAACACCAGTGCGCTGATGCCCATCACCAGTATCAATACGCGTAAACGCTGCGGCACCTCTACTCCGCCGTCGTCTGTGTCGGGACGCTCTATATCGCCCTTCAGTTTGGCACCCACTATCATCACCGGCACCACCATACACACCAGCGAGGCCATCAACGTCTTCACCATGATGTTGAGTGTCGTCACCTGTCCTCCTATCCACAGCATGATGGTGGTCACGTCACCTATCGGGCTCCATGCGCCTCCCGCGTTGGCCGCCAGTATCACCATGCCGGCAAACAGCCACCGCTCCTTCTTGTCGGCTATCAGTTTGCCCAGCAGGGCACACATCACGATGGCCGTGGTCATATTGTCCAGCAGGGCCGAAAGGAAGAAGGTGAGGATGCTAATCTCCCACAGCAGCTTACGCTTATTCGTGGTAGTGATTCTGTCGGTGATGATGCGAAAACCCTGATAGTCTTCCACCAAGGTGACTATCGTCATAGCTCCTAGCAGAAAGAACACTATCTCGGCCGTCTCGCCGAGGTTCTCTACCAGATTACTCGACATAAAAGCACGCCATTGCTCAATGTCCAGGTCCGGACGCGCCAGCATATTGCAGAACGAGAACACCGCCCAGATAACGGTACCCAACAGCAAGGCTGTCGCTGTCTTATTCACTTTCAACGGGTGCTCCAGCGCTATGCAGGTATACCCAATAATGAAGATTGTAATTAATGCTATTACCATGACGTATTGATTTTTTGATTGCTATCTTCTATTCTGTTGCTGACGCTGCTGTTTCTGCATCTCTTCGGTCATGCGCTGCATCTCTTCCAGCCGCTTTTGGAAGTTGCTCTTCTTCTGTGGCTTGCCCTTGTGCTTCTCATCGTAGGCAGCCATGCGGGCACGCACTTTCTTCTCACTGGTAAACTTGCGTATCAGCACCATCTGCAACATAGTGATGCTCAACGAGCAGAAATAATACAGGTTCAATCCCGCCGCCATGCTGTTGAACATAAACAGCATCATAAAGGGCATGAAATACATCATAAACTTCATCCCCGGCATGCCGGCGTTCATCTGCTGCCCGCGCATGGTGTACCAGGTGTAGAAGAACTGCATCCCAAACATCAGCAGGCAGAACAGCGACACGTGGTCGCCATACAGCGGTATGTTAAATCCTAAGTCCAATATGCTGTCGTATGTCGACAGGTCGTCGCACCACAAGAACGGCTTCTGCCTCAACTCTATGGCCACGGGGTAGAACATAAACATGGCCGTCAGTATCGGCATCTGCAACAGCACCGGCAGGCAGCCCGCCATCGGGCTGTAGCCCGCCTTCTTCTGCAGCCGGCTCATCTCCTGCTGTTTCGCCATAGCCTGGTCGGGGTTGGGATACTTCTTGTTCAACGCCTCCATCTCCGGCTTCAGAATACGCATGATGGCCGAACCTTGATACGACTTGAAGGTCAGCGGGAACAGCACCAGGCGCAACAAGATGGTGAATACGATAATGATGATACCGTAATTCCAGTTGAAGGTCTCCAAGAAGTTAAACACCGGTATGATCAGATAGCGGCTCACAAACTTCGAGAACACCCACCATCCCAACGGCAGCATCTTCTCAAAGCCACGGTGCATGGCCCTCAAGTCTTTATACTTTGTGGGTCCGAAATAGAATTTCATCCCCATCGAGCAGTCCTTCTCGTTGTCATAAGCCAGCCCTATCGTGCTGCTCATGTCGCACAGATAGTTGGCCGCCTCGTTGCTCTTGTCGGTCACCTGCGACATGTAGGCGTTCTCAAAGGTGCTGTCCGCCACCAGTATGGCACAGAAAAACTGCTGCTTGAACGCCACCCACTCCACCGAGGTCTTCACATTCTTATCACCGTCACGTCCGCGGCCCACCTCGTCCACATCGTCCTTGGCGGCCTTGAAATAGATGCTCGAATAGAATTTCTCGGGGTCTTTATTCCTGTTACGGCTGCCACGGCTGCTGGCATCCACCTTCTCCTGGCGGTTCATCTTGTTGTGCCACTCAAAGTCCATATAGTCCGTGGCGCGCACCACATCCTTCAGCCCGTGGAAATTGATATCAAACGGCACATCATATTCATCGCCCACCACCGTATAGCGGAATTCGACATATTTATCCTCGCTCACTCCGTTGCTGTCGCCCACATAGGCACGGAACGCCAGCTCTATCGACTCGTTCGATGCCACCTCAAACAGGCTGTCGGCAGCAATAGGCAGCAGCCTGTCGCCAACTACGCGATACGGGGTAAACACCAAGTCCTTCGTGTTGATCACCCTCGTGTCCTCGGTCGAGAAAATGAGGTTCATATTGTCTCTGGCCGGAGTGATCAGCTGCAGCGGCATACTGTCGTAGGTGGTATACCGGCTCAGCACCACCTCCTGCACCTGTGCACCCATGTTGGTGAAGTTGATTTCCATCAGCTCGTTCTTCACCTTCACATTCACCGTGTCGCCATAGGCGCTGGCGTTGAACACACCCATGTCGCCACGCTCCGTCATCTGCAGCTGGCGGCGTGCGCTGCTGTCGCCCTGCATCGCCAGGCTGTCCAGATGTGCCTTCACCGCCGACACACTGTCGGCATACGCCACACTATCCATATATGCCGCCTTGATGGAGTCGTTCACCCGCTGACGCTCGGATATCTCTTCCTGGCTGGGAGCTATCCACCACATGTAGCCAACAAAAATTGCAAAAATTAGGACTATACCTATTATCGACTGTTTGTTCATATCTAATTATAATTCTGCAAAATAAACCATACTCCCACACACTACGGGAATTTGCAAATTTACAATATTTTTCTCAATCTGCACAATAATAAAAATATTTTTCTGCAAAACGCTGATTGATTGAAAAGAATTGTGTAATTTTGTAGTCTCAAATATTATATAGTTATGCTAAGCAAAAAAGGTTGTTTATTACTCATTTCGATGGCGGTTACGCCACTCTTGTTTGTCGGATGCCACCAGTCGCAGAATGACAACGAACCCGTATTAGACACGGTGATTATCGAACCCGAGCCCGAACCGGAGCCCGAACCCGAACCCGAAATCATCACCGAAGAACCCGTCCCAGTCCCCGTCACCCACCGCCAGGCTGTCAAGAAGGAGACCGCCAAGGAGGAGGTGCTCTACATCTCCGGCCATGGCGCCAACGGCCGCGTATGGGGCCACATCACCATGAAGGGCAACAAGGGCAAAGGCAGCGTCACCGACGAGCACGAGAACGCCCTCTCCGTCACCTGCACCCGCCAAGGCGAAGAGCTCATCTGCTACGACCAGAACAGCCGCCAGTACATCTTCAAGCTCTAACCCTCCGCCGTGCCTACACCTCACCCAGCACCCGTGGGACAACCTCTATCTATCACCAAAGAGGACTTCTATTAATTGCCTGCAATCAAAGACTTACACTCCTATTAAGTAATGTTTAAAGTTTAGCGTTTAAAGATGCCTCGGTTTTAATAATCAGAACCTTAGTCAGCCCCATCGTTACACCTTTTTTTTTAATCGTTACTAAATTCAAGATATTTAATACACAAATTCTCTAATTCTCAAATTCTTGATAAATAGAAGACCCTCTAAGATAGGCACCCCCCACCCTAAACCCTAAACTCTAAACTCTAAACTCTTAATTCTTAATTCTTAATTCAAAATGAAGACTACCCAAGAACTCCAAACCATCGCCACGCAGGTGCGTCGCGACATCCTACGTATGACCACTGCCGCCAAATCAGGCCACCCGGGCGGCTCCCTCGGCACTGCCGACTGGATGACGGCCATGCAGTTCAACATCCTCCAGCACGACCCCGACCACTTCACCATGGATGGCAACGGTCAGGACATGCTCTTCGTATCTCAAGGACACATCACCCCCGTCATCTATAGCACCATGGCCCGTCGCGGATTCTTCCCTGTCGACGAGCTGCGCACCTTCCGCCAGTTCGGCACTCGCCTGCAGGGCCATCCCTCCACCGAGCATCGCCTCCCAGGCATCCGCATGGCCAGCGGCTCTCTAGGCCAAGGCCTCAGCGTAGGCATCGGCGCCGCCCTAGGCAAGAAGATGACCGCCGATAACCACCTCGTCTACACCCTCCATGGCGACGGCGAGCTGCAAGAAGGCCAGATATGGGAGGCCGTCATGTTCGCCGGCGCCAAGCATGTCGACAACCTCATCGCCACCATCGACTACAACCATCAGCAAATCGACGGCACCACCACCCAGGTCATGGACCTCGGCGACCTCCGTGCCAAGTTCGAGGCTTTCATGTGGTCTGTCGTAGTCATCTCCAACGGCAACGACATGCAGCAGGTGCTCGACGGCATGGCACAGGCCAAGGCTCTCGCCGGCCAGGGCCGTCCCGTGTGCGTCATCCTCACCACCGAAATGGGCTACGGTGTCGACTTCATGCAGGGCACCAACAAATACCACGGCTCTGTCCTCTCGGCCGACGACCTCCCCAAGGCACTCGCACAACTGCCTGAAACCATCGGAGATTTCTAGTCTTGAAACGGTTTCTCCTCATAGCCATACTACTCCTGCTCGCCTTCTCGGGCATGGCACAGAAAAACGCCGCCACCCCCGAGAAGACGCGCCTCCTCATCATCCTCGACTGCTCCAACAGCATGTGGGACCGCTGGCAGAGCCAGCCCAAAATCAAGGTCACCCAGCAGGTGCTCCTGCGGCTCCTCGACAGCATCCACGGCCTCCCCGACATGGAGGTCGCCCTGCGTGTCTTCGGCCATCTCAACAAGGAGGCCTACGGCACTCAGCTCGAAGTGCCTTTCGACCACGACAACCACTACCGCCTGCAAAGCAAAATCAAGACCCTCGTCCCCAACGGGGGCTGCACCGCCGTCTCGGCACTCACCCATTCACTCAACGACTTCCCTCACGATGGCACCTCGCGCAACATCATCCTCGTCATCACCGACGGCATGGACGACTGCGGCGGCAACATCTGCGAGGTGGCGCGACAGGTGCAGCAGAGCGGCATCGTCGTCCAGACCTTTATCCTCGGCATCGGCAACGCCACCGACTTCCAGCACCGTCTCGACTGTGCCGGACGCTTCTCCTTCCTGCCCGACGAAGAGCTCTTCGACAATGCCCTGCGCGAGGTCTTCTCACTCTCCGAGCAGCAGGCACGTGTCACCCTCTCCGTCACCGACGAGAACCACACCCCCTACGAGACCGACATCCCCGTCGTCTTCTACGACCGCCTCACCCACGAGCCACGCTACACCACCCTCTACCACTACGCCGTGGGCGACACCATCGACACCCTCACCGTCGACCCACTCGTCAGCTACGACATCACCCTCTACACCACCCCACCCCTGCAGCTCACCAACCAGCAGTTCTCCTCCTCACGCCACAACCACCTCGCCATCCCTGCCCCTCAAGGCAGCCTCAGCCTCCATTTCGAGAACAAGCGCACCCCCTTCCAAGTGCCCTCCTACTCGCTCTTCATACGCCGTCATGGCGACAGCCACACCCTCTCCCACCTCCCCCTCGGCGCCACCTGCCACCTACTCGAAGGCTCCTACGACATCGAGGTGCTCTCCACCCCCACCCTGCTGCTCTCCAACATAGCCGTGCGCGGAGGCTCCAACACCGACCTCCAGCTACCCCTCCCCGGGCAGCTGGCACTCACCAAACCCCAGTCCGCCACCACTGGCAGCCTCTTCGTCTACCGCGACGGCACACTCCAGCACGTCTGCTACCTCAACCCCGAGAGCGTCACCGAGCGCATCGTCCTCCTTCCAGGCGAGTACCAAATCATACTCCAGCCCAGAAACAACACCCACTACACCGCCGTGCGCACCGCACGCTTCACCATCCACTCCGCCCAACAGACCGGAGTCACCATCAAATAGCCATGCCACATAAAGAAGTAAAAGAGTTTTCTATTTATCAAGAATTTGAGAATTAGAGAATTTGTAAAATAAAATTTAAATCAAACAAGAACCTAAGGCTTTAATTGCAGGCAATTATTTTAGAAGTCATCAATAATAAATCCGACTAGTCCGACAAGTCCAACCCCCTACAACTAAAATAATATCTCACCAATATGATCCACTACGAAATCAATTCTCTTAAAGAGCTGCGCGCCGGCATGGGCGATGGCCTTATCGAGGCCGGCAAGCGCAACAGCCAAGTAGTCGCGCTCAGCGCAGATGTCAAAGGCAGCGTCAAAATGGACGGCTTTGCCAAAGCATACCCCGACCGCTTCATCCAGTGCGGCATCGCCGAAGCCAACATGGTAGGCATCGCCGCCGGACTCAGCCTCTGTGGCAAGGTGCCCTTCGTGGGCGGCTTCGCCGAGTTTGTCACCGGCCGTGTCTACGACCAGATACGCCAGGTGATGTGCTACAGCAACAAGAACGTCAAGATATGCGGCTCGCACGCCGGCATCTCTCTCGGCGAGGACGGCGCCACCCACCAGACCATGGAGGACATCGCTCTCATGCGTGTGCTGCCCAACATGACGGTGCTGGTACCCGCCGACTACAACCAGGCGCGTGCCGCCACCCTCGCCGCCGCCGAGCATGTGGGTCCTGTCTACCTCCGTCTCGGACGCTCCAAGATGCCCTGCTTCCTCCCCGAGGATGGCAGCTGCCCGGCCGACAACACACCCTTCGTCATCGGCAAGGCACAGATACTCAACCCCGGCACCGACATCACCCTCATCGCCTGCGGCCACCTCGTATGGGAGGCCCTGCAGGCTGCCGCCATGCTCGAGAACGGAGGCATCCATGCCGAGGTGATCAACATCCACACCATCAAGCCCCTCGACACCGAGGCCATCATCGCCTCGGCACGCAAGACCCGCGCCGTCGTCACCTGTGAGGAGCACCTCTACAATGGCGGGCTGGGCGATGCCGTGGCTCAGACCCTCGCCCTCCACTGCCCCACGCCTATGGAGTATGTGGCTGTCGACGACCGTTTCGGCGAGAGCGGCACCCCCGACGAGATGCTCACCAACTACCACCTCCGCGCCGCCGACATCATGGAAAAAGCCCACAAAGCCCTAAAAAGAAAACAATAATCAGGAAAATCAGAGTACTCTGAATAATCTGAGTACTCTGAATAATCTGAGTAATCTGAGTAATCTGAGTATTCTGAATAATCTGAGTACTCTGATTAATCTGATTAATCTGATTAATCTGAGTACTCTGATTCCCTCAATAGCTCTATGAACATCTCCGTCTTCTGCGGGGCGGCAGGGCCCCGCAACCAGTCCTACACCGATGCCGCCACCCTGATGGGCACCCTGCTGGCGCAGCAGGGCCACACCCTGCTCTACGGGGGCAGCAACCTGGGGCTGATGGGCGCAGTGAGCGGTGCCGCCCTTGCCGCGGGCGGCACCGTGGTGGGCGTCATCCCCACCCTCTTCCCCGAAGAGGTGATCCTCTCACAGCCCGTCACCCAGCTGGTGCGCGTGGCCAGCCTCGCCGAACGCAAGGCCTACCTCATGGCACACAGCCACGCCTTCATCGCCCTGCCCGGCGGCATAGGCACCCTCGACGAGGTGACCGAGGTGATGGTGGCCAACCAACTGCTGCAGCTCCACAAGCCTATGCTGCTGCTCAACCTCGATGGCTACTACGACCCGCTGCTGCAGCAGCTGCAACGCTTCGTCGACGAAGGGCTGATGCGCAGCGACGGCGGCCTGCAAGCCCTGCCCACAGTAGCCGCCTGCCTAGAAGCATTGGAAAAAGCCAGTGACTCTAATAACTCTAGTAATACTAGAAATATTAGTAATCCTAGTAATCCTAGTAATCCCAGTAATCCCAGCAATCCCAGCAATCCCAGATGCTGAGCAAGAGCAAATACATCCGCGGGCTGCAATGCGAGCGGGCCTTATGGCTCGACGTGCACTGCCCTCAGCTGGCGCACTACCCTGCTGCCACTTTGGCACGGTTTCGTCAGGGGCGCGACTTCGAACACGACTTTAAGAGCACCTTCCCGCAGGGCGTCGACATCAGCCGGCGGCTGGGGAGGCGTATCGACCAATACCCGGTGCTCACCGCCCGCCTGCTGGCGCAGGCGGGCGAGGTGGTACTCTTCGAGGCGGGATTTGTCTACGACGGGGTGCTGGTGCTTGCCGACGTGCTGCACAAGCAGGCCGAGGGCGACATCACCATCTACGAGGTGAAGGACAGCACACACCTCAGCGACACCTTCCGCCACGATGTGGCCGTGCAGCACTATGTGATAGCCCATGCACTGCCCGCCGTGGCGGGGGCCGACCTCTTCCAGCCGGCACTGAGGCTGCAGCACTTCTATCTGCTGCACCACGACGACGAGGGGCAGTATGTCAAAGAGGAGCTCACCGACTACGCCCTAAGCCAATGGGAGAGCACGGCAAGGCACATAGCGCGATTTCACGAGGTGGCGCAAGGCACAGAGCCGGCCATACACCCCTCCGACCACTGCCAGCAGCCCTACCCCTGCCCTTATGGGGGACACTGTGGGGAGTTGGGAGTTGAGAGTTGAAGGTTGAAAGTTGAGAGTTGAGAGTTGAAAGTTGAGCTTTTAGCGTTTGGGGATGGAGATAAATGAAGAGGGCGTCTCTCGGATGGGAGACGCCCTCTGCGTTAGGGTTACACGGTCTGAGGTTGTCAGACCTGGAATGTGCAATTATTCAACAACGGGAGTAACCTTGCTGACGTTAGCAGCGGAGTAGAGGTTGGCGCAGAGGGTGCTGCGGCCGCTACGGACGACGCTGCCCTGACCTTCAGCGGTGATCTCAACAGGGGTACCAGTGTAGACGAAGTGGTACTCAGCATCGCTGCCGGGGAAGTAAAGCCAGAACTTCACCTTCATATTCAGGTGTTTGCCGGCGGGGATAGGAGCCATGGTGATGTTGCCAAGGTAAGTCTCGCCATTGCTGCTGGGAAGAACCTGGAAGTCATCGGCGTTGATGTTGACCTGGTAGGTACCATTGTCCATCACGAGGGTAGGATTGGTGGCGATGTTGGCGATGTGGCCAGTACCGGCAAGGATCTGATCGGTGGAAACGAGTTCGATCTCTTCGATGTAGAGCTCGGGGAAGTCGTTGATAACATCCTCGTTAGCGATGGGGCTGTTGGCCTGGTTCTTGAGAGCCATAATGAAGGGGGCACCGTACTTGATGGAGGGGGTGAGGATAGCCACAGCATTCTTCAGGAGGAACTGGTTGCCGCTAAGTTTGGCAGCAGTGGGCCAAGCGGGGAAACCACCACCAAGAAGGGTATTGCCAGCCTGGGGGATGAAGAGAGGCTGAGCGTCGAGGGTGACGGTGTAGTCGCTCATGTCGGCAGCGGTGCCGGCAGTGAAGATCTCAGCAGGATAGAGCACATAGTCGTCGCCAGTCAGCACATTGCCGTTGACGGTCATCATGCCGTAGAAGCTGTTGTCGATGGCGTTGTTGTCGGCGTCGTTGGTGGCACCGTTCACATCGCAGGGGGTAAGGTCGGCAAGCACACCGTTGATGTAGACCTGGTCGCCAATGTTGAAGGCGATGCGGTTGTACTCCTCAACGTAGGTCTGCTTGGTGGTGTTCTGCCAGTTCTCACCGCTCATCATCAGGGTAACATTGCCATTCTGGTCGGCAACGTAAGTAGTGTTTTCTTGTTTGTTACAGCCTACGAAGGCGAACATTGCTGCAGCAGCAAAAAGAACAGTAAGTTTTTTCATCTTTCTCTTAATTTTTAAAGTGTTTTAGGGTTAGAAATCGATGTGACCGTTGTCGTTAATTTCCTCGGTCATACCGAAACTGAGCTGAAAACCGTTTTCGACGGCCACGACCTTGACTTGAACTGCAGGGGTCAAGTAAACCTGTTTCATGTTTTCTTTCATGGTACTTTTTTTGATTTTAAAATGTTTGTTATTAAATTAATTGTTTTGCGTTGATTTTTTTCTGACCGTTCCACAGGGATGGGTGGAGGAGGGTCTGAGTGGATTTGTGTTTTCTTTTCTTTTTAGCGGTTGTTTTTGACTTTTTGTAGTTAATAACTCTGTTTGTTTAAATTGCACATAGCACAGATGAATAATGAATTACACGAATTCTGCCCACTATTTTTGCTTTGCTTTTACAATGCAAATATACAACTATTTTTTGATATGGAGAAAAAAAGTGAAAAAAAATTGTATTTTTCTTGCTGGTGCTTCCGACGTGGGGTCGTTCCTTTGCCTTTCGGTTAACAATCCCCTGCCACCCGGTAGCCGCCACAGGGTCGGAGAAGGGGGTGCTGAGGGTGGACGATGGAGCGAAGGCACGGCGAAGGCAGGGCGAAGGCAGAAGGGCGGATGGGAGAGTGAGCCATGGAAGCGTTGATGGGAAAAAGAGAGGGTGCCGCCCTGTTGGCAGCACCCTCCTGTCGATATATAATAATGTATGATATGCTATTCCACATTGGTCACCAAGCGGACTGGCAGACCGAGATAGCGCTGGGTCCCATCCACACCAAATGTATAGGTATAGCCTGTAGCTTCGCTACCGCTTTGGGTCGCACCGACACGAACTGCATTCGTTGAATTCGGAGAAGCGGTCCAATACGCTAAGACACCGGCGTCGGTACACATAGTTGTGCCTCTGCGCTGCTCAGCTGCGGGCAGGAAGACACATCCGGCAGGGATGGTGCTGATGGTGTAGACATCGGTGGTGGAGTTGCTGAAGGTGGCGCCATGCACCTGATACTGCGGGCTGCCCAGCTGGCCCTGGGCCGGGGTGGCAGTAACGTCGGAGG
>JAFRRK010000091.1 GCA_017428115.1 Bacteroidales bacterium | reverse complement strand
ATGATGACGAGGCGGGCGTCGTTCCCTACGACAAGATGGCGGACTTTTTTAATGAGAACTTGAAGTAAATTATATCATTATGAAACATAACATCGGACAGAAACTGGCACTCTATCCCACACCAGCTACGGTGGTAGGAACAGTTGGAGAAGGAGGGAAAGTAAACTGGCTGCTGGTGGCCCATGTGGGCATAGTAAGCCACTCCAAACTGCTGCTGAGCGTACATTCGGCACACTATAGTGTGAAGGCTATAGATGCTGTAAAGCGGTTCTCGGTGAACATTATAGACGAATCTTTCCTTGCGGCAGCCGACTACACCGGCACGGTAAGTGGGGCAAAGGTGGACAAGTCGGGTCTGTTCGACTATCACTTAGGCGAAGCTGGGATGCCCATTATTGAGCAGTCGCCGCTGGCAATGGAGTGCGAGGTGATAGACACTTACGAGATTGACGGATTCAAGAACTACATTTGCGCCATACTGGGTACGTATGTGGAAGAGGACAAACTCGATGAGCAAGGAAGACCCGACTACGCAAAGCTGAAGCCAGTACTCTTCGAGATGCCCACCTATAAGTACCTGCGCACTGGCGACGTGGTGGGCGACTGCATGAAACTGGGCAAGGCTTTTGGTGAAAACAAATAGCGGAGGGCTGAATATGATAAAGATAATGTATTTGGTGTTGTGCCTAACGATTTGCATGGCCTCTTGTGCCAAGAATGCACCCGTGCAGGACAATCCCCAAGCGGATACGACGGCTAAGGCAACAGTATACTTCACCAGCGACATCAGTGCAGAGGGGCTTGTGAAAATATATAAAGCCCTCGGTGTGCCGACTCATGGACGAGTGGCAGTGAAGATATCCACCGGCGAGTCAAGCCAGAGCAACCACCTGCGTCCCGAATTGATAGGCGACCTGGTGCGGCTGGTAGGCGGCAACCTGGTGGAGTGCAACACAGCCTATGGCGGCAGCCGCAGCACCACCGCACGCCACCGCAAAGCCATTGCCGAAAGGGGTTATAACACGATTGCCACAGTGGACATAATGGACGAAGAGGGCGACATGCGCCTGCCCGTGGCCGATTCGTCACACATTCGCTATGACATTGTAGACTCGCATCTTGCCAACTATGACTTCATGATTAACCTCGCCCACTTCAAAGGACACGCCATGGGTGGTTTTGGCGGTGTGCTCAAAAACCAGTCGATCGGTGTGGCCTCGAGCAGAGGAAAACTCTATATCCACTCAGCTGGCCGAAGCACCACCCAATGGATGAGCAACGACCAGGACGGCTTTCTCGAATCGATGGCCGCAGCGGCTCAGGCCGTACACAACTATTTCAAACAAGAAGGGCGCGACATCATATACATCAACGTGATGAACAACCTCTCGGTAGATTGCGACTGCGACGGCCACCCTGCCACTCCGCGCATGGCCAACATAGGCATCCTGGCCTCGACCGACCCCGTGGCTTTGGACCAAGCCTGCCTGGATCTTGTTTTCAACCACGAGGACACCCCGTCGGACAACGCCCAGCCACTTGTCGACCGCATCAACCAACTGCATGGCACGCACACAGTGGAGTATGCCGAACAGATTGGACTTGGCACACGCCAGTATACTCTTGTCAAAATTGATTGAATGCAACATCACCTTTTAATATCAACATAACAATGAAACGCATAGCAACAATAGTATGCATGGTGGCAGTGCTGATGGGCAGCACCGCCTATGCACAAAACGGAAAGGAGAAAAAGGAAATGAAACGTACGCTTGTGGCCTACTTCTCGGCCACTGGAACCACCAAGGCCGCAGCCCATAAACTGGCAAAAGAGAAAGGTGCCGACCTATTCGAGATCACTCCCGCAGTACCCTACACCTCAGCCGACCTCGACTGGCGCGACAAGCAGTCCCGCTCGACCAAGGAGATGCAGGACAAGGCATCGCGTCCAGCCATCAAAAACACCTGTAGAAACATAGCCGAATACGACACCGTATGGATTGGCTTCCCCATTTGGTGGTACACCGCGCCGACCATCATCAACACCTTTATCGAGGCCCACAACCTGAGCGGCAAGGTACTCTGCGTGTTTGCAACCAGCGGTGGCAGCGGGGTTAAAGGCTCGGCCAAAGATCTGCAGAAAGCCTACCCCCAGTACACATGGGGCGAGAGCCGCCTGATGAACTGATCTAAAGCCACGGCTTCACCCTTAGCCTCAGGGCGTGACGGAGATGCAAACGCACTCTGCCACGCCTTTTATTGTAACCTAAGGCAACTTCTAGTAATTCTCATTTGAGAGCGCGTCCCTCCGGGACGCTGTTTCTATGTTGCTTATTATCCCCACACTACGTGCGGGGTTATTGAGAGTGTGCCTCTTCGAGGCAATTAATAGAAGCCCCCCTAAGCAGCAATTACACAAATCAAACAATATTATTCTTGTCGGTATCGGCAAAAGATTGTATCTTTGCAAAGTTATTTGAAGTAAAAACTCACCGATAAAAAATAAGAATAATGAAAAAAACACTCACCATTGCGCTCGCCGCCCTTTTGCTGACAGCATGTGCAAACAACGAAGAGAAACTAAAACAGCGTGCCGAAGAGCTGTGCCGCTACATCCCTGACCACGAGCTTCGGGAAGAGGCGCGCGACTACATGACGGCAGACTTCTACGCCGTATTGGACACCATGTTCAACCACCTGCCCGAATTTGAGGCCATGGACCACGAATGGCTATACTACTTCGTCACCGGCAACGGTGGCACGATAGCCGACTACACAGTCACATCTGTTGAACCAACCGACGAAGACCACGCTGTGGCCACCATCTGCGTCCGGCAAAAGTGGGAGGACGGTTCCTTCGACTCTACCACCGACATCGAAGAGCACAAGCTCTATATGGAACGGGTGGAGGGCCAATGGCTGATGTCCGACTTCGATGGCCACAAGGCCGACTGCATCCGCCATATTGCCATCAACCACCGCGAAGAGGCTGTGCGCGACGCCATCAGCGACTACCTCGTTACCGAGATAGGCGAACACTACCTGAAAGGCGAAATCTGCATCCCCATGCAGATAATGGTGCATGAAGAGGACGAACTCTTTATGGGCGACTTTTGGGTATTCTGGTATACACCGAACGGCGACACACTGAAGTGTGTCTCAGGCGGCAACCACTCTGGCTGTATGACCCTGAGCAAGGATGGCGGCAAGTATCGGGTAACCTCGTTCAACCAGACTGTAGACGGTGCAGGCAACGATGCCAGCGCCCGACGCATCTTCGGCGACTACTACGACATATACCAGAATATCCGCTCCAACGAGCGACTCCGCGAAACTGTCCGCCAAGGGCAACTCAGCTACTATGTCAAACGCCACAACCTCCCCTACCGCTACTATCAAGACTACGGCTGGCCCGCTGTGGAAATTGAACGATAACTTGCATGCATAATGGAATGTGAGAATGCGTGAATGTGTTAACCGGTTAACACATTCACGCATTCTCGCAATTACCCAATCACTTCTTTACTATCTTAGTAAGACAAACTGCATCAGGTAGCCTGATTTGCAACAGGTAAGTACCCGCTGGCAAATGTGAGATATCGAACTGTGATGACCCTTGAAGGGTTGCCACATGACGCCCCATATTGTCGTACACACCTATACCCAGCACCCTGTCGGCATCGATAGTAAACTGCCCGGATGTGGGGTTGGGAAATACGCCTACCGCTCCCGCAAACGCCTGAGTGGGGATAGACTGGTGCCCATTCTCAAAGGTGAGGACAAGCACTACAGTGCTGTCGCACCCCTGGGCGGTGGAGAAATACTGCACATAAGTACCCGGAAGTGCATATGTAGAATCGTTCCAAAGGTAACTGTCGGCCGAAATGGAATCGTAGATTGTATCAACAACCGAATGGTTGACTATCAAGTGGTGCACAGTCATGGAGTCGCATCCATTAACGGTGGCAAGCGTCTCGGAAAAGTCAGCTGTAGCGGTATACGTTGTGCCGAGCCATGATACGGAGTCGCAGCCCACAATGGAATCCTCCATAAAAGACGACCGGTACACCGTGAGATGGAGCAACACAAGGGAATCACAACCAAAAGCACTCTGTAAGGAAAATTCTCCCTGGGTGGAAGAGAAATAGGTGCTGTCGTTCCAAGTAATGCTGTCGCATACCTCCAGACTGTCGGCAAAGGAGTATGTGGGGTGAACGGTGTAGTTTACAAATACCATGGTATCGGCATCCGAAGAGTCGACATACGCACCCGAGGCAGCCTCACTGGTATTAACCGTATCGCCCGCGATGATGTAAGGGCGGCCCACACACAAATGGTCGCTACGGAACACCGCCGGGCGGATTTCGTGGGGAAATGAAATATTGTCAATCCATGCACAGTCGCTGTTGCGGATTACGCTAACGTCCTTGGCATAAGTAAACCTAAGGGTATGGCTTCCGGCAGGGACAAGGAATGCGGCGCGGGTCCACCCCACCTCGCCCGACTCTGTAACGAGGTCGGTATTGTCGATATAGAAATGGAACTTGTCGTAATTTTCCTCAGACGACACCTTGTAATAGAAACTGATGCTGTCGGCAGTGGTGAGGGTTACAGGAACACTGATTTCAGCCGTCTGAAGGTGGCCTATGGAAGAGGAACGCAAACAATAATTGCCAGCATAGGCTCCTGAACTGACAATTGTCCATGGGTAGTAACCCTGTGTCCACCCACCGGTATGGAACACACCACCCTCGAAGTTCTCCACGAAATTAGTTCCTATATACAAATGGAACGTGGTGCCGGTGTGCGACTGTGTCAATGAGAGCATGAGAGGCACTTCGATACCTGACGGCAACAGGCTGTCGGCATGGATGGGGAAAGTGAAAAGAATGGCATCACCGGGCATAAGTGAAAAAAGGGACGAGCTGTCGACCTCCCCTGTGCCAACGGAAAGAAGGCGTGTAGGCGAGGAAAGCATCAGGCGGCAAGAATCGAGTGTAGCATGGCCATTGTTTACAAGAAGGGCGATGAGCGTGTCGCCCTGGCCCGGAAGGATATTGCCGTCGCCAACCGCAATGTCGAACAAGATGTTGGGGGCATTTAAAACCCAGCTATAGACAGCAGTATTGAGTACACTGCTCCCCGACCAAACAGTCGAAAAGGTAACAGGAAGTACCGTTCCGTCCTCAACGGATTGCCCCACAATGGCATGCCATACAACCGAAACAGAGTCGCCCGGCTGCAGACTATCGACCGGGACACCTGCAGGATAGAATGCAAGGGCAGTGGTGTCGGATGCAACAGCAGTGAATGAAACATTGTAAGCCGTGCTGTCACCCAGATTGACCAGCGTAAATGCCACTGGCACCGTGTTACCGGCATCGAGGGGCATCAATGCATTGGTTTCGGCCACCACAGGGTAGGCACCGCTCGGGCTGACGACCGACAGAGGGGTAAAGGATATGCGGTACTGTTGGGCCGAGGCAGCCAGCTCGTAACCACCCACAGGCAGGCTTGGGGGAAGTGCGAGTACCGCCACTCCCGCATTGTCGGCATAGGCCGAGGCTATCAGCGTGTGGGAAAGGGTATCGGTAAGTGCCACGTAGGCATATGGCACTGCCGAAACAGAGAGGGTCGTTGCACCCCTGACAAGAAATGAAGGGGCTGTGACAGCCATCAGCGAGGCTTGGGTAAGGTAGGGCATCACCGAAGGGTCGCCCATCAGATGATATATCTCCCAATAATAGAGTTTGCGCGAAGAAGTGGAACCCTCGACAGCCATATTGCCTGCCATCATCACACCGCCCTGCGTAAGCACCCAGTTGCTGTAGGGTTCGCCATGGGTGTGGCACAGGCGGTCGTAGGCACCGAGGTTGGCAGCATTATACGCCATCGACATGGAGGGGCCGATGCTGCTGCGCAGGCCAACCGCCCAATAGAAATCCTCGTACCAATAGGTGCTGTTGCTGCCGCCTATGTAGCCCACGGCACCGCAGTAGTTGTTCTTGCGCAAAAGGGCCTCGCCAAAGCAGGTAGTATTCTCGAACTTGTTGGTCAGGCAGCAATTGCCTATCATAAGGCCAAACTTCTGGGTATTGGTCATAGTGTTGATATGCGAAGTGGTGAAATTGGGCGTACCCCAACTGGTGGCGCTGCCGTGGGCGGAATAGTTTATCCAGCCTGCCCCTTGGTTATAGTAGTTGCGTACTGTGGCTGAATTGGACGAGGCACTGCTGCCAATGACAACCCCCGGGGCGGTTGGGACAATCGAGGTGTTGTTCTTAAAATAGTGCACTTGCGAAAACCCCTGTGTGGTATTGACGTAATGGGTAGCGGCATAGTCCATGGCCGGGTCGGCGTGGGTATAGCCATAGTCGCCCGAATTGCCCCCGTCCACACCAGCGACAAGCACGGCGCGGTCGAGAAAGGAGGGGTCGGCAAAGGTGTACTGCTCGTACATGAGGGTCTTCTCAATCTGAGGGGTGAGCTGGCCGGCATTCTGTGCCGAGAAACGGCCGCAGTAGCAGTCGGGAATATTGTCACCCGCAGTCCAGCTGATGTAGTACAGGTCGGTAATATGGTCGGATGAGGTGGTACCTGTAAAGGCGGGCACTTTCTCGTGGTCGCCCACGATGAGGAGGAATGTGGGGGCGGGATTGGCGGCCGTGGCGTTGGTGTATTGGCTACGGATGTAGGAGGAGATGGAAGTGGTGGTAGTGCCTACGGCGGCAGAGTCGGTGTAGACGATGTCGGTAAGGTAGCCTTTGCGACGTTTCCACTGCACAAAGCTGTCGAGCTGCCCGCGGAAGGAACTGTGGGCTACTATGAGGTAACGAATAGGTGCCGACGTGCGCACCGACTTGGGGTAAAGGTTGTTCATCACCCCACTGCCAATAGAGAACGCAGGCGAATGATGGCGGTTGAAGAGGGAGATGGATGCATCTTTGTCTGGACTCTTATATCTGACAGTCACCACCGCATGTCGGCAGACAATGAGTTGTCCGCGCACGGGATTGTACCTTACGGGCGAGAACTGGAGGCGTGCCAGACGGCGGTCGCGGGCTATGCCTACAGGCTCCACAGAGGCCTCTTTCTGTCCATAGAACGCATCTGTTGAATAAAGCTTGTTGTCGATAATCAAGTGAGGTGTAGTGGTGTCCAACTTGCTGCGCGAGGGCTGGACGGGCATGAGCCTTGCCCCACGCAGTTGAATGGTGTCGTAAGTGACTTGGGTCACTTTTACCTCAAAGCCCTTGCAGAACGGCACCTCAATCAGCCGTGAGAAAGTGGGCAGAGAGGGGGCACCCACGACTGCGGAGGGCATATAGCCATCAAACATGATGGTGGTGAACTGCTGCCCATCGATGGCAGCTTCTCCAAAGCTTAACTCTTGGGGGGAGAATACTACCTGAAGGCTCTGCCAAGTGTCGCTCGACACCTGCTGGGCATGAATGGTCACTGATGCCAGAAGGCACAGTATGACAAAAAAGAATAGTTTAATATGTTTCATGTGTTAGAAGAATTACTTTTTCTTTGTAATAAACCAGCCTATCTCGGGACGGAGGGCAAAGGTCGTGCTGTCCTGAGTGAGACCTACGAAGCCTGTCCAGAGGGTGAGGTCGTGTTTCTTGTTATTGATGTCGGTGAACTCCAAGGGGGCAGAAACAATCTCGGCGGGGAGGTTGTAGGCACCGTCGCGGATTCCTTTGAAGTCGTTTCGACGCTTGTCGTCATCGTAGGGGAAGAGCTTCACTATCCAGCCGTCGGCAAGGTAATATGGGTCGCCGCACATCTCGTGCTTAAGGTCATGCTGCTTGTACATACCGTGCCAGAACTCGGTATCCACCTCGCCGTTGGCGGCTTTTTCTATTTTACGGAGGATGGGCAGAAGTTCGTCTACCCACCAATAGAGCTGGTACTTGCGGAGGGCCTCGGTGCGCTCGACAATGCTGTGCCAGTCCTGCGGGGTACCTTCAAGGATGACCTGTGGGATGCCGCAGATTTCATACATCTTGTAGTTAAAAAACTCCTGCATGGCGGACATGATGGTGATTTGAGAGGCGGTGCGGGTGACGGCAGTGGAGGTGGAGAAGTTGCAGGTGAGTGTGTTGACAAGGCTGTCGCCCACATACGTTGCTATCTGATTGGTAAACTGGGGGAAGTAACGCTCCCACGGGCTGTTGGGGTTGTCGAGACTGATGCCATTGCTGACAACGATAAGTGTTTTCTTGCCCTCGAAGTCCACGAACAGATGACGCAGTGCCTCGGCGTTGAAGTTGACATGATAGGAGAAACCCTGACATATGAGCAGCCATACGGCATCGGGCGAGAGCACAAAAGGCCGGTGGTCAGCGTATGCCTGATGCATACCATCGAAGAAGGGATGAGGGAGCTGCACTAAAGGCTGTGTGCAGCGGTTGTGCGCCACAGTTTGTGCCTTCTCCTCGGACATATCGTACATTATTTCGGATATAATCTTATCGTAGCCAACCGTTGGTAAGGGTTTGTCGGGGGCTTTCAGTGTCTCGATGTCGATGGCAATGCACTGGGTAGGTACAGCCGCGGTGTCCTGCTGCAGGGCAGCCAGAGTGTCGGTGGTGTCATCCACCTTGCTGCCTCCATTGTTGGAACACGCCACCAACAAGATAGGCAGCAATGACACGAAAACATATAGCAAAGTTCTTCTTTTCATATTATTCAGCGGAATTATTACTTGGTTAAGGGGACGATTGACCGGAGTTTGCCCACCATGCGGCAATGGATGTCAGCTGTAAGATTGTCATAGGATTTACCACGATCCTCTGGCAGAGCAGCAGCGAAAACCTGACGGGCAGCAAGCCAACGAGAGAATGTTGTTCTGAGTTGGCTGACAAGTTCATCGACGGTACTTTTGTCGGGGATGAGATCTTCCATTTCTAATTCTACAAGCAGGTCGATGTCTTGGGGGACGGAACTTTTTGCAATCCAGTCTTCCCATTGTTTGGAGTTGACTGTGCGACCCTGTTGACAGTAAGTTTTTCCACCAAGGACAATGGAACGCTCAACAGCGAGTTCGGCACGGCGGTTCTGCGAAAGGTTCATGTAGTAACCTTCAATTTCCATAGGTTTCATACTATACTGTTCTTGCTGGTATGAGACATCACGCCAGAGAGTAAAACGGGCCTTGTTGAGGGCATGCCAGGCTCTATATTCCTCTTGTGCCAAGGGTTTAAGATTTATTGGAACATCCTCAAGCCACTGACGGTAGGCTTCTATGGTCTTATAGTAGTCAACCGCTGACAAGACATAAGATTCCATGTTCATTTCGGCCTGGGTGGTGGAAGAGAACTTATCCATCACACGCTCAATTTCGTCGAGGGCGGAATCGGGAACCACCTCGGGCATTTCGGCGCGGAAGTTGTCGAGGATGGCATTGACCGCCACGGCCCATTGCAATTCGTCCATGGCATCGCCGTTTTCGTTAACCAAATGGTGCATCCGCATAAAGCGGTTGGCAAGGCGCATGGCGCATGAGTCTCGCCGAGTGGCAAGGAAGTTGTTGGCATATTCGGGGGCTTCTGCGGCACGGTCAAAGTTGTTGTAGTTGAAAAGCCACTCTTCGAGCGAATGCACCTCTGCCAACCCTAATAGGTCGTCAGCGGAGATAGGACTTTGAATGACCATGTTCTCAATATAGGCTATGCTGTCCTCGCCCGAAAGACCTTCAGGCACTTGAACAGTGTCGCGCGGGTCGATACAACCCTTTCCGTTATGGCCGCACGACATTAAGGCTAGAGCCATTCCCACTATGTAGAAACATTTGATACTCATTGTTTTTATCTTGTCTGCCATTGCCAGATAATAAGATTATGACTAATAAAGTTATTTCGTGAGGGGTTAATCCAAACTCTACTATAGTTAGGTCATTCTGACCAGAACTGAATCCACTTGCGTTCGTCGGGAGGAAGGGTTTCGAGGTCGGGGACATAGGTGCTGTCGGGGACATACCAGTCGGTAGAGTTGTAGAAGGCCTGCAGCGAGGCATTCTTAAAGCAGTAGCCTCGTTGGGCGAAGGGGAGGTTGCGGAGAATGCGGCGTTGGGCGGGGGTGAACGTGTCTTTCTTACTCGGCAGGTACCAATAGTAGTTATACCCTTCGCGACACGCATTGAAAATCTCATCAACCGAATATTGGAGGTCCAGTGCTGGCCTATAGAGGTCGAGTTCACCCTGCGGATGAAAGTCAGTCTTGTGGAAAAGCACCTTGCCATGCCTGACGTGAAACGTGGCAGTAGGTTTCATGCCATTTATCTCTGAAGGGCGTTCATTCATACGTCCCGCACCTTGTATCTGCCACTCGGAGAGGGAGTCAAAAAAGTAGGACGGGATGTAGAACGTCTGTCGGTCGCCCATGTCGAGAATGAGGGTAAAGTCGTCAATTTGGTGATTTGCCCAACGGTTGGCAGCAGTGAGGACATAAGGGAGATAGTAGCTGTAGCCCGCCACGACGGAGGCTTGGTAGCGATAGGTGTGGTGGATGATGTTGAGGCCGGACTGGAAATGGGCATTGAAGTGATAGGCATAGCAGATACCCGCACTCCCATAGTATTCAGAATCGCGCAAGGTATCTAGATATTTCCCCACATCGATAGTTTGGAAACTGCCATTACTGTAATATTCGGGCAGGCCTGTGCGCTCTTTCCAAATACTGGGCTTGAAATAATCCACGTGCGCCACTTCGTAAGCAAGGAGCTTGCTGTTCATCTCCACGGTGAAGTCGTAAATAAATGGGTGGTTGGGCATTGCCTTTTCATAAACAGCAGGGTCATAACAGGGGTAGGGGTCTGCCACCTCGAAGCCGACTAGGAGGTCTTTGGCCTTGCCAGGATTATAGAACTCATAGTAGACATCCACATGGAACCGGTCGCCCACACGGGTGATGGTAAGCACCTCTTTGCGGACGCTAATATCTGTCTCAGTGATGGGGATAAGGTGGTTGCCATTGGCATAGTATACACCGTCGTTTGCCACCATACAGAAAGGGAGCAATAAGAGCAAGGTGAGAAGCAGACGTTTCATGGGTGTTTCGGCTATTATTGGTTTTCTTTGTTGTCTTGGCTCAACTGTAAAGCTACTTTGGCATTCAGAGATTTGTATCTGGTTATGCCTAGTCATCGTTTGCTACACTTTTCTACTGTCCCCAGCTGTCGCGGTCGAGGCTACGATAGGTGATAGCCTCGGAGAGATGTGTGGTGGTGATGTTGGGGGCGGCTTCGAGGTCGGCAATGGTGCGGGCCACCTTGAGGATGCGGTCGTAGGCACGTGCTGAGAGTCCTAGACGCTCCATGGCGGTCTTCATCAGTTCCTGGCAGGGGGCATCGAGCACACAATACTGTTGGAATAGCTTGCTGCCCATCTGCGCATTGCAATGGATGCCGGGATGTCCCTTGAAACGTTCAGACTGTATGACTCGGGCGGCAATGACCCGCTCGCGGATAACGGCACTTGGCTCGCCAGGTTTTTTCTCAGCCAGCTCGCGGAAGGGGACAGGAACGACCTCTACCTGTAAGTCTATACGGTCGAGTAAAGGGCCTGACACCTTACCCATATACTTCCTAACAGCCCCAGGAGGGCAGGTACATGCGACGGTAGGATGGTTATAGTAGCCGCAGGGGCATGGGTTCATGGCCGCTATGAGCATGAAGGAGGCGGGATAGTCCACAGTCATCTTTGCACGAGAGACGGTAACTCGACGTTCCTCCATGGGCTGACGCAGCACCTCAAGCACCTGACGGCGGAACTCGGGTAATTCGTCAAGAAAGAGCACTCCGTTGTGCGCCAAGCTTATCTCCCCTGGCTGGGGATTGGTACCACCACCCACAAGAGCCACGTCAGAGATAGTGTGGTGGGGCGAACGGAAGGGTCGAACGGCAATAAGCGAGTCTTCCTTGCGCATTTTGCCAGCAACACTGTGTATTTGTGTAGTCTCCAAGGCCTCCTCCAAGCTGAGAGGAGGTAAAATGGAGGGAATGCGTTTGGCCAACATAGTCTTGCCCGACCCAGGAGGTCCTATCATAATGACATTGTGGCCACCGGCAGCAGCTATTTCCAAGGCTCGCTTGATGCTTTCCTGACCTTTGACATCGGCAAAATCATATTCATATTGATTAAGATGGCTAGCAAACTCGGCACGGGTGTCGACAATGGTCTGTTCCAAGGGCTTCTCCCCATTGAGATGGTCAATGACCTGCTTCACATTGTCGGCTCCATATACTTCAAGATTGTTGACAATAGCAGCCTCTCGTGCATTTTCTTGGGGTAGGATTATGCCCTTAAGCTTCTGTCTGCGTGCCTCAATGGCTATGGGCAACACTCCTTTAATAGGACGCAGACTACCGTCGAGCGAGAGTTCACCCATAATAACATATCTTTCTAGCTCATCCGCACGTATATTGCCATTTGCCGCCAAGATGCCAATGGCGATTGTGAGATCGTATGCGGCGCCTTCTTTCTTGATGTCAGCAGGAGCCATATTCACCACCACCCTCTTGCCTGGGATATGAAAACCGTATTGGCTGATAGCGGTGGCAATACGTTGCTGGCTCTCACGCACAGCATTGTCGGGCAATCCCACAATAGCAAAATTGACCCCTACCTCCACACTCACCTCCACAGTTACCATCAATGCCCTTACACCCATGATGGCACTGCCAAATGTCTTAACCAACATATACTTATAAAATTGAGAATTGAGAGTTGAGAATTGAGAATTGGCTACCGCTGTCGGCACCTCTCAATTCTCAGCTCTCAACTCTCAATTATTCTAACCTTATTATTTTAGACCGAGTTTCTTCTTGACAAGAGGCATGATATCATCGCTATCCTGCGAATAGAGGACAGCTCCCACACCTGCATCGAAAATATAGGTATAGCCATTCTCTTTGCCCACCTCCTCGATAGCAGCCTTGGCGCGATCCACAATAGGTTTCAAGAGAGCCTCTTGACGCTCCTCGAGAAGCTTTTGGGCATTTGCTTGGAACTCTTCAATGCGAGCACCCATATTCTGAATGTCGCTCTCTTTGGTCTTACGGATAAGCTCGGAGAGCTGATCTTTCTTAGCCAAATAGTCGTTCACACGTGTCTCATACTCCTTTTTCATGGCTTCCAGCTCAGCTTGGGCATCTTCTACATCTTTCTGCAGAAGAGCCATGGCGGTGTCGCGGCCAGGCATTATCTGCATCAATTCATTCGAGTTGATGTGACCGAGCTTGATGTTCTTCTGAGCCATAGCGCTGCCTCCGAAGGCAAGCATTGCTACCATTACAACGATAAATCCTTTTTTCATTTTGATGATATTTGTTATTTTGTTTATTTCAATTATCTAAGCTTTTCCTTGCGATCGTTGGCGGGCCTGCGTACCCCCGCCTCAGATGAGCCTCCCCTATCATTCTTAGCACCGGAGGCTGGAGAATTGATGCCGCCACTCTCCGCCGCGGCACCAGGCTTTACGCCCAACATCTCCAATACCTGATTGCTAATATCGTATTTCTCACTGACATATAGCACCGTTGCCGAGCCCGACTTGTCGAAAACAAAAGCATAGTTCTTCTCACGTGCCACACGTTCGATAGCGTTATAGACACGATCTTGCACAGGCTTCATCAATTCAGCACGCTTCTGCTCAAGGTCGCCACCTGTCCCAAAACGTTGACGTTGCAACGAACGCAACTCAGTCTCTTTGTTGTGCAACTCATCTTGACGACGTTGCTTAAGATTATCTGGCAGCAGATAGGCTTCCTGCTGGTATTGCTGACGCAACTCGTCTATCTCCTGCTGCTTGTTTTGCAGCTCTTGTTGCCACTCTTCAATATACTTGTTTATCTTAGTCAACGCCTGATTGTACTCTGGCATGCTGCGCATAATATAGTCGGTATTGACACAGGCATACTTCTGTGCCGAAGCAGAGAAAGCTAGCGATAACAACAAAACGATGGTGAGTATATTGCGCATGTTTTTATTATTTAGTCAATGCTCTGTCCAATGCTGAAGTGGAAATGCGACCCGCCTAATGCACCACCGTCGAAACCATAGCCCCAGTCAACACCTATCTGGCCAAGCATGGGCATAAACACACGCACACCAAATCCAGCGGAGTTATACATACTGAATGGCTGGAACTTCTTGAAACTATCCCAGCTGTTACCACCTTCAAGGAAGCCCAACACCCAAATAGTGGTGGCTCCCCCTTCGATGATGGGCTGACGGATTTCCAACGTATAGCGGTCGAAGATTGCAGCACCCGTATTTGAACTCAGCGAGTTGTTATCATAACCACGTAAAGGCACCACCTCGCGACCGTCGATCATCCAAGCCTGCAATCCATCGCCACCCAGATAGTAACGTCCAAAAGGCGAGGTACCTATATCGTTGTTATAATGGCCTATCCACCCAAAACGGGCACGGGCGTTGAGCACCACATCACCCACAATATTAAGCACCCATGAGGAACGAATATTTAACTTGTAATATTCCAACCACCTATACTTCTCTTGGTCAGTTGCCGCGGAATAGTCGCGACCATTCAATGCAGAATATGGTGGAGTAACCGATGCCGACACCGACACCTCGGAGCCACTACGAGAATAGAATGGTGAGTCGAGAGAGTTACGGCTGAGGGTTAATGTATAAGCCAAATCATTAGCCACGCCATCCGAGAACAACAAGTTGCCATAGTTGTAGTTATCCATATTGTAGCGTCGGAACGACAAGTTGTGTGACAGAATAAAATAGTCATCAGGCCATTTCAGCCTCTTACCGAATGAGACATTGGCACCCAACAGACGCAGAGAGCCATAGCGTGAATCGGTCTTGTTCACTACCCAGCCGTTGCTGTATAAGTTGTAGTATAACTGCACACTCAACGACTGTGGGCGTTTTCCACCAAGCCACGGCTCGGTGAAAGAACCATTCACTGCCACATAGTAGGTGCCATTGGTGGCGGCCGTGAACGACAGTTTCTGCCCGTCGCCTACCGGCAATGGTTGCCAAGCTTTTTTGTTAAAGATATTACGTGCTGAAAAATTATTCAGAGACAGTCCTAACTGTCCAATAAACATCTTGCTTCCATATCCACCCTGCAAATTAATAGTGCTAGTGTTGCCTTCTTCCACCTTGTAGACAACATCCACCGTACCGTCCTTCGGGTTGGGTTTTACATCAGGCATGATAGACTCCTCCTTAAAATAGCCGAGCTGAGCCAATTCGCGACGGCTGCGGAATATGGCATCGCGGCTGAACAAATCGCCCGGACGGGTATGCAACTCACGCATAATAACACGGTCGTTAGTCAGGGTGTTGCCCTCAACAATAACGTTGCGTATGCGTGCCTGCTTCCCCTCTTTAATGCGGATTTCGATATCAATAGAGTCGTTCTCCACCCCCACTTCCACTGGATTGGCCTCAAAAAACAGATAGCCATTGTCCATATACATCGAACTAATGTCAGTACCCGATGGATTATATATGATGTTCTGATCCAAAAGTGTACGATTATATGGGTCACCCTTCTCAATGCGAAGGTGCTTAGCAAGCAGGTCGGAGGGATAAATAGTATTGCCTGAGAAGGTGATGTTGCGGAAATAGAACTTGTGTCCTTCGTGTATCTTTATCTCAGCCCTCAGATAGTCGCGTTTATCATCCTGGTTTGACTTTACCAAATAGACAGTATCTGATACTATACGGGCATCGCGATAGCCGTTTTCATTATAGAACGTGATAATACTCTCCAAATCTTCTGCAAAATTTGCCTCTTGATATTTAGAGGTCTTCCAGAACCCTTTCGTCCACACATATAGTTTTTTCCAATAGTTCACGTCATGGGTATTCTTCATCTTGCGTAGCAGTTTGTTGCTACTGATGCTGTCATTGCCCACAAATACGATAGAGTCAATCTTCACACGTTTACCTGGTTTGACAATAAAGTCAACCAACACCCTTCCATCCTTGACTTCCGATGCTGTGTCCACTGCAGTTTTGGTGGTGACGGACACATTGGTATACCCTTTCTCCAGATAGAATGCGCGGATACGGTTTTTAGCAGTAGTCAGCAGGTTCTCGGTCACCACATCGCCCACGGCTATCTTCATCTCTTCACGCAGTTTGGTGTCCTCACTTTTCTTCACCCCTCTAAGCGCGAAGCGCGACAGCTTGGGACGGCTGCGCAACTCTATCTCGAAAAAAATCTTGTTATCTTGTATACGAGTAACATATATTTGCACATCTTCAAACAGCCCCTGCTTCCACAATCTATCTACTGCCGTTGCCAGCTTGTCACCTGGCACGCGTATCTGGTCGCCAACCTGCAACCCCGCCACCAGCAATATCATACGGGTGTCGTAGTTTTCAGCCCCCACAAAGGTGATACCTCCTATCTCATATTCTTTAGGAGTAAGATAGTCTATGTCGTATTCATTATTGCCTATGACCACTTGGGAAGTGCCACGATACGAGAACACTAACAATAGCAGTAACGGTAAGATATTAAAAACTTTTTTCATCTATTCTCTTCAATAAAGGGTACTCAAAAAGGCACAAAAAGCACTGGACACTTTTCGCACTTAGACAATAATAACTCCACATCGTCCTTTTTATTATACATCAAGTGCATTTTTTTCTAGCCAGCCCCAATATCAGTTTTTGTGCCACTATTTGCCAACCACTTGCTCACCGGTCTTTCCAAAACGTCTCTGGCGATTCTGATAGTTGTATATGGCATCATAAAAATCCTCGTGACGAAAGTCGGGCCAAAGCTGCTCACTGAAGTAGAACTCGGTATATGCCATTTGCCACAATAGGAAATTACTGATGCGAAGCTCCCCGCCCGTACGTATCAGCAAGTCGGGGTCAGGATAGTTTTTAGTGACAAGATAGTTGCGCAGAGTTTCCTCTCCAATATCTTCAGGTTTGACTTTGCCTTCAAGCGCATCACGGCAAATACTTCGCAGTGCCTCCGCCACCTCCCAACGCGAGCTGTAGCTCAATGCCAGCACCAAAGTCATAGCAGTGTTGCCTGCCGTCACACGAATACACTCTTGCAGCCTGCTACGCGACTTCTCAGGTATACGCCCTATATCGCCTATGGTTTCCAACTTCACATTATTCTCCATCAACGTCTTCGTCTCGTCTCGCACAGCCTTAATCAACAAATCCATTAAACCATCAACCTCTTCCTGAGGACGATTCCAATTCTCGGTACTGAAGGTGTATAGTGTCAAATATTTCACGCCACTAGCCACAGCAGCCTCTACCGCCTGCCGCACAGCAGTCATAGCATGTTGGTGACCAAAGATGCGCTGGTGAGCCTGACGCTGCGCCCAACGTCCATTGCCGTCCATAATGATTGCCACATGCTGTGGCACACGCGACTTATCGATATCTTCTAGTTTCATAATACGATTCTTTTATCAGTGTCAACGGTCAATACTTCGGAAATATTTGATTTATATGTTTGATATACAATAATTTATTTATATTTTTTTAACTTTAAAAATTTGGTCAAGTGGCTGAAAATGAGTATCTTTGTAGATGTTTTCAAGTAAGCACAAAAACACCGCATTT
>JAFRRK010000090.1 GCA_017428115.1 Bacteroidales bacterium | reverse complement strand
GGGCAGACATTTGGCCCATTTCGACGGCCTCACCGAGGAGTGGGACGGCACCTACAACGGCAAGCCGCTGCCGCAGGGAGCGTATGCCTATTATGTGCGATACATCGACGGCAGCAACCGCAACTGGAAGACCAAGGCGGGCACCTTCAGTATAGTACGTTAAAAAATAAAGCTTCGACTTGTGGTCGAAGCTTTATTTTTTGTAGCGGGAATCAGACTTGAACTGATGACCTCCGGGTTATGAATCCAGCGCTCTAACCAGCTGAGCTATCCCGCCAAGAAATGCTCTGTTCTTTCAGAAAAGCGAGTGCAAAGGTACTAACTTTTTGTGATATGGCAAAATTTTTTTTGAAAATATTTTTTATCTATACTATAAATGAATTTTTTACGTTATGTGTAATTATTGAATAAATACGTCTATGTCAACAGAAGATAACAAATTATATAGCAATTTTGACTATGAATCGGCCCTAAGTGTTAAAGAGGGCGTGAAACAGCCTGGGCAAGTGAATAATAGCTATCTTGAAAAGATACGTGCACGCCGTCGTAATGAGCCTACCGTGGAAGAGATGGTGAGTGGTATACTGCATGGCGACCGTATAATGCTCAGTCGTGCTATTACCTTGGTAGAAAGTACGCTGCATGATCATCAGCAGAAGGCACAGCAAGTAATTGAGCGTTGCCTGCCATATTCGGGTAAGTCGGTACGGTTGGGCATCACGGGTGTGCCAGGTGCGGGCAAGAGCACCGTCATCGAGGCTTTAGGCAAATATCTCACCGCCCACAATCACAAGGTGGCAGTGCTGGCCATAGACCCCAGCAGTGAGCGTTCGCGTGGCAGTATATTGGGCGACAAGACCCGCATGGAGGAGCTGTCGGTAGACCCAAATGCCTTTATCAGGCCGTCTCCTTCGGCAGGCTCGTTGGGAGGCGTGGCCCGCAAGACCCGCGAGATTATCGTACTTTGCGAGGCGGCAGGTTTTGATGTGGTGATAGTGGAGACGGTGGGTGTGGGACAGTCGGAAGTGGCAGCCCACTCCATGGTTGACTTCTTCTTGCTGCTTCAGCTTGCCAACACAGGCGATGAATTGCAGGGCATCAAACGCGGCATTATGGAGATGGCCGATATGATAGCCATCAACAAATGCGACCTCGACCCTGTGAAAGCCGAGCTTGCCGCCACCCAGTATCGCAATGCCCTGCATCTGTTTCCGATGCCAGACTCGCAATGGACGGTTAAGGTGATGCTCTGCTCTGCCTATACGCATCAAGGTGTGCAGGAACTTTGGAATAATGTGATGGAGTATGTGGCATTCACCAAGGCTAACGGATTCTTTTATCACAAGCGTCAGCAGCAAAATATCCGGATATTGAACGAGACTATTGAGAGCGGTTTGCGCGACCGCTTCTTCAACGCCCCAGGAATGCAACAGCGTATAGCCCAAATGAGTCAGGACATACTCGACAACAAGATTTCTGCTTACGCAGCTGCCGACATACTTTTGGACACGCCGATTGCATAGTCTTTAAGATGCTCTATCTGCACATTCCCTACTGCCACCGTAAGTGTACTTACTGCGCCTTCTACTCCACTGTCACGGGTGCGAGTACTCAGCCTTATGTTGATGCGATATGTGAGGAGTTGCGCCGTCGCAGCTCCTCAATGGAGCATCCGCTGCAAACGGTGTATTTTGGCGGTGGAACCCCCTCATTGTTGCCGCTGCCCCAGTTGGACAAGATTGTGGAGGCTATTCGAGACAATTACGACGTATCACAGCTTCAGGAGGTAACCTTGGAGGCGAATCCCGAGGATTTGACAAAGGATTATCTGTCAGAGCTAAGTCGCTTTCAATTCTTCAACCGCATCAGCATTGGTATTCAGTCGTTTCATGACGGTGACTTGCGTCTGCTCAACCGCAGGCATAATGCGCTGCAGGCTGTTGCTGCGGTGGAAAACGCTGCTGAGGCGGGATTTGATAGACTGAGCGTGGATCTCATCTATGGTCTGCCTAATCAAAGTCTTTCTGACTGGAAGGCCAATCTCGATAGGCTCGAAGGGATGCCCGTCAGCCACCTCTCGGCTTATGCGCTTACGGTAGAGGAGGGAACAATGCTGTGTCGTCAGATTGAGCAAGGGCGTTTGCAGCCCGCTGAAGAGTCAGAGCAGATTGACCATTATTATGCCCTGCTTGATTGGGCTGCTGCTCACGGGTTTGAACAGTATGAGGTGTCCAATTTTGCCATGCCAGGGTATAAGGCATTGCACAATAGTCGTTATTGGAACCGTACCCCTTATTTGGGGGTGGGTGCGGCGGCCCATAGTTTCGACGGCATGAGGCGCAGGTGGAATGTGGCAGATGTGGAACGATATATCGGCAGCGTCATGTCGGGACCGATAGACCATGAGGAGGAAGAGCTGACGATGAAGGATGCCCATAACGAATATGTTATGACCGCATTGCGCACGGTTGATGGAATCGATAAGCGGTTGGTATCGCCACCATTTGCCCAGCGTTTGCAGGAGGGTATACGACGTTTTGTGGAGGCTGGGCTCATATTTGACACCTCCACCCACTATCGCCCTACGCCAGAAGGCCTTTTGCATGCCGATGGTATTGCGGCAGCATTGTTCTTATAAGGTGGGCACTGCTAGTTGACAACCGTTAGTATTGAATAGGAGAGGCTAAAAGGACAAGGTGCGATTGATGCTATAAGCAGTGAGGTACAATACGGTAATAGTCTATCTGCTTGAGGTAGACATGTGGCAAGATGTATGGCGGGAAGCGAACTATAGTATTATTCCTGCGATGTCGCCGCCGCAGTTGTCATGCAGTGCGCCAGTGACACTGCTAAGGCAGTTGTTTTGCCTATTAAGGCGTAAGAATCCTAGCAGGGCAAAGATGATAGCCTCTTTGTAGTCGATGATACTGTCGGAGGGAATGGTGATGTGGCAGTTGGGTAGGAGAGCCTGTAGCCGAGCAATCAGGTATTTGTTTTTGGCACCGCCACCGGTGACTAACATGGAGCCAAGATTGTGCTCAGCAACTGCATGGGTCACTTGTATTGCAATATGTTCGACCGTGGTGGCCAGCATGTCGTTGACACTAAGTAGACCAGAGTCGAGTAGGGGTAGCATATGCGCCACAAACCACTCTTTGCCAAGCGATTTAGGCAGAGGCCTACGGTAGTATTCCAAAGCATTCATCTGGGCAAGTAGTGGTTTGCCTATCATGCCGCGACTGGCCATGAGCCCATCTTTGTCGTAGGAACACCCGTTGAGTCGTGCTAGGTGGTTCAATGCCATGTTGCAGGGGCAGATGTCATACGCTTCACGCTGACGGTGGGTGTTCTCGTACGATATGTTGGCAATGCCGCCAAGGTTCAGACAGGCCTCATATTGGCCAAACAGTAGCCTGTCGCCAATGGGCACGAGCGGAGCTCCTTGTCCACCGAGGGCTACGTCGAGCTTGCGAAAGTTGAACACCACAGGTAGGTGGGTTTCGGCTGCTATGGCATCGCCATCGCCTATCTGAGTGGTGAGACCGAGTTGCGGCTGGTGGAAGATGGTGTGGCCGTGGCAGGCTATGGCATCGACGGGTCCTGGATGTTCGTTGCGAAAACGATTGATTTGATGGCCAATATAATGCCCCAACTCGACATCGGCGCGAGCGTATTCCAGGGCGGTGGCGTGTTCGAGAGTAGAGAGACGTCGACACCATTCTTCGGTGTAGGGATAGGTGGTGGCCGATAGTAGTTCAAAGCCGTGGTGGTTGATGTCGCAGTATGCTATGTCGAGTCCGTCGAGTGAGGTGCCTGACATAATTCCGAGTAGTAACATTGGGGGCGAAATTAATGTGATTGTTGTGATAATTGATTGAAAAGGCGTTGTAGGGAGGATGGGGAGGAGGTGTCAGAGTGGTATGTGAAATGATGGTTTACTTCGATAGGGAGTCTGGCAGTGTTGGTGTGGTATATGCCGCTAAGAAGAGAAAAAAGCCGTATAGAAGCAATAAGACCTCTTAACTGGGAGAGATTCAGCCAATAAACGAGAATCGTTAATGGCAGAGAGATAAGGTATTCGATGGAAAATGGCATCATAATCGGTTTGCAAAAATACAAAAAAACATAGGATTGGCAAAAAAACATGATGAGATTACCTATTATTTGAAAAAAAAATCATATCTTTGCAATTCCAAATATTGGGGTACTAATGCCCTGTTGCATATAGAGAACAAAATAATAATCAATACTATACTATGAAGAAGATTATCAACACCCCCAAGGCACCGGCCGCTATCGGGCCTTACAGCCAAGCCGTTTTGGCAGGCAACACACTTTACATTTCGGGTCAGATACCCATCAATTCCGCCACCAAGGAGGTGCCTGAAGGCATTACTGCACAGACCGAGCAGGTGATGCAGAACATTAAGGCAATATTGGACGAGGCTGGGTTCACGTTCCAAGATGTGGTGAAATCGACATGTCTGTTGGCGGACATGGACTATTTCAAACCTATGAATGAAGTCTACGCCAAGTACTACAGCACGGACTGCCCCGCACGCGCCGCTTTTGCCGTTAAGGGCCTGCCAATGGGAGTGCTTGTGGAGATTGAAACTATTGCTGTGAAATAATGTATTAATGAATTAGACACAAAACAATATGGACTTCAGTTTTACTAAACAGGACCAGCTTTTTCTGCAAATGATTCGCGAATTTGCAGAGAAGGAGGTCAAGCCCCTCGCCGCCGAAGTCGATGAGGAGGAACGTTTCCCAATGGAGACGGTGAAAAAGATGGCTAAAATAGGTCTTATGGGCATTCCCGTCCCGACCCAGTATGGTGGTGCTGGTGGCACAAATATCATGTATGGTATGGCTGTGGAAGAGCTTTCGCGCGTATGTGCCACCACGGGTGTCATCCTGTCGGCCCATACCAGCCTTTGTTGTGCGCCTATTTTGGAGAATGGCACTGAGGAACAGAAGATGAAGTATTTGCCTAAACTGGCAAGTGGTGAGTGGATTGGAGCTTTCGGACTGACAGAACCCAATGCGGGTACTGATGCAGCAGGCCAGCAAACAACAGCAGTGCTTGAAGGCGACGAATGGGTGCTCAATGGCAGCAAGATTTTTATTACCAATGGTAGTTACGCCAACGTGTTTATCATCATTGCTATGACTGATAAGAGTCTTGGAACTAAAGGTATCAGTGCCTTTATAGTTGAGAAGACTGACCCCGGTTTCAGTATAGGTAAGAAGGAGAAGAAGATGGGCATACGTGGTAGTGCCACTACAGAACTCATCTTTGAAGATTGCCGTATACCCAAAGACCGCCAGTTGGGGCAGTTGGGCAAAGGATTTGGCCTTGCCATGAAGACCCTTGATGGTGGACGTATTGGTATCGCTGCCCAGGCATTGGGTATTGCCCAGGGTGCGATGGATGAGACGGTGAAATACACCAAGGAGCGTAAGCAGTTTGGACGTAGCATCAGCCAGTTCCAAAACACCCAGTTCCAGATGGCCGATTTGGAGACCAAAGTACAGGCTGCCCGTCTGCTGGTGCGCCGTGCCCATTATAACAAGGACAACGGCCTGCCCTATAGTGCAGAGGCTGCTATGGCAAAACTCTTTGCGGCAGAGACTGCTATGGAGGTGACTACTAAGGCCGTGCAGTTCCACGGTGGATATGGCTACACCCGCGAATATCCTGTTGAGCGCATGATGCGCGATGCCAAGATTACCGAGATTTACGAAGGCACGAGTGAGGTGCAGCGTATGGTTATTGCAGGCAAATTGTTTAAATAATAGTCAGACTAGTCAGACTAGTTAGGCTAGTCCGACATAATAATAAGAAAATGAAAATTGTAGTTTGTATAAAACAGGTGCCGGACACCACGGAAGTGAAAATTAATCCGCAGACTGGCACATTGATTCGTGAGGGTGTTCCTAGTATTATGAACCCTGACGATAAGGGCGGCTTAGAGTTTGCCCTGCAGCTGAAGGATAAATATGGAGCCCATGTAACGGTTATTACTATGGGCCTCCCACAGGCTGAGGCTATCCTGCGTGAAGCCTTGGCAATGGGCGTTGATCGCGCCATCCTGCTTACTGACCGTAAGCTTGGCGGCGCCGATACCTTGGCTACTTCGAGTGCTATAGCAGGTGCTCTGCGCACCATGGATTATGACCTTATTATTACTGGTCGCCAGGCAATTGATGGCGATACTGCCCAAGTGGGTCCTCAGATTGCCGAGCATCTTGACTTGCCACAGGTGTCATATATGGAAGACCTTCAGTATGATGAGGCTACCAAGACATTTACCGTCCGCAAGCAGATGGAAGACGGGTATCAGATTTTGCAGATGCAGGCTCCCTGTGTGGTTACTGCTCTTGCGAGTGCCGTACAACCACGCTATATGACCGTAAGCGGTATAGTCACTTCCTATGACAAGGAAGTGGAGGTGTGGGGTGCCGATCGCATTAATGTGCCAGAAGACCGCATCGGTAAGGCTGGTTCGCCTACTTCGGTGTTTAAGTCGTTCCCCAAACAGCTTAAGCCTGCCGGCCAAACCTATGAAGTGTCGCCAGAAGAGGCTGTGGAGCTGATAATTAACAAACTGAAAGAAAAACATATTATCTAATAGCCATGAATATACAAGATTATAAAGACGTTTATGTATTTGCCGAACAGCGCGATGGCAAAATTCAGAATGTAGCTCTTGAGCTGTTAGGTAAAGCCCGTGAGTTGGCTGATGCCAACAACGAGAAAGTTGTTGCAATTCTGTTGGGTAAAAATATTAAGGCTGAAGCCAAAACTTTGGTAGAGCATGGTGCCGACAAGGTGTTGGTGGTTGACCATGATTTATTGGCTACTTACCTTACCGAGCCTTATACTCAAGCTGTTACTCAAATAATCAAGGAGTTTAAGCCTAGTATCCTACTTATTGGAGCTACTACCATTGGGCGAGATTTGGGTCCCAGAGTTTCGGCACGTAATGTTACGGGTCTCACAGCCGATGCCACTAAGTTGGAGATAAGTGATGACGAGGCGCATGAATTCCGTATGACCCGTCCAGCCTTTGGTGGCAATTTGATGGCAACTATCCTATGTAAGAATCATCGCCCACAGATGTCGACAGTGCGTCCGGGTGTGATGCAGAAAATGGCTGCCGATAGTAGCCGCAAGGGTGAGATTGTGGACTATAAGGTCCAATTTGACGAACAAAAGATTAACCGTGTCAAGATTGTTAAGACGGTCAAGGAAGAGAAGGTCATTACCGATATCAGCCAGGCAAAAGTATTGGTCAGTGGCGGTCGAGGTGTTGGCACGAAGGATGGTTTCGCCAAGTTGGAGGCTCTTGCTAAAGAGTTGGGTGGTGAGGTGTCTAGCAGCCGTGCCATGGTGGATGCCGGTGTGATGGAGCAGAGCCGCCAAGTGGGACAGACTGGTAAGACGGTTCGCCCTAATCTTTATCTGGCATGTGGTATTAGCGGTGCTATTCAGCATTTGGCCGGTATGGAGGAGAGCGAACTCATTATTGCCATCAATAAGGATAAGTTTGCCCCTATCTTCAGCGTTGCTGATTTGGGCATTGTTGGCGACCTTCATAAAATTGTTCCAATGCTAACCGAGCGTTTGAAGAATATGTAATTAGTTGCAAAAGACCGATAGCAGGCTTCCGCCATTGGCGGAAGCCTTTTTTTATGGTCAGTTGTTTTGTACACTTTGGATATAAATTGTTATTTTTTTTTTACGAATATTTAAATTTTTTTTTGTATTTTTGCATGTCTGTTTATGGTGCTTTTTTTTAGTATTTAACATATAAATTATTGAAAATAATATTGTTCTATTAATTTTAATATATATCAATGAGAGTAATAATCAATAGAAACTACGATGAGATGTCGGTCTGGGCAGCCAATTATGTTGCCAAAAAGATTGTGGATGCCCACCCTACACCTGAGAAGCCATTTGTATTGGGTTGCCCAACGGGAAGCTCACCACTTGGACTCTATAAGCATCTTATCGAATTGAATAAAAGAGGTATAATCAGTTTTAAGAATGTTGTAACGTTCAATATGGACGAGTATGTGGGATTGGATGTTAATCATCCGGAGAGTTATCACAGCTTTATGTGGAACAACTTTTTCAACCACATTGACATTAAAAAAGAAAATGTCCACATCCTTGATGGAAATGCGCCTGACTTGATAGCAGAGTGCAATCGCTATGAAGAGATGATAGAACAAGCTGGTGGCATCGACCTATTTATGGGCGGTATAGGGCCTGACGGCCATATAGCATTTAATGAGCCTGGGAGCAGCTTGTCGTCAAGGACTCGTATAAAGACTTTAACAACAAACACGATTCAGGCAAATAGTCGCTTCTTTGATAATGATGAGTCGCAGGTGCCCAAACAAGCCCTTACTGTTGGTGTAGGCACTGTGATGGCTGCCCGCGAGGTGCTGATATTGTGCAATGGTACTAAAAAGGCTCGTGCTTTGCATCACATGATTGAGTATGGTGTGAGTCATATGTGGACCGCCAGTATGTTGCAAATGCATCAGCATGGCACTGTGGTGTGTGACGAGGAGGCTTGCGAGGAGCTTAAGATTAGTACCTATAACTATTTCAAGGATAAGCAGCGACTGGAAGGTATCGTAGAGCATTACCTTAATCTTTACTAGTCACTAGTTTGTAATGATTGAATCATTTAGGTATTCGGTTTTGCCCGAATACCTGAATGATTTTTTGAGGGTGGTTTATGTGCTGAGTAGGGGGGCGTTCTTTTTTAACCAGGTTAGTTGTTTCTTGGCATAGTGCCAAGTATTAAGCTTGATTGCTTCGGATGGTGAAGGAGAGCTGGAATAATTGTTCTGTTGCTCCCAAAGGGCAAAGAATTCCTTGTAACCAACGGTGTTGAGCGGTGTTAAGTGGCGGAGCGGGTAGAGCTTGCGCGCTTCGGATTCAAGACCAATGGCAATCATTTGCTCTACACGCTGGTTGATGCGGTTGCGTAGCTCCTCTCTCGGACGTTCAATTACAAGGGTTTTAATGGAAAAAGGACGAGGCCGTCGCGGTTGTTGGATTAATTGGCTGTATGGCTTTCCTGCTGTAATGCATACCTCTACGGCCCGTTGTATACGGACACCATTGGCCAAATCCACTTGGTTGTAGTAGTCTGGGTCGAGGACACGCAGCATTGAGCGCAGGCTCTCAACACCCTCAGTGTGTAGTTTGTGTTGCAGCATGGCACGCAGTTCGGGTGTGGGGTCGGGCAGGAGAGCTATGCCATGGCAGAGCGCCTCGATGTATAGACTGCTACCCCCTACGGCTACCACAGTGTCATGTTGTTGGAACAAATTGTCAAGTAGTTTGAGTGCGTCCTGCTGGTAAGTATAGACGTTATAGGGGTCTTGCACCGAACGGCAGGCAATAAAATGATGGGGTACTGAAGCCAGTTCGTTTGGAGAAGGACGTGCCACACCAATCTCCATTTCGGAGTAGAATTGTCGTGAGTCGCATGAAATAATCTCGGTATCCAGATGCTGGGCGAGTTCTATGGCGCGGGCTGTCTTACCCGAGGCTGTAGGTCCTAAGATGAGCAAAAGAGTGCTAATAATTGTTATTCTTTGGGGTGTAGGCCTAGTTCGGCTGCTTTGTCCAACATCATTTGCCATGCTGCGTCACGGTCGTTCGGTATTACTCCGTCGAGGATGGCATCTTTGATGGCATCTTTTATTATTCCAACTTCTTGACATGGGGAAAGACCGAAAGTGTTCATGATGTCTTCGCCTTTGACTGGTGGTTGGAAGTTTCGTATGCGGTCCTTCTCTTCCAGTTCGACGAGTTTTTTCCTCACTATTTGGAAGTTCTGCATATAGCGGCGCACTTTTTCTTCGTTTTTGCTGGTGATATCAGCTTCGCAAAGGGTCATCAGGTCGTCTATGTCGTCACCAGCATCGAAGAGCAGTCGCCGTACGGCAGAATCTGTCACTTCGTCTTCGGCAAGTATAATGGGACGAAGGTGAAGAAGTACTAATTTTTCTACGTATTTCATCTTGCCATCAAGAGGTAGACGCAGGCGGGAGAAAATCTTCCTCACCATTTTGCTGCCTCGTACTTCATGACCGTGGAATGTCCAACCTAGGCGCTCGTCATATCGTTTTGTGGCAGGTTTGCCTATATCATGCAGTGCTGCGGCCCAACGCAACCATAGGTTGTCACTTTTTGTTGCCACGTGGTCTATTACCTCTAGGGTGTGGTAGAAGTTGTCTTTGTGTCCGCGTTGTCCCACTGTCTCTACGCCTTTGAGGGCGCAGAATTCGGGTAGTATTATCTCCATCAGTCCCGCCTTGTGAAGTAGTTTGAGTCCAACTGATGGCTTAGGTGATAGTAATATCTTGTTGAGTTCGGTGGTAATGCGTTCGGCCGAAACGATGCGTATGCGGGCTGCGTTGCGCTGTATGGCCTCAAATGTTTTGTCTTGTATGATGAATCCCAACTGTGAGGCAAAGCGTATTGCCCGCATCATGCGCAATGGGTCGTCGCTGAAGGTGATATCGGGGTCGAGTGGGGTACGTATGAGGCCTTGGTTGAGGTCTCGTATGCCACCAAACGGGTCGAGCAGCTCCCCAAAAGAGTCGCTGTTTACCGATACGGCCATGGCATTGATGGTGAAATCGCGCCTGTTCTGGTCATCCTCAAGAGTGCCGTCTTCGACTATGGGCTTGCGACTATCTCGACGATAACTTTCTCGCCGTGCCCCGACAAACTCTATTTGCCATGTTTCGCCTTGGTGGTGGTAGGAGAACGAGGCGGTGCCAAAGTGTTTAAACACGCTGACCTCGATAGAGGGGCTGATGGAATGGGCTGTGGCTTTAGCCAGTTCGATCCCGCTCCCGACACACACAATGTCTATGTCGGTGCAGTGTCTCTGAAGGAAATAGTCGCGCACTACGCCGCCCACAGCATAGGCTCTAACGCCTAGGTCGTCAGCGGCATGACCAACGATTTTGTAGATTGGGTTGTTGAGTTGTATTGGCAAGGTATTCTGTGCTTATTTCGATTCGGAATAGTCTATTGTGCGTGTTAGGTTGCCCTTTTCGTCATAAAACTCCCATATTCCAGTGCGTTTGCCTTCTGTATAATTGCCCTGGTAGTATGGAATACCATTCTCGCGGTATACGATGTAGGGTCCCTCTTCAAGTCCTTTGACGAAGTGCGCCTCAACCTGGGGATTGCCGTTGGGAAAATAGAAGAAGACTCTTCCACTACGCATTCCGTCGGTGAGCCGTTCAGTACTGCGTACTGTGTAATTGCTATAAAACTGTATGACATCTTGGTGTATGCCTGAGCAGAACACCACTGTGCTAGGGGTGCCAAACATGCCTAGGTCGGTAACATACACCGAGTCGAGTTTTCCATCATAGTAGTTGCCACCGTTGCGGTTGTAAAATTTCCAGTTGCTGCCATAGTCGTGGCGGGTGGAGAAGTCGGCGGTGGCAAAAAGCTGCCCATTGTCAAAAAAGTAGTTCCAGGTGCCGGTAGGCTGTTCGGGGCGGCCAGAGAAGTGTTTCTCAAATTGTAGCTGCCCATTTTCGTAATACATGCGCTCTCCCACTCGGGTGGGGTCTTTCTTGTCGCCTTTGACAAGGAATACAAGCATGGGGTTGCCGTTGGGGTAGGTCTGTATCAACTCTTCACGTACACGGCTGCACGCGCTCAACATCACAATGGCGATTAGTATGACAGCTGTTTTCTTCATAATCTGAACTGTGTTGATGTTTTATAAGATTCGCTAATTCTTTATTTATAATTATTTATGATTGTTCCAATGGTGTCTTATTTTGCCCTGAAGAAAATTGAAATTGGCACACCGTGGAAGTCCCATATCTCACGAATACGGTTCTCAACAAATCTTTTGTAGGGATCTCGGATATATTGAGGTAGGTTGCAGAAGAATACAAACTGAGGGTAGTGTGTTGGCAGTTGGGTGATGTATTTGATTTTAATCCACTTGCCTTTTACTGATGGAGGAGGGTTCTGCTCCTTGACAATTGTCAGCAGACGTTCGTTCAGTTCGCTTGTGGATATTCGGCGGCTGCGTGCTTCATAAACCTGTTTGGCAGTTTCCAGCACTTTGTAGATGCGTTGTTTGTTTAATACGCTAGTGAAGATGATGGGCACATCGTCGAATGGAGCTATGCGGCTGCGAATCAGATCTTCGAATTGCTTATGCGTCTTGTTGTCTTTCTCAATAAGGTCCCATTTGTTAACTACCACCACAACCCCTTTGTTGTTGCGCTGGATAAGCGAAAAGATGTTTAGGTCTTGTTGTTCCAGACCCTGGCTGGCATCAATCATCAGTATACACACATCGCTGTTTTCGATTGTGCGTATGCTGCGCATTACTGAGTAGAATTCTAAATCTTCACTCACCTTCGACTTCTTTCGCAACCCTGCAGTATCCACAAAGTTGAAGTCGAATCCAAAGAGATTATAGCGTGTGAAAGTGCTGTCTCGTGTGGTGCCAGCAATGGGTGTAACTATGTTGCGGTCTTGGCCGGTAATGAGGTTGATAAAGGAACTCTTCCCCACATTCGGACGTCCCACCACAGCTATGCGGGGGAGTCCTTCTGAAGCGTCTTCTTCTCCCTCGCTAAAGTCGCGCACCACCTCGTCGAGCAGTTCGCCCGTGCCGCTGCCGCTGATGCCTGCAATAGGGTAGGGGTCGCCCAACCCAAGGGAATAAAACTCTGCTAGTCCATCCATCTCCTTCGCATTATCTACCTTGTTTGCCACCAACAGCACTTTCTTCTTGCACTTGCGTAGCAGGTCTGCCACATCTTCGTCCATAGGTGTCAGCCCCTCGCGGGCATCTACCAAGAATAGTATGGTGTCAGCCTCGTCGATAGCTAGTTGCACCTGCTTGCGTATTTCTGTCTCGAAGGCATCGTCGCCGCCCACCACATATCCGCCAGTGTCGATTACCGAAAAATACTTGCCGTTCCAATCCGATTTGCCGTATTGGCGGTCGCGTGTCACGCCCGATGTCTCGTCCACTATGGCCTTTCGGCTCTCGGTAAGGCGGTTGAAAAGGGTCGACTTTCCCACATTTGGTCTTCCTACTATGGCTACTATATTACTCATGCTTTAGTTATAGGGTTCGTATTGTTTTATTGTTGATAGGTTTTGAGTGTTAAAATAGGAGTATAAAATGGTGGAAATCAGATGGTAGGATGATGTATTATGATATTGTCTTCAATTTTTCAATCCCACCATGTTGATACCAAACATTACGTGTGCTGCTTTTGCTTGGGTGAGCCTCATGCTAGACAGATATTCGAGTGCGGCAAAAATCTGCAACTTTCTTCCCGGACTGAGTGTTAGCGCAAGACCTGGATTAAGCCATGTTACCTTGTCGCCGTTGTAGGTGAACGAGTTGGCTGCCGACAGCTCAAGCCAGTTGAAGATGTTTAGATGGGCCGAGAGGGTGTTGTTGCAGGCAAAATGATTCTCCCCCGAATGGTGGTTGTTGAACCATCCGTTAGTCCACTGTCCTTGAAAAAGGTAGCCTGCTCTCACCAGCTTTCCCAGCGACACCGATGCCCCCAGATACATCTTTGTAGGTACGCTGTACCAGAAGTCATCTTCCTCGGTAATATAATCTATCATTGCCAAGGCACTGTCTTTGAAACGTCCTATAAACGATGTGTCCACCACGCCATGGGTGAGTAGTGAGCTGAGGTCTATGCCGTCAAAAGTGATGGTGACATCTTTCTGTCGGGGTACAATAGTTATGGGGTTCTGTTGCCAGTGGGCTCCAGGTCCTAGGTCTACAATACTCATGCTTAAGTCAAAAATATTCACCTTCAGTTTTGCTCCAATATCGAAGGTGTAGCCAAAGTTGTTCGGTATGATTTTTCGTATGTCTTCCAGCTCAAAAGAAAATTTCCCCAAATCGTCCAACGACAGTTTGGCGATACCTGCGGTGTGTAACCTATAGTCTGAGCTTAGTTGCATGGAGCTGACATCTTCGCTAGTGGCTAAATCCAACGACAAGTTATCCACCGACATCGCCATTAGACCGTCTATCACGTTTACTCTTGCCCCAACGGTCAAGGGGAATAGGGGAAGCTTGAATGCTGCCCCTATGGAGGCGTAGGCATACATCTGTCCGTTAAATAGGTCTGCGGCACCAAAGTCAATATGGTGTTCCTCGTTGAGGTTGCCTTCGGTCAGCAGCTCTATAATACCCATCGGAACAGTAAACGAGGTGAGATATTTTACGCCCGCTGATGCAGTAACATGCAAATTGTCTTTGATGGTGAAACCAAATCCTAACAGATTTACATCACTATTATGGTCAAAATGGAATCCGTTCTGTTTTAGTTGGTTCAGCACATGGTTGACATTCATCACTGTCACATCGCGAACAGGGTCGTACGTCAATCCAAAGTCATCATACGACATGGGCAGTGCTAGCTGTATGCTGGTCTTTGCTGTGGTCATATACCAGCCCGACTCACTAGGAAATAGAGCCGGGTTCAAATAGTTCGACCATGGTGAACGTATCGAATGATAAAAGACCGCATTGTCCGTTATTTGCTGAGCCTGTGTGATGTTACCCACACCTAGTGTGAGAAGCAATACCACAGTGTATATTTTGTGTCTATTGTTTTTCATTTCGGGTATCGCTTATTTGATGAAAGGTATTTCGGGTAATTCTATCGGAAACGAAAAGTCGGCATGGGGTGAAAGCACAACGTATGACCGTATGTCTATCTTGTCGTCCATCCTCACGGCTACATATTGCTTGGGACCAGGCAAGGTGTTGTTGGCCGTGTTTAGTTGAATGTCGTACACCAGCTTACGAGTATTGCACAATTGCTTCAGCTCTTCAAGCGACAGGTGCGCCTTGAATTGTGCCGACGATGCTCCATTAGATACCCATGTGTCGCTACGGCCTGGCAGTGGCACTACAGGAGCTGCATACATAGCCCTGTCTCCCTCAAACAATGTGTGCAATATTTCGTTGCCCGCACCATCAAGGAAGGTGACGTTGAGGTTGAGCTCCAGAGGCAGATAGTTATTTGTCACAAAGGCTATGTAACAGTTGCTGTCATTGAGGCGTATGGCGTAGTTATCGCCCTGTAAAGTGCTGCCTTCAATGTTGCTTAGTTGTTCCTCTAGGTTTGACAGGTCTAATGGCAGAGTATCAGAGTACGATATATGGTGGCTGTAGAAGTTAAGCGGTAGCTCCAGACAGGCGTGGAGGTCTGCCATCATGCTATCGACACCCAGCTCCTGCATGTATTCGTCAAAGTCAGAGCCCGGCATCATCTGCTCGGTAGGGATGGTGATGCACATTCTCACCGAGTAGTCTACACTTGTTGGACGGTGCTCTATCACATTCTTCAGGTTATAGTGCTCGAAAATGGGTATATTCTTGGTCTCGAGCAAGTCGGTCACACTCACCTTATCCGTAGTGATAAGTTGGGGAAGAACCTCGGTATAGCCGTCCATACAGTGTATTACGATTGCAAGCGAGTCGAATGTTAGATTTGCACCGCGTGCCACTACTTCCTGGAACGAGCTGTTCACATACCCCTTTACATCCGCATCCACTGTCACCAAAAATTCGTTCACATTAAAGTCGTTGGTGTCGAATATTTGTAACTTCTCAAACAAATCAAACGTCTGTGTCCCCTCGATGAGTGAATAGCTGCGTATCGTATCAAACTCGCTTTTCCGGGCTCCTTTCGATGCATCTTTGCTGGCAACCCACGACATCGTAAAATGCTTATCGTAATAGTAACGAAACGACACAATGTCGTCCTCTCCCACATATATGCTCACATCATTGTTGAAGTCAAGCATACCAACCATCGTGGCCATATCGGCCGACATCTTGGCTAAAGGTATTCCATAAACAGGGTCGAACTCCCCCTCTAGTACAATGAGATGACGCAATTCTGAGAAGTCGTCCTTGCTGCATGATGCCAGCACCAGTGGCAGTAGGACCAATAGAATGGTAATGCGGTGTTTCATAGGCTTGTTATTATTAGTTTGAAAATGCAAAGATACAACTTTTTTTCCAATTGTCAGTTATTATTTCTCAATAATTTGTTTTGTATACAGTTAGCACTCTTTAAACGAGCCGAAAACAATATGCCGCAGTTCTGGTTTCCTCTCATCATAGTCGGCTGAGCCACTTTGGCTGATAAGTGCAAATTGCTATTATGTTACTAAAGCTTGACAAGTAAAACCAGTAAAGCATTATAGGTGGCAACTGCCCAGTTACTTCGTAGTTCTTAGCTCTTACTTCTTACTTCCTTTCGTTTTTCCTTCGCTCCCAGAAACGAAGGCACGACGAAGGCACGACGAGTGATTGGCGTTTGAGCTATCGGCCGTTTGATATAATTATACCGAAAAAAGCCAAAAATTAGGGTGCCACTTTTAGAAATAAAAAAGTGGCACATGATGACGATGACAATTACAATAGGGATGAATGCACGTATCGCCCCTTGGGGGACAAATAAGAACTGTTAAGGTGGCAACCTGTTGATTTTATTGCAAAAAAGGCTATTTGAAAAAAATGATATATACTTTTTTGAAGAAAAATGACTTGACAAACTATAGTTATGGGGCGTTCTATAAATTGCCTTGAAGAGGCATACTCTTCATAACGTTGCGAAAGTCGAGTGCAGAACAGGCTCGCTTGTCTTGCCGAGATGCAGCAATGCCTCGTAGAAACCCTTCATGAATGGGGTCGCGACTGAATGGGTGCAACACCATTTTATGCGGGGTATATCAATTGGATACATCTCAGCGTGCCGAAGGTAGGCGCTCTCAAGAACATATTAATAGAACCCACTTTATGTTATTTCGAGAAAAAAGTGTACTTTTGCATCTGTAAATAAACTTTTTTTCTTATGAAACATACTATTTCTATGATTGTTATGTTGCTTATAGCAACGATTTGCTGTGCCCAACAGACTTATACCTTCGCCATACGTGATACTCTTGAGTTGAAAATGGATGTCTATCAGCCTCAGCATCCCCGCCCCGACCATGCTTGCGTGTTGTATGTTTTCGGTGGTGGCTTTGTGTCGGGTCAGCGCAACGACAAATATTCTACCCAATGCTGTCAGATGCTGTCAGACAGGGGCTTTGTGGCAGTGGCTATCGACTACCGCCTCTATCTTAAGCACGCTCCAAAGGTGCCGCTGTTGAAGATGTACACCCTCTTCGACACTGCCATCCGCTATGCTGTGGAGGATTGCTCCGAAGCTATTGCCTATCTTTGGGATCATGCCGGTGAACTTAAAATAGACCCCACCAAGATGGTGCTGACAGGCTGCAGTGCTGGAGCTATAACCGTGTTGCAGACCGATTATTGCCGAGTCAACAACCTCCAGCCCACTTCCAAACTGCCTGCCGCCTTTGTACCCGCCGCTGTAATACCTTATGCTGGTGGAATAATGTGTCCCAATCGCAACTTCAAATACGCTTCACAGCCTGCTCCAACATGCATGTTCCATGGCACTTGTGATAAGATTGTCAACTATCGTCGTTTTCGAGGTTCGCTCTCTACTTCCCTCTTCGGCTCTAAGAGCATTGCCAAGCTTTTCTCCAAAAACAATTACAACTATTGGGTGCTGCGCTTCGAAGATCGTGGCCATGAAATTGCTTCCGCCCTACCACCTACTATCGACGAATTCTGTGCCTTTGTCGATGCCGCCCTGTCCGGCCGTGTGATGCAGTATGATGCCACTTGCACCGACTCTGCCATTAGGCAGACCGAGTGGACCAAGATGTCCATTTTCGACCTCTATTTGAAATAAGAACAATGAAGCAACCGCCAATCTTCCTAGCTCTTCTTGTCTGCACCCTGTCGGTCTGTTCGCAGGAGATGTTGCCCCGCCTTTCTGCCGACTCCTCCTATGTCACTGTCATGGTTCATGGCAGACCGATGTCAATTCCTCAGACTGCCAGATGGGAGCAGGGTTTGGTGTTCTCTTCCTTCAATCCTTTCGTACAAAACGGCACCCTCTATCTTTATCGTGAATACTCATATTATCAGTGCGATACATGCACTGATTATCAGCTCGACTCCTCCGCCTATTATCTCCGACCCAAGTCGTGGAGTGGCTATCTCCAGCATCTGCACCGTTTTACCTATTGGATGTATGGAGCGGAAGGCACTGAAGTGTATTATTATGATGCGTACAATGATTTGCGCACAACATGTCCCGTGCTTCATCATCAACAGTTAGGCGACATGCCGCGGATGTGGTATCCTGTCGTCAAGTATCGTGGCAAATACTATATCAGCATCGACAACCTCAATGCCATCGAACTGACCGACAGCCTAGTCGTCTACCACGATATGGAAGTGGCTTTGTCGGCACTGCTCAATTTCAGTCGGATAGGCGAGGATGCCTACACTTGGCAGGAGCAGTCGGCATATTTCGAAGGTGTCGACAGTGTCACAATACGTCCTGCCAAAGGTGTCGAAGGCCTGTATGTTATGACCACAGTTCGTAAAGAACTAGGCATTACTGTGCACCAGCTCATTACCCCCGAAAGCGATATCCACCACTTCGACTTTATCGACTGGCTCAGCTCCGACCACATCCCCGAAGGGCTCACATACGATACCATTGATTTCGACCACCTTTAGCGGTCGATGGTGACGTATCGCAGGTCGAGGGCGTTCATGGCATTGCTGCGCAGCCCATGCACATTCTTGTGGGTGAAGTGTAGCACTTGGTCGTAGTATAGCACTATGACGGGAGCCTCCTGCATAATCATCTTGTCCATCTGGCGGTAGAGTGCGATACGTCTCTCAGGGTCGACAATGCCTTTGGCCTGACGGTAAATCCTGTCATACTGCGTATTGCTGTATCGTGTATAGTTGGCTCCCGCCGGACATCTGTTTTGGCTGTAAAAGAGCGACAGATAGTTCTCTGCATCGGGATAGTCTGCTATCCAGCTGCCTCGAAACCAGCTGCTTTTGCCTTGGGCTATCTGCTCGCGCAATGCTGCAGGCGGGTTAACATCCACCTTGATATTGATGCCGAGGAGACCCAGTTGCTGTTGGATGTATTTGCACAAATCCAGATAGCTGCTGGTGGTGGAGAGCGTCAACGTGGGCATCCCCTGACCATGAGGGTATCCTGCTTCCTCCAGTAGGGACAGTGCTTTCTGTGGGTCGTATTCATAACCGTAGCTACCCACTGTATCAAAACCGGGTAGCCCGCAGGGCACCATACCGCCTGTTCCTGGCTGTCCGATACCGTTGCGCAAATATTTCATCATCTTCCGACGGTCGAAACCGTAGTTGATAGCCTGCCTTATACGTCTGTCCTGCAGGGGGCTTTCGGGACTTTCCATCCTAAATCCAAGATATTCGGTGTTCAGAAAGGGGGTGCTGACCATGTCAATACGGCTAGCATATTTGGCTCTCAGCTGTCCGGTCTGCGTCAGCAGCTCGTCTTTATACGAGGCATCGAGCGAATTCATAAAGTCAATGTTCCCTTTCACGAATTCAAGGAAATTGGTTTGCTTGTCCACCACAAAGGTGACGGCAACGGCATCCAAATAGGGTAGGGGATGTCCCGCACTGTCGTGTTCAAAATAATGCTCATTGCGCCGCATTACCAACTTTACGCCCTCTTTCCACAATTGGAGGTGAAATGGCCCAGTGCCGCAGGGATGTTGGCGGTAGTCGGCACCATAATGCTCCACCACCTCTTGTGGCACCACCGAGCAGTACACCATTCCTAGCAGGCTCAGAAAGGGACTAAATGGCTGTTTGAGATGTATGGCAAAAGTGGTGTCGTCGACTACCTGAAAGCGTTCCACCTCTTCAAACACCCATCGCCCAGGCGATGCAACGTCGGGGTCTACTATCCTGTTAAAGCTGTAGAGAAAGTCTCTGGCAGTAACCACTCGGGTAGAGTCTTTCGTGTCGAATAGCGCGTTTTTATGAAAGTACACATCATCACGTAGGATGAAAACGTAGTCCCTTCCATCGGGGCTGATGCTCCAACGCTTTGCAATACACGGTTGTGGCTGCAATTGTTCATCCAGTCTGATAAGGCCGTTATATAGTTGGCTGCATGCCCATATAAGTGCCTGGTCCTTGGCAAAGGCGGGGTCGAGCGTGGTAATGCCTGCCGACTCGTTGTATCTGAATATCTGTTTGTCGCTATTGTCGGGAATGTGGCAGCTTACTGCCAAAAGCAGTAGTGTAAACAGGTAGACATGTCGGCTTGTCAATCTCATATCTCTAACCTATCTCATCAGCCGTGCTGTGGCGCGGCGTGCCTCGGCAATGGTCTCTGCCTCAGATGATATATGGCGTTGCTGCATGAGTATATGCCCGTTGCATACTACTGTGTCTACAGCATCGCCGTGGGCGGCATAGAGCAGGTTGGCGAGGGTGTTGTTGTTTGGCACAAATGCTAGGTTGTTGAGATCAACCAACATAAGGTCGGCACTCTTCCCTACGGCTATCTTTCCAGCATCGATGCCCAGCGTCTTGAATCCGTTGGAGGTGGCTACGTCTAGCAGCTCTTCGGCCGCCAGCACAGTGGGGTCGCGCCGTATGCCTTTCTGCAAGTACGACATTATCTTTGCCGCCTCAATCATGTCGAGGTTGTTGCTGCTCGAACAGCCGTCAGTCCCAAGGGTGACGTTCGCACCCGCATCGCGTAGCTCCACATAGTGGAAATAGTGCCCCGACCCTAGTTTTAGATTGGAGCAGGGATTATGCGTCACCGTAGCGCGATAGCGTCCAATGATGGCAATCTCATTTTCGTCGACATATAGGCTGTGGGCTCCAGAAAAATGTCCTTCGGTCATCTCCATCACTCCCAGCCGTTCCAGCAATTCGTATGGACGGCAGCCATGCTCTTTCACACAGTTTACCACCTCGCTTTCAGTCTCCGACATGTGAATATGGTACAGCAAGCCGTACTTTCTACTTAATTTGGCGCAACGTCGCAGGCCTTTCTCGCTCACTGTGTATACGGCGTGTGGTGCAATGGCGATGCTGACCAGCTCACTCAGTGGCTCCAGCATCGCCAGAATGCTTTCAATATATTTCTCTGTCAGCTCCTCTGCATCGCCAAATGCGTTGATACCAAGTGTGCTACGTATTCCCAGTTCGCTGGCTGCCTTGGCTGCGGCAGGTATGTGGAAATACATGTCAGAGTATGCCGTTGTGCCGCTCTTTATCATCTCGGTGCAGGCCAACCGTGTGCCCCAATATACAGTGTCGTCGTCCAGGTTCTTCTCCTTGGGCCAAATCCAGTCGTTCAGCCATGTCATCAGTGGCAGGTCGTTGGCATAGCCCCTAAACAGGTTCATCGCCGCATGGGTGTGCATGTTGGCAAAAGTGGGGAATACGGCCTTGTCTTTGCCCGCTATCCTAATAGCACCTGCCGGCATTGGAACGTCAAGTCCAATGCCGGCAATGTGTTTGTTCTCAATTAGGATATTGGTAGGATTCTCATTCAGTGAGACACCTTCTATCCAAATGGGTTTCATACTATTGTACCAATATAAGTATGTCGTTCTTCTGCCCTTTCACCACTCCGCCACGTATGTCGAACGTCTTAGTTTCTTCGTTGTCGGTGACAAGGCGCAATGTGCCTTTGGTGAGCGAAGAGATGATAGGCGCATGATTCTGTAGTATCTCAAACAGTCCGCCGCTGCCAGGCAGTTGCAAAAGTTTGGCATCGCCCTCATATAGGGTGCTGTCGGGCTTGGTGATTTTTACTTTCATAATGTTTTAAAGGTTTTAATGTTTTAAGGGTCAAAAGGGCTCACAAACCTCTTCAACACTTACACATCTAAGCATTCAAACAATTACGCACTATTATTTCGTCTCTGCCAAAATCTTCTCACCTTTCTCAATCGCCTCCTCGATGGTACCCACCAGCAGGAATGCCTGTTCAGGCAGGTAGTCCACGTCGCCGTTGAGTATCATGTTGAAGCCCTTGATGGTGTCTTCGATATTGACAAACTTGCCAGGCAGGCCCGTGAAAGCTTCTGCCACATGGAACGGCTGCGACAGGAAGCGCTGCACACGACGGGCACGCGACACCACCAGTTTGTCGGCTTCGCCCAATTCCTCCATACCGAGGATGGCGATGATGTCTTGCAGCTCGTTGTAGCGTTGCAGTATCTGTTTCACCTTCTGTGCCGTATTATAATGTTCCTCGCCAACCACGTCGGGCGACAGGATGCGGGAGGTGGAGTCGAGCGGGTCGACAGCCGGGTAGATACCCAGTTCCGAAATCTTACGGCTCAGCACCGTCTGGGCATCCAAGTGGGCGAAAGTGGTGGCAGGTGCGGGGTCGGTCAAGTCGTCCGCAGGCACATACACGGCCTGTACCGAGGTGATTGAACCGCGCTTGGTTGAGGTGATTCGCTCCTGCATCATACCCATCTCTGTGGCCAGCGTGGGCTGGTATCCCACCGCCGAAGGCATGCGGCCCAGAAGTGCCGACACCTCAGAGCCGGCCTGTGTGAAACGGAAGATATTGTCGATAAACAGCAGAATATCGCGGCCGCCGGTCTTCTCGTCACCGTCGCGGAAATACTCTGCCAGCGTCAGTCCCGACAGGGCGACGCGGGCACGTGCGCCCGGCGTCTCATTCATCTGTCCGAACACCATGGTGCATTTCGAATCCTTCACCGCCTGTGGGTCCACCTTGCTAAGGTCCCAGCTGCCCTCTTCCATACTCTTGCCAAACTCTGGGCCGTAGTTAATAACCCCTGCCTCAATCATTTCGCGCAGCAGGTCGTTACCTTCACGTGTGCGCTCTCCCACACCAGTGAAAACCGACATGCCCGAGTAGGCCTTTGCAATATTATTAATCAGCTCTTGGATAAGAACGGTCTTGCCCACGCCGGCACCGCCGAAGAGGCCAATCTTACCGCCCTTCAGGAAAGGCTGGATAAGGTCGATAACCTTGATACCTGTGAAAAGGACCTCCTGGCTGGTGGCCAAGTTCTCAAAACGAGGTGGCTCGCGGTGTATGCCATAGCGCTTCTCATGCACAGGGTCGGGCATGCCGTCGATAGCCTTGCCTATCACGTTGAACAGACGTCCGTTGATATTCTCGCTCACCGGCATGGATATAGGGCCGCCGAGCACCTCCACCTCCGTACCGCGCTGTAGGCCGTCGGTACTGTCCATGGCTATGGTGCGCATGGTGTTTTCGCCAATGTCCTGCTGGCATTCCAAAATCACTTCAGTGCCATCAGGGCGTACCACTTTGAGGGCGTCGTAAATATCGGGCAGATTGATGCCGTCTTCAAATGTGACGTCCACAACGGCGCCGATAATTTGGGAGATTTTTCCTTTTACAGTTTGTTCCATTTATCTTATATTTTTTGTTTGCAAAAAGTAGGCGTGCACGTGCCTTTTTGAAAGTGCGAAATTACACTTTTATTTGCAATTGGAAAAATTTTTAACACAAAAAAAATATTAACACTTTCCAATAGCCTAGTTCTATGATAGTTTGTATACCCGGCCCGGAAGACATCGGATGACATTTTTCAGCTCCAATTCGACCATTATGGAGGCTATTTTGGGCAAAGGCAGCTCACATTGGAGGTCTATTTCGTCCATCGTCATCTCACGGTTCTGTTCCAGAAGGTCCACTATCAGCTTCTCATTAGGGCTGAGTGAGGCAAATAGGCTCTGCTGCTGCTCTTTGTGCCGATGCTTGTCGAAGGTATTCTTCCATCCCATCTGGAAGAATAGGTCGCCAGCATTGCGTATCATTATCGCCTTGTTGTTGGCAATAAGGTTGTTGCATCCTTCCGATGTGCTGTCGTCCAACCGACCGGGCACGGCAAACACCTCCCTGTGGTAGCTGCTGGCTATGTTGGCCGTGATAAGGGCTCCGCCACGTTCTGCAGCCTCAACAACCACTGTGGCATCCGACAGGGCGGCTATAATGCGGTTTCGGGCAGGAAAGTTGGTGGCCTTGATTTCGGCGTGCAAAGGATATTCGGTCAGTAGTGCGCCGCCCTGTTCCACAATACGTTTGGCAAGGCCGCGGTTCTGACTGGGGTAGATGGTGTCCAGCCCGTGGCCTAGTACTGCCACAGTGGGCATCCCATGCGCCAATGCTGCCGTATGCGCGGCAGTGTCTATGCCGTATGCAAGTCCACTTACAATCAGAGGCTTGTCGGATGCCATCTCTTCCACCAGACGTGCCGTTGTGGTGCGGCCGTAGTCGGTTGCCTTCCGCGACCCTACCATGGCAATGCTGCGCTCTGCATTTAGGTCGCACTGGCCAAGTAGGTAGATCAGCACTGGCGAATCCTCGCAGCCTGCCGCATTGAGCCGTTGTGGGTAGGATGTGTCTGTGAAGAAGAGTATGTCTATATGGTACTTCTCAGCCTCTGCGATGCTTTTTTCAGCCTCTGGCAGCATGCTCTTGTGCAAAATGGCCTCTATTACCCCCGTGTGCTTGCCGAAAATCTCCGTAAGCTGGGGGCGCGACATGGCAAACAATTCCTCCGCATCAGGACAGAAGTCCATCAGCTGTCGGATACTCTTGGGGCCTAGCCCAGGGGTGAGTGTGAGTGCTATATGGTATGGATTCAAAGCTTTACATGTTTACTTTTTAACTCGTCAGCCACTAGCCTGAGGCTTGCGAACGATTGGCTGAGTTTCCGAAGGCAGTCTTCCCTTTCTAGCCAAACGGCCTGAGTGATACCCTCTTCACTTTGTGGCGCTGTATGCTGCCTTCCAGCCGCATGCATGGCAAACCAGCTGGTCTGTTTAATGTGCCAGCCGCCATACTTGTCATAAATATGGTAGGTCTTCATTATCAAGTGGTCCACCGAAACGTCCGTCACCCCTGTCTCCTCCGCCACTTCGCGTAGGGCGGCCTGTGGCAATGTCTCGCCACGTTCCACCATTCCCTTGGGCAGGTCCCAGTGGCGCTCACGTTCTATGGCCAGCAGCTCGCCGTCGGGCGCCTCTACCACGCCACCGGCAGCCTTCACCATGCGGTAGTGGGCATGGAGATAATTGACCAAGTGCCTGATACCATGATGTCCACGCACAATTACATCTTTCCCTGAGGTCAGTAGGGAAAAACATTCGTCAAGCCGCTCGTCGTTGCCCGCCACACAATTATCACACTGCGGCTCAGGACTGTCGCCAGTGCCGGTATAGTAGTATAGATAATGGTCAAGGTACGAAATGGTGGTTCTTCTCATCATTTTTACATAACGGCCGCGACCCAAAATTATTATCCCCCCATTAAAAAAAACTCCTATCTTCGTCCAGCTTTCGTCCAGTCTTCGTCCAGCTTTCGTCCAGCCTTCGTCCACTCTCTTCTCGTTTGCAGAATGCTTGTTGATTATTTTCCGCATGATGATGGGGGATAAGACTCTCAATCAGTAGAAATCGGTAGGGATAAACACGAATCAGTAGCAAAAGGAAGTGTACTGCGGGTGGTGGTAATGGCGGATGTGGAGAGCAAAAAAAATGCGTGTGGAGCATTTTATTCTTTGCCAATGATTTTTTTTTCGTATCTTTGCGGTATGAAAACTAACGACAACATGGCCATACAGATGGCTAATTTCTTACTGCAAGTCAAAGCAATAAAGCTTAACAACGAACATCCATTTACATGGGCGTCGGGTCGCAAATCTCCAATTTATTGCGACAACCGAGTGACGCTTTCCTATCCCGAAATCCGCACTTTCATACGTCAGAGTTTTGTGGAGGTGATAAATAAGACATGGTGTGGCATCGATGTCATCGCCGGTGTGGCTACGGGAGGCATCGCCCAGGGCGCGCTGGTGGCTCAGGAGCTGGGTCTGCCTTTCGTATATGTGCGCTCTGAGGCTAAAAGCCACGGCCTCACAAATCAGATCGAGGGCGAGATTCACGAGGGGCAGTCGGTGGTGGTGATTGAGGACCTAGTGTCGACAGGCAAGAGCAGCCTTATTGCCGTCAATGCGTTGAGGGAGAGGGGCTGTGATGTGAAGGGCATGGTGGCTATATTTACCTATGGGCTGGATGTGGCGGCAAAGAATTTTGAGGATGCCAAGGTGGAGCTGCACACACTGACCAACTACGACACCTTGATTGATGTGGCGTGTCAGGAGGAGTACATACGTGCTGCCGACCAGGAGTCGCTGGCCAACTGGCGCAAGAATCCCGAGGCATGGAGCGATGCGCACATGGCTTAGCCACAGTTAGTTGCGAATAAATAGTTAAGAATGGGGATTTAGCCTGTTTCGCCTTTTGACCCGTATACCTTTATGACCTAATTATCTATAAAGGAGCAATGAAAAGATTGTCTGCCATATTGTTGATGTTTTTTTGCTGTGTTACTCTGTGGGCACAGAGGGTGTCGGATGTGTCGTTTGAATTGGCAAGCGACACGTTGCGGATTACCTACACGCTCGACCGTACGGCGGATATCTGTGTGCGTGTGGCTATCGACAGCGGACGCTACACGGCGCCGTTGGCTGGGCTGACAGGAGCCGTGGGCAAGGGGGTAAAGGCTGGTGAGGGACTGACTATCACTGCAGTGAATCTGCCAGAGATACGTGGCGTGGAGCCTGAGGCTCTTTCGTTTTTGGTGGAGGTGGACGATGGTGCGCTGCTGGTATATGTCGGCGACCGCTATTTCCGCATGATGCCGGTGGAAGGTGGCTCTTTTACGATGGGCTGCACCCATCCTAAGGGCGAAAAGCACACCTACGCCGATGAGCTGCCTACGCACCGAGTGACGCTGAACGGATACTATATGGGGCAATACGAAGTGACTCAGGGGCTTTGGGCGTCGGTGATGGGTGAGAACCCGTCGAAATGGACGGGCAACGACAGCCTGCCCGTGGAGCAGGTGTCGTGGAACGATGTGCAGATATTCATAGCGCGGCTTAGTCAGATGACTGGCTACCGTTTCCGACTGCCTACGGAGGCTGAATGGGAGTTTGCGGCACGCGGAGGAGTGCGAGGGCACAACACCGTGTATCCCGGCACGCAGAGCCAACCGTGGGATGTGTGCTGGATGGCCACCAACAGCGGAGGACGTAGCCATCCCGTGGGACGGCTGAAGCCCAACGAGCTGGGATTGTACGATATGGGAGGCAACGTGATGGAATGGTGCAGCGATTGGATGGAGGCATATACGGCACAGCCGCAGAGTTGCCCACAGGGGCCCAAGGAGGGCGAGAACCGCATATTGCGCGGTGGCTGTTTCAACAGTCCTACGTGGGGTTGCAGTGTGTTTGAGCGCAGCTGGTATCTGCCTGATTTTGGCTACAGCTTCTACGGTTTCCGTTTGGTGCTAGATAGTGCCGAGCGTGAGGATTAGCTTATTAGGGGATATCTTTTTTTAAGGATTATATAATGTGTAAGTCACATATCTAGATTATAGTATGAAGGAAGTCCAGAGGACTTACGATAGCGGAGCAGAGAGGAGACAGGGACTATAATTGCAAGCAATTAATAAAGATTCTCAAAATAAAATAATAACCCTTAGACAAACATAAAATCCATGGAAAAGATTCAAGTATTAGACAAAACATTCCGCCTCTATATGCCAGAGGCTGAGATTCAGGCAACGGTGAAGCGGCTGGCTGACGAATTGTCGCGCGACTACAAAGGCAAGGATCCTATACTATGCCCTGTGCTGACGGGCAGTTATCTGTTTGTGGCAGACCTGACACGAGCGCTGGATTTCGACCCGCAGGTGTCGTTTGTGCGCTACACCTCGTATGAAGGCCTAGAGTCGACAGGCGAGGTGACCAAGGTGATGGGTTTCCCCGATAGGTGTACAGGCCGCGATGTGATTATTGTGGAGGATATTGTAGACAGCGGCATCTCGATGGAGTTTATGATTAACGAGCTCAAGAAGCGCGAGCCTGCAAGCATTGCTATCTGCACTTTCTTTTTTAAGCCGGGCAACTTCCAAAGAGATTTCAAGATTGATTATGTGGGCAAGTCGATACCTAATGATTTCATAGTGGGTTATGGTCTTGACTATAGTGGCCAGGGCAGAACTTATCGCGATGTTTATATCTTAGACAGATGAAAAATAGAACAATAGCCACCCTTGTGCTGTTGGCTTTTATGCCATTGCTGTTTGTGGGCTGCATCCCTGAAGTAGAGCCGCTCACTGTGGACGAAACATTGTTGGTGGGCACATGGCAGAAAGAGAGCAATACGCAAGAATACTGGCGCTACGATGCTGAGCACACGGGCGAGACATGGGACGAGTCGGAGGATGTGCATGAGGGTGAAGGCACCAAGTTCAATTGGTCAACTGAGGAGGACCAGCTGCGTCTGGACCTTTATGGTGAGATGGGGCAGCATGTCTATTACGACTACACCGTGGTGACCCAGACCGCCTCACGTCTGGAATGGAAGGATGTGTATGGCAACAAACAGGTGTTTCTAAAGAAGTTGTAATGAAAGAGATGGACGAAAAAGCAGTAGACATATCCCAATCTCCCGCCACCTCAAGCAAAAAGAGGCACAAAGGGTGGAAGATAGCCCTCATTACGATGGGTTCGCTGCTGGCATTGGTGGCAGTTGTGGTAGTGGTGGCCTGTTGGCTGTTGTTTACTCCAGCCAGGCTGACTGCCATTGTAAATAAGTTGGCTGACGACCATATCTTGTGTGAGAACCATTTTGAACGTGTTGACCTGTCGCTCTTCAAGACATGGCCCAATGTGGGTGTGGAGGTGGAAAATGTGGTCTTGGTGAACCCTTACCAGCTACCTGTCGACAACGCGTTGGCTGCAAGTGCGGTGCAGAACGACACATTGGCCTTCATCCGCTCACTGACGGTGGGATTGGATTTGAGGGCTTTCCTCAAAAACCGTTCAATCATCGTGCGACAACTGAGGGTGGATGATGCGGTCGCTAATCTGTATACGGCTCCCGACGGATGGAGCAACCTCGACATCTTCGCCAAAAGCGAAGAGGAAGAAGACACCACCAGTTCGGGCCTTCCTGAGGCAATACAGCTGGAGAAGATAGTGGTGAACAACTTTGCGGCCCAATACTGCAACCTGCAGCAGCAGATGCTGGCAAGGGCTGACAATCTCGACTTGAACCTGAAAGGGGCGTGGGTGGAGAAACAGATAGATGCCGACCTGTCGTTGGATGTCGCCTGCTTGCTGGTTGATATGCGCGACAGTTTGGGAAATACCAATATCTATGCCGAGTTGGACAATCCTGTGGTTCAGTTGGATGCCAAAGGAGGCATGGGCGATTTGGCTGGCAAGTTGAAACTGATGCTGCCCAGTGGGAGTGTGGTGATGGGGGAGAAGATGTTTGTGACTGATGCGATGAGGGCCTCGCGTCACGACCTGTTGACGGTGAAGCTGCCATTCCGTGCCGATTTAGATAACAAGAAGATTACTCTACAAGAGAAGAGTTCTATCTCATTGCTTGACTATGATATAGACCTTGCGGGCGATGTGGCTCTTGCCAACGACAATGACCCGATGAAGGTGGATGTGAGCTATCGTATCGACGATTGGAAAGTAGGCGAACTGCTTGAATTGCTGCCCACGTTTGTCACACAGAGCTTGAAAGGAATGGATGTGGATGCGCGGTTAGGCATCAAAGGAACCGCTGAGGGCGTGGTGGCTGAAGGCCGATTGCCTATGATTTATGCCGACGTGACACTGAAGAAAGGCTCATTCTCGGCTCCTAAGATGCTGCCTATGCCCGTGAAGGACATCAATGCCGACTTGGGTGTAAAACTCTGTCTTTCCACTGCCGAAGGTTATGTGGTGATGCCCTCGACAATTACAATCCGCAGTTTCACTGCAAAGACAATGAAAAGCAACCTGGCAGTTGAAGGCACGGTGGATAAGTATGAGGATTTGTTGCTGGATGCCCGCATCAAGGGCAACCTCCACCTGCCCGATTTGCAAACATTCTTGCCTGATACTATGCCTATTGCACTTGAAGGCTCGTCGAAGATTAACCTTCATGTGAAAAGCTGGCTTGAATCGCTCAAAAAACTAAATTTAGCAAAGGTTCAGGCCAACGGCACGCTAGATTTTGCTAGATTGGATGTGCGTTACGACAGCATCCATGCCACTTCGCCAAGTCTCAAGCTGGCTGTGACTCTGCCCAAGGCTGGAAGTAAGGCAAAGGCGAAGGTGCATGAACTGATTGGTGCACATATAACAGGCGGCCAGCTGAATGTAGAGATGGCTCAGAATGGCTTGAACGCCCATGTCGTGGACCCCGATATCCGTGTGGGCATGCCTAATATACTAGATAAGAAACAGTCGCTTGCTGCCGCTTTCGACATCAAATTCAGCAAGGTGAACGCCGAGATAGATTCGATGATAGTCTATTCCGACACCTTGAAGCTGAAGGGCAGTGTGCGCAATGATAAGAACCAGAATAATGTGCTCAAGCAGTGGAACCCCGATGTGGACATCGACATCTTGCGTGGCGTGTTGGCAATGAACAATATGTCGGAGGCAGTGCGTATGACCAACTTTGAGTTCAACTATAAGCCCGAGGTGTGCAACATATCGCGTGCCGACATTCTTTGGGGTGTGTCGGACTACCACCTCTCGGGCAAGGTGTATGGCGTTGAAGACTGGCTCGACCACAAGACGATGCTGCGCGGCACGTTTGATTTCGGCTCGCAATATGCCGATATCGACCAGCTGTTGGGCATTCTCAGCGGCATGGGCAGCTACGAGGACACCTTGCAGCAGCAGCGCGTGGAGGACAATGTGCCCAAAGAGGCAAATCCCTTTATCGTACCCCGAGACGTGGATGTAAAGCTCAATACGCATATTACTAGGTGTGTGGCCTTTGGCAACGACTTGAACGACTTGGGAGGCTCGGTGACGGTCAACGACGGCGTTGCGGTGCTTGACCAGATTGGTTTCACCTGCAAGGCGGCACGGATGCAGCTGACAGGTGTATACAAGTCGCCACGTGTCAACCATCTCTTTGTGGGGCTCGACTTCCATTTGCTTGACATTGATATCGACGAGTTGGTGGACATGATACCTTCTATCGACACGTTGGTGCCTATGCTCTCCGCATTCGATGGCAAGGCCGACTTCCACCTGGCTGCAGAGTGCAACCTCGACGCATTCTACAAGCCCAAGATGAGCACCCTTATCGGTGCCGCAGCCATTAGTGGCAAGGACCTTGTGGTGATGGACAATAGCACCGTGGCCACTATGGCACGCCTCTTGCAATTCAAAAATTGGCGCGAGAAGGACAACAACATCGGTGTGGACAGCATCAGTGTGGAGGCCACCGTTTTTCGTAAGGAAATCATCGTCTACCCATTTTTACTCAACTTGCACAATTACCAGCTATGCATAGGCGGACGTCACTCACTTGAGAACAACTGCAACTACCACTTGGAGTTGCTCAAGTGTCCGCTGCCGGCACGTCTGGCCATCGATGTGGCAGGCAATATCAGCAAACCCAACATCTCGTTGGGCAAGGTCATCTATCCCGACATGTACCTGCCCGAGCCGAGCAACAAACTGTCAGCACGCACTTTGGAAATCAAGAATTTGGTGCGCCAAGCCTTAGAGAAAAATGTAAAACAGTAATAATAAACTTGTCCGGCTAGTCAGCCCCTTGGCTGTCTAGTCGGACGCTAATTAATACAATCATCATGACCTCATTTGCATCCATGTCGGCCTGGGGATGGCTGATACAGTTTTTCATCATTGTGCTTGCCCTTTTGCTGGCAAACCTCATCCGCTGCAACGTGCCGTTGCTGAAGCGTAGCCTTCTGCCGTCGGCCTTGTTGGCGGGATTGATTATCCTCTGTCTAAAGCCTTTCGGCTTCTTTGCTACCTTGGTCAACAAGCCCTCCATGGAAATCATCACCTACCATGCCCTTGGACTCGGTTTTGTGGCTATGGCATTGAAAAACAAGAAAATCAAGAGCTCGACCACTACTGCCAAGGTGGTGGAGACTGGTGCTGTCACAGCCAGCACCTACATCCTTCAGGGATTCGTGGGACTGCTGATTACCATACCGTTGTTTCTGCTTTGGAACAATCGCGATTTCTTCTATGCTTCAGGTCTGTTGCTGCCTATGGGCTATGGCCAGGGTCCCGGGCAGGCACTCAACTTTGGTGTCACCTATAGCCAGTGGGCATCGGCACAAGGCATCAACTTCCATGGTGCCGATTTCGGTCTCAGCATTGCCGCCACCGGCTTCATCGTGGGCAGCCTTGTGGGGGTGGTGTATATGAATGTGTTGCGCCGTCGGGGTAAACTGAAGATGAAAACCGACAACTACCGTGAGGTGTACACACTTGAGGATTACGAGTCGGAGAATGAAATACCTCATGCCGAGTCTATCGACAAGCTCACTGTGCAGATTAGCCTCGTGCTGATGGTGTACTTCTTGGTGTTCTTGCTTATGTATGGGGTGGAGCAGATCGACTTTGGCAATTTCGGCACCAAGACCCTCAAACCCATGGTGTGGGGGTTCAACTTCCTGTGGGGTACCTTGTTGGGTGTGTTGGTGAAGATGATTATCAACCGCTTGCGCAAGAACCATTGGATGGAGCGCGAGTATATCAACAACTATACCCTTGACCGTATTGCCGGCACCTGTTTCGACTTTATGATTGTGGCTGGCACCGCAGCCATCGACTTCAACAACCTGCGCGGCATCTGGATGCCCTTGCTGCTTGTCTGCACCTTGGGCGCCGTGGCCACATTTATCTATGTCAAGATTTGTGCCAGACACCTCTATCCCGAGTATGAATACGAAGGCTTCTTCTCCATGTTCGGCATGCTCACCGGCACCGCCAGCAACGGCATGATTCTGCTACGCGAGATAGACCCCAAGTTTGAGACTCCTGCCGCCAACAACCTTGTGCTGCAGACCATCCCAGCCATTGCTTTCGGCTTTCCCGTGCTGCTGCTCATGGGCTTTGGCCCACAAAGCATGAAGAGTTGCCTTATCACCCTTGGCATATTGGTTGTGGCCTTCGTCGTCTTTGCGCTATTCATCTTTAGAAAAAAAATATTCAAAAAGGCTTAACCCCATATTATTATGAAAAAGACTATTTGCTTTCTACTTATCAGTACTTTTTTCTTAGCGCTCACTCCAGTCCCCGCTTCAGCACAGGACAGTGCCAATGTGCGCAAAGGCTGGACGTTCGGCGTGCTGCCCAGCGTGGCATACGATGCCGACCTCGGTTTCCAGTACGGGGCACTCACCAACATCTATTACTTTGGCGATGGGGCTGTATATCCCGACTACTATCACTCCTTCTATGCCGAGGCCGCCTATACGACGAAGCGCTACGGCCTCTTCCGGCTCTCGTATGACTCCAAGTACCTCATCCCCAACCACCGCCTCAGCGTTGACCTCACCTATATGCCCGACCAGATGTGCGACTTCTACGGTTTCAACGGCTACGAGGCTTTTTACACACCCGACTATTCCGACCCGGCCAGCCCTCACTATCAGACCCGTGCCTATTATAAGTTCAAGCGCGACCTCTTTCGCTTTAGTGCTGACCTTCAGGGGACTATCGCCAAGCCGTGGTATTGGAATTTAGGCCTCGGGCTGCTCCACTACAATGTGGGTACCGTCGACGTGGCTCGTCTGAACAAATACACCGCCAAGGAGGAAAACAAACTGCCCGAAGGGGCTGCGACGCTTTACGATATGTATGTGGCGCTGGGCTATATCGCCCCGGCTGAGGCTGGCGGCGGTTTCCACCCCTATCTGCATGGCGGCCTCACCTTCGACACCCGCGACCGGCAGCAGAACCCCCGTCGTGGCATCCATGCCGACGCCTTTCTCACCTATTATGTCGGCTTGGGCGACATGGTCGACTACAACGACCTCATGTTCAACGCCGCCTGGCGTCATTACCTGCCCATCATCACTGACCGCCTCACTTTCGCCTACCGTCTCGGCACCCAGCTCAACGTGGCAGGCGACAGCCCGTTTTACCTCAACACCTACCTCAACCAGCTTTATATGCAGCGCGTCATCTATGAGGGATTGGGCGGTGCCAATTCAATCCGCGGCATCATGCGCAACCGCATCCTCGCCCGCGGCGTGGCTTTTGCCAATGTGGAGTTTCGCGTGCAGGTGGCGCACTTCAAGATTGGCAAGGAGAACTTTTACATCGGCCTAAACCCCTTCATGGATGCCGGTATGGTGGTGCAGCCCTACGAGCGTGTCATGTCTGACCCAATGTTGGCACCCCTGAGCTCGGTCAACCCTGAAGACCTCTATGACGAGAGCCGTCTCTACACTCCTCACATCTCTGCAGGCTGTGGCCTTAAGGTGGCCATGAACGACAACTTCGTCCTCAGTGTCGACTGGGCCACCGCCCTCGACAAGCAGGACAACGCCAAGTTCAGCAACCTCTACATCAAGATGGGGTACATGTTTTAAAAGTGAAGGTTGAAGCTTTTTTGAAGTAAGGATTAAGAACTAAGAATTATGTTGTTTTCATAGGCAACTGCCATACTTCTTAGTTCATGATTATTACTTCGATAATCACTTCCCGCTTTTCTCTCGGTTGCACTTGCGACATAGCATCTGGCAGTTGTCTGCTACCGTGCGCCCACCCTTGCACCACGGCACGATGTGGTCGGCCTCCATCTGCTCAATCTCGAAATACTGTCCGCATATTGGACACACGCCTAACTGTCGTTCGTATACCTCCCGTTTCGTGTTGTCGTCGAAAGCTCGTATGTCCAAATGCCGTTCGTCATGGTCGAATACATACTGGTATATTCCCTTTTTCCTTTGCACATCGCTGTCTGCCATCAGTCGTTTCACCATGGTTTCTAGCGTAGAGGCATTGTAGTCACCCTCATGGTAGAGGGTGTACAGCCTCCCCCAATCAACTCCTTTCATTTCTCTTCGATAGTTGGGGAATAGCGCCTTAGCCCAGTTGATTACATTGCAGAAATGGTTCCATAGTTGCACTGCGTTACCGTCGTGCTGGTGCTTGCCCATGTAAGTCTCGATGTTGCCATCCGATATCCACCGTATGGCTGTTTCCAAATATGCCTGTCGGTTTACCTCGCCACTCACATATTGCTTTCCCATGTTATAGGCTGCACAGCCGTTTTTCGAGAAATAACGTTTCGCATCTGCCAGCCATGAGCCTGCATACACTGCGTTTCGCAACTCCTGTTCTGTCAGTTCCTCTCCAGCAATGTTGATGGTCTTAAACCAGCGCAGTTTCTCGCTGTCTGAGCCAGAACAGAAATAGACTTGCAGGTCATAGTCTAGTATCTGACCCTGTTCGTCGTCTGTCAGGTTGTGGAAATAGCGGAACATAAAGGCATAGTCCCCATTCACATACTGGCATATGCTCAAAGTGCGTTGCTGTCCGTCGATGATTTCAAATGTGCCGTCCTCACGTACTGCCCAGTACATTACGTTCAAGGGGAAACCCTGTGTAAGTGTATCAATCACAGCATCCCGCTGCTTTTCCTTGTACACAAATTCTCTCTGATATGGCGGCCTTACATCTAGTCTGCCGCCGTAGGCGCGTACCCCGTTTTCCTGATTGTCCACATAACCCTCCACCAAGTCGCGCACCTTTATTTGATGTAATGTAATTTCCATGTTATATGATATTTATTGTTCTGCTGCTATGGGCAAAGTCTCCCTTTTTATTTGATATTGTCTTCGTTGAATTAGTATTCGTGTATATAGCTCTTTTCCCCTGAGTAGAGGTTTGGCTAGGTCATATTCGGAATCACATCCATGGTTCATAACGCCTACTATAGCGAACTGGCTGGGATTATATTTGTCCATAAAAGTAATAGGAACACCCATTACTCCGTCATAATCCATAGGAATGTCAGCTGTTTTTTCTACATTGATTGCATCAAATGTGTCATACCTCGGATATTCTTCAGCATTATAGGTCTTGTATAAGACTAGTTCTTCATGCCTTTTTGCTATTTCTATGTTTGTAAACCAATTTACACCAGAAACCCTTATCATTCCTTTTCGGTGATCACTTGCAGTGGCGATATCTTCATAATTGCTAATAAAATGGCCAGCCCCACCTTTGAACCCATATCCCAACCACATTTTATTGTTCATAATTAATGGGAAGATTTCTTTGTATTTGATGGCGTTCTGGTGGCCAATGATAATAAACTTCTTGTTGTATCTAATCAGCTGAGCCACATATTCTCTAAATAATGAGAAAGGAGGATTTGTCACTACAATGTCTGCCTGTTTCAAGAGTTCGATACATTCAGCAGAACGGAAGTCGCCATCGCCTTGCAGATAGTTGATGCCAATTTCGTTGGGGTCGGGTATTCGGTTGCCATTATGGTCGCCTGTATACTCCAGCCATATAGCTCGCTCGCTGTCGTGCTGACTGAACAGGTCACGTTCTTGATTCTTATAGCAGGTGGTGATAAGCTTTTTCAGCCCCAACTGCTCGAAGTTGTAGCTAAAATAGTGGAAAAAGTTGCTCACCCTTGGGTCGTCGCAATTACACAACACTGTCTTTCCTCGAAAGTGTTCACGATAATGTCGTAGCTCGTTTTCAATGTCTACAAGTTGTGTGTAGAACTCATCTTTCTTGGCGCTTTTTGCCTGATTAAGGTTTTTGTTTGCCATAGTGACTGATAGTTATGATGCATTGCTATCAATCACTTATCGGCAATAAGAAAGGTGTAGACCTTTCTATCGCATTCACGAGGAGCCTCGCAAGAACCCCGCTGCATCATTAGATTAGCCCACACCCATAATGTGAGCATTAGCTAATTACTTGATGCAGCGAGAGCGCTATTCTCTCCGTGAACTACTATTCGATATTTCTAATCTCCAGTTTGCGAGGCTTTTGATTCGAATGCGAAATAATAGTAATGCTGTTAATATTCATTATTGTTGGACCACTGCTCTTGTGGACCGTTATGTCGGCAACTATGTGTGGCATAATGCGCACTAGTTACCAATTGCAAAAATACATTTTTTTTTCGATATGACAAATAAAATGAATGTCAGCGATGTTTTATTTGTTGCTAACAAGTGTGTTGTATCAATAATGTGTGGTGGATTTATGTCCGTCAGGGAGGGTGTGGGAAAGGATTAATAATCGTTTTCGTCCTCAGAAGGGAGATTGGGGACAGTGTGTTCGGTGTTGCTGCCGAGGGTCACGGTGGCGTCGCCGAAACGCTTGTTGAGGGCATCGGCCACCTGCATCAGTTTGCGTCGGCGTGCGTCTTCTGGCTCAGTAAAGAGGTCAAGTTGCATGCCTTGCTCCTCGCTGATGTCGGTGAGTACCACTCCTGCCTGCTTGTACATAAAGCCCTTGCGATAAAGCGCATGTAGCACTTCCAATGCCGCTTTGACTATGGTGGGAGTGTCGGCAGTGGGGGAGGGGAGTCGGGAACTGGCACTGTTGCGGTACTGAGCCAAGTCGTCGCGGTGGCGGTTGGTGGAGAGAAATGTTGTTACGGACCGACATACCCCATGCTGTTTGCGTAGGGTGGCTGCGCAGGTGGAGGCAAAGGTGCGGATGTACTGCTCCAGTTGGTCGAGGCTGTCGGTCATATAGACAAAGGTGCGGCTCTGCATGATGCTGCGTTGGTGGTCGGGGCGGTGAAGGTCGATGCTGGGGATGCCCTGCAGCTCGCGCCAGGTGCGCATTCCCGACACTGTAAAGAGTGAGGCCACCAAATGCTCGTCGCAGTCTACAAAATCTTGAGCCGTCAATATGCCTCGTTCCTGCAGTTTGATGCGATTTTTTCGTCCGATGCCCCACACGTCGGCAATGTCGAGCATGGAGAGTGCCTTGCGTCGGCTCTCTGGCATGAGCACACAGATGCCCTCATAGCCCTTATAGCGTTTGGCGAAGTGTGTGGCCACCTTTGCGAGGGTGTAGCTTTGCGAGCATCCGCAACTGACAGGTATGCCTGTGGTTTCGGTTATCATCTGTTTCACCCTTCGAGCATAGAGGCGCACTTCGTTGGGGTCGTCTAAGGGGAGGGCACCAAAGAATTCGTCGACAGAATATTGAACAAAGTCCAGCACAATGTCCTGCCGCTTAACGGCCTCCATTATCTGCTGAGATATACGGCGGTACTTCTTGTGGTCGACGGGACAGACTACAACGTTGTTTTGCCGAATAAGGTTGCGTACCTTAAACAGGGGTATCCCTCGCTGCAGGCCGAGTTCTTTGGCCTCGGCAGTGAGTGCAAGGATAACACCTCCGCCCGCCTCGTTATCGTTGGCCACCACCACAGGCTTCCCCTTCAGCCCGGGGCGTGTGGCCACCTCACATGAGGCGAAGTAGGAGTTGCAGTCGATGTGTAGGAACATAGATGAACCAATCAGAGAATTGAGTGTTGAGAACCTTTTGAGGTAAGATTAAAAACTAAAGGTTTTTTCTATTTATCAAGAATTTGAGAATTAGAGAATTTGTAAATTTAACATCTTGGATTTAATGAGAAAATATGACTATAATTGCAGGCAATTAATAGAAGTACTCATTTTATTGAGGGTTCGCGCCCTGATTCTTGGTTCATTTTTCTTACTCCTTACGTATTGCTATATTTTTGAACATAAATATTTTATATTTTCTGTAAATGATAAGTGCTACAATGCTGTGACGTTGCAAAGTTACGTTTTTTTTCGCAATCCTTGACTATAGTTACGCATTTAACCCAAATCGGTCATTAGGCCGTCTTTTCAATTATTCTTGTCTTTTTTTAGTCTGTTTTAGCCATATCATCATTTCTTTCGGCATCTTGACCGCATCCCTGTCTCGCCGTAGCTGAAAGGCATTCACTGGATGCCTTTCTCACCTTCGCCAGCGATACGGCCTATCTGCTCGAAACAAATGCTAATCTGCCATAAACCCTAATGACCGATATGGGTTAAAGGATACATGCATGCATCCCTATTGTCATTGTCATCGTCATCATGTCCCACTTTTATACTTTGTGACGTTGCTTTGGCTCGTCAAAGAGTGCTGGCTTTCATTTCTCTAGCTTTGTGAAACTATATGCCGCTTTTATTATTTCTAAAAGTGGCCCCCTAATTTTTTACTTTTTTGGTATAATTATAATAGACGGCCTTAGCACACACTCCAATCACACACCAAGCCTTCGTCATGGCCTCGTCGTGCCTTCGTTTCTGGGGGCGAAGGAAGGACGAAAGGAAGTAAGAAGTAAGAGCTAAGCACTACGAAGCAACTGGGCAGTTGCCACTTCTCAATTAAAAAGGCACAGCCCTACCAGAACCAATCAACGCGACTAAGGACCGAGAAAAGGGGAAACGAATGCGTGTGGCTAAAAACGGGCGTATAGGTCATTTTGCAGGATGATTTTTTGTACTTGTTGTCAATAGGTCAAATTGCAGGATGGCCATTTCAAAAAAAATCAGTACTTTTGCCGCGCAGTTTGAAGCATAGCGGAGCTCTGCTGGGGAGCAACTCCGT
>JAFRRK010000089.1 GCA_017428115.1 Bacteroidales bacterium | reverse complement strand
TCGTCGCTCCAATAGTCGGCCGGATAGGCAGCCGTGATGGGGGTGGAGAGCGTAGGCTCGTCGTCCATATTGCCGGCATACACAAACTCGGCATGGGTAGAACCGGCAGCGTTGGGCGTGTACATCTCCTTGGTGCCGAACTCGGGGCATACCACTGCCACCATGTCGCCGTTCTGCCACTTCAGGTCGTGGCCCACCAGCTGGGTCTTGACATCTTGCGAACCCTCCATCGTGGCGGTGAAACGCACGGGACGGTCGCTATACTCGTTTTTCTCGGTATCCTTCTTGCAGGATGCGGCTGCCAACACCAGCAGCGCTGAAGCAATAGCAATAACTGTTCTTCTCATAATTCCGTTGGACTTTAAGAGTTAGTTAAACCTGAAGTTTGAGTTGTCGACAGTGCCCTGCTCTTCCAGGCGCTCGTTGCCGGCCGAAAGGAAATAGCCACGCTCTATGCGGGCGTTCATCACCTCGATTTCGGGTTTACAATACTTCGTTTTCTTCTCCATTGTTGGTTTATTGATTTTTTTGTTTATACTATAATTAATTTATAATGTTTTACTACAAAAAGCCACACCAAATCACACACACAACACATGCACCCCAGTGCACAAATCACGCTGCAAAAGTACAAACATATTTTTGATTGACAAAATAAAAAACACATGGGGGGGGTAATACACTGATAATTAATATAATAATAATAAATCAACGGTTAATTATCCATCTACTTTTCAACCCTAAAAGATCCATTTGTCCTCAATATGTCCCCCATAAAATAACAAAATCAAAGGAACACAACACAACGCCCTGCTACCCTGCTGAATGAACCACACAAGGAACGTTGAAGCTCCGATGAAGAAACGTTCCATATACTATATTTATACTATGTATATACTTTGTTTATACTACATATAGAAGTATAACTGAGGTATAGATATAGTATAAATATAGTATATATATACTATAAGGAACGAAGGTAGGACGAAGGTAGGGCGAAGGCTCAACTACGTTGCGGGGTTGTGACCAATGGGTCAGAACGAGGGGTGAGCACTAATAGTCGGGAAAAGGCAGGAGGCACGTTTGGCCGGGCCAATAGCATGCGGTTGAAGGGGAAGAAGGGTAGCCAAAGAGGATCAAGGACTAGAGTGCGTCGGCGATGCGGTTGAGGGCGTCGAGCAGGGTGGCGCGGGGACAGCCGAGGTTGAGGCGGAAGCAGCAGCGGTAGTCGTTGCCGCCGAAGGTGGTGCCGTCGTTGAGGGCCACATGGGCGCGATTGAGGAGGCGGAAGAGGAGCTGGTCGTGGTCGAGTCCCAAGGGGGAGAAATCGAGCCAGGCGAGGTATGAGGCCTCGGGCAGTATGGCGCGGACCTGTGGCAGGCGGTGGGCGAGGAAGGCGCGGAGGGTGTCGACATTGCCTTGGAGGTATTGGAGGAGCTGGCGGAGCCACTCGTCGCCCTGGGCGAAGGCGGCCTCGGCGCCCACGTAGGCGAAGATGTCGCCGCCTGCCAGCCCATAGCCGTCGAGATAGCCAAAGAAGCGTTGGCGCAACTGCTCGTTGGGGCAGTAGCATACGGAGCTGGAGAGGCCGGCAATGTTGAAGGTTTTGCTGGGTGCGAGGAAGGTGATAGAGATGTCGCGGGCGGTGGGGCTGACGGTGCTGAAGCTGATGTGCTGGTGGGGCGGCAGGGTGAGGTCGGCGTGTATCTCGTCGGAGATGACGTTGACGTTGTTGCGATAGCAGATGTCGGCGATGCGGCTGAGGGTGCCGTGGTCCCAGACGGTGCCGCCGGGGTTGTGGGGGTTGCTGAGGATGAGCCAACGGCACTGGTGGGCGCGCCACTCGAAGTCGTCGAAGTCGATGACGAAGCGGCCCTCCACGACCTTAAGCGGGCTGCATACCAGCTGACGATGTCCGTTTTGGGGCAGGTTGAGGAAGGGGGGATAGACGGGGGTGGTGACTAGGATGCCGTCGCCGGGGTTGGTCATGGCCTGGAGCACGAAGGCTATGCCTGCCACTATGCCGGGGATGAAGTGGAGCTGGGCGCGGTCGGCCTGGATGGAGTAGTGCGAGCGCATCCAATGGGTGACGGCCTGCCAATAGCTGTCGGGGGCGGTGGGATAGCCCAGCACCTCGTGGTCGAGGCGATGGCGAAGGGCATTGATGACAAAATCGGGTGAGCGGAAATCCATGTCTGCCACCCACATGGGCAGGAGGTCGTCGCTGCCAAAGAATTGTTGGAGGGCATCGTGCTTGATGCAGTTGGTGCCTTTGCGTGAGATAGGCTCGTCGAAGTTATATATCATATAGTAGTTTGGGAGTGAGGAGTGTGGGGGGCTACTGATTGACGAGGTCGATGCTGTAGTGGAGGCCCACATTGACACGACGTGCGCGTGCCATTTTGATTATTAGGTAGGCGCAGGCTATGAGGTTGCGCAGTTCGCTGAGTTCCTCGGTGAGGACCGAGCGGTTGTATAGGTCTTCGGTTTCGCGGAAGATGAGGTTGAGGCGGTCGAAGGCGCGTTGCAGGCGGAGGTCGCTGCGGACGATGCCGACGTAGTTCCACATGAGTTCCTGGAGTTCGCGTTTGGTCTGGGTGATGAGCACCATCTCTTCGTTGAGTACCATGCCTTCGGCATTCCAGTCGGGCACTTGTTGGCATATTTGGCGTGTTTTGACCCGCTCGATGGCGCTCATGGCCGCATTGTGGGCGTAGACCACAGCTTCAAGCAGCGAGTTGCTGGCGAGGCGGTTGCTGCCGTGCAGGCCGGTGCAGGCGCATTCGCCGGCAGCATAGAGATGGTGGATTGAGGACTCGCCGTCGCGGTTCACCTTGATGCCGCCACACTGATAGTGGGCGGCCGGACGGATAGGTATCATGTCTTTGGTGATGTTGATGCCGAGTTCGAGGCATTTGGCGTAGATGGTGGGGAAGCCGTTGATGATCTCGTTTTTGCCAATGCCGCGGGCATCGAGGTAGAGGTGGTCGACGCCGGCTATTTTCATCTCGTTGTCGATGGCACGGGCCACTATGTCGCGTGGGGCGAGAGAGAGTCGGGGGTCGTACTTATGCATGAACTCGTTGCCCTTGAAGTCTTTGAGGATGGCCCCTGCGCCACGCATGGCCTCGGTGATGAGGAAGGCGGGTTTTTCGGCAGGGTTATACAGCGACGTGGGGTGGAACTGCATGAACTCCAAGTCGGCCAGCACGCCGCGGGCACGGTGTACCATGGCCACGCCGTCGCCAGTGGAGACGATGGGTGTGGTGGTGGTGGTGTAGACGTTGCCCATGCCACCGGTGGCAAGGAGGGTGACCTTGGCGAGGTAGGTGTCGATTTGGTTGGTCTGGCAGTCGAGGGCATAGACACCGTAGCACTCGATGTCGGGGGTGTGTTTGGTGACACGCTGTCCGAGGTGGTGCTGGGTGATGATGTCGATTGCAAACTGGTGCTGTTTAAGTTCGATATTGGGGTGGTTGGCGACAGCCTCGAGCAGGCCGCGTTCGATTTCGGCACCGGTGTTGTCCTTGTGGTGGAGTATGCGGAACTCGGAGTGGCCGCCTTCGCGGTGGAGGTCGAAGCGGTCGCCGGCACGGCTTTTGTCGAAATTGACACCATACTGTACCAGCTCGCGGATGCGGTCGGGGGCTTCGCGGATGGTCATCTCGACGACACTGCGGTCGCAGATGCCATCGCCGGCGATGAGGGTGTCTTGGATATGCTTATCAAAGCTGTCGCTGTCGTACATCACGGCGGCGATACCTCCTTGGGCATAGCGTGTGGAGCCTTCGGCAGCCTCGCCTTTGCAGAGGATGCATACTTTGCCATAGGGGGCCACTTTGAGGGCAAAGCTCAGCCCGGCGATGCCCGAGCCGATGACGAGAAAATCGACCTCGTATCTCATAGAGCCACTAAGGAAAAGCTAGACAGTGAACACCAAACGGAGCGAAGGCCAATAGATGATGAGTGCCACAACGGCTGCAATCAGTGCGATGCTGAAGCCGATGACGAAGAGCGTCATCAGATAATGCCAGAGATAGCGTGTTTGACGCAGATATTCGACCGAGGGGGTGAGGTCGTTGTTGTAGTAGACCTGCTTGGCAGACTGTACGGCGCGGCGCATGCAGACGATGGCTGGCAGCAGGGCAGCTCCCAGGATGATGAGCGCGATGCCGGCAAAGCCTAGCACGTTGTCGAGGTAATAGGGGGTGGCCTCGTCGAGATAGCCGCTCACGAACAGCAGCACAATGCCACCTGCAACCAAAAAGAGGACACTAAAGACGGCAAAGATGGAAAAGACATTCATCCATTTTCCTGCGCGAACAATATGCTTTTTGCTATTGTTCAGAATGATAAGATCGTTTTCTTCCATAAGATGTGATTGTTTATGATTTTGCAAATATACCACTTTTTTTAGAACTCTTGAAAAAAAACGAGCTTTCGTTGATCATTTTTAGAAGCTGTTTAAATTTGATTGATGAGGTTTATTATGGACATGAACGAGCATATTTTGCTTCTTTTTGAGGGCGCAACGTTTCACAAGGTGAGCGCATAGCGAGCTTGCTCGCTATGCCGAGGCAAAGAAACGTCAGCGAAGCTAATGGGGTTCCATTGTAACCGAAAAAAGAAGCAAAAGATGCCGTTCAGGTGCTTTAAGAAAGTCCTTGAATTAAATTAAACAGCTTTTTAACAACGGGAGAGGGGCTTAGAGAGCCCCTTCATGGAGGGGTGTGAGGGAGATAATCTGTATATATTGAAAATAATTCGTATTTTTGCAAAAGTTTTGAATGGGGTGCGCCATGGGAGGCTCCCCCTGAGATCAAGCAATTGTTATGAGACGCCTCAACATATTATTCATGGTCGTGCTGCTGCTGACGGGATGCCGGCAGCAGGCACGGTACAGCGGGGTGAACCTGCGGCTGCGGGGTGGTGTGGACAGCCACAACAAGGCCTCGTTTATCAACCGCTACCAAGACTCGTACCGTTCGATAGCGGAGGCCTACGCCGCACTGGCAATGGTGCGCGACTCGTTGCCCAACTACCATGACGGACGGCTGCGGGCATACAACAATCTGGCATTCGGCTACTACATGCTGGCGGAGCACGACTCGGCAGCGGCATATATAGACAGTGTGCTTGCGGCCACAGCGCCACCCCATGGCAGGCACGCGTACCAAAGCCGCAACAGCGAGGTGGAGCGGTTGGTGGCACAGCTGATGGAGATACGCCTGCTGCAACGGAGCTGCCGCATAGCAGAGTCGTATCAGCTGCTATACGATATCGACCGCTCGGCCCTTCTGCGCAGGAAGAGCGACAACTATCTCTATGCCTATGCGCAGATGGAATACTATATCACGTCGCTGACACTGAACTACCACTACCGCAACAGCGCGGTGGCATCGTCGTCGGGCACACTGCTCAATGCCAGCACGCAGAAGAACATGGCAGACCTGTTGAAGGAGGTAGAGGAGGCCCGTCCGGGGCTAAAGTGCGACTATGCGGAAGATATGTCGCTCAACTACGCATTGGCGCACAGCTACTACCGCTTGGCCTCGGCCACAGGAAGCGATGCGAAACTGCTTGGCAAAGCCTATCAGTATCTGGCAGACAACCTGAAGATAATGAGCCGGCCTAACCAGCATAGCATCTACCACTTGGCCAACGTGTTCCAGCTACAGGCGTTTATCGTAGCCGACACCAACATACGCCCGGACAGCTATCAACGGCTGTGTGCGGCACGCATTGCCGAGCTAAGCCGATTGGGCGACAGGCTATATCCGCACGACTCGATAGTGGCGACGGGCGATTACGGGCTGGACATGTTTGATGTGTCGACGGACCTCTTCTTTCAGACCAGCGACCCCTACCAGCATCTGGGTGCCGTGGTGGCAGCTGCCGAATACTGTCTGCGCGAGGGCTACTACGACCTGGCATACAGCTACTATACCCGAGCCTTGTGCGACAGCAGTTGGCACGACGGCATGGCGCCGAAGTTTGAGGCGATGCTATACGATGGCCTGATACGCATGGGCTATTCCCCCTCGGAGGAAGTGAACCGCCAATGGTATGCCCGCGAGATGGAGCTGCTGACCTTTATCCACCAGAACGAAAGCGCAGACGCCATGCTTCAAGACCGCCTCCAACAGTCAGAAAACCGCAACCACTATTACGTGGTGGCCATCATCGTGGGCACGGTGTTTCTGCTGCTGCTGGCAACGATGGTGGTGTTGTTGAACCGCCGTTCGAAAGTGTTGAGAAACGAGAAAGCAGCCCTACAACGAGCCCGCCGACAGAGCATAGAGCGTATAGCCAATGTGGAGACCTGCCTGTCGGTGCTGAGGCACGACATCAACCCTTTCCTCACCTACCTCACCAACAAGCAGCTGAGCAACGAAATGCGGCAGGAGGTGCTGGACCAGCTGCTGCGCACCTTTGCCAACATAAAGAGCTGGACCAACCTGTCCATCCCCAGCGGGATGCAGTTCCAGCCATCGGTGTTTGCTTTGGAAGAGGTGTTTGAGAGTGTGGCCGCCTCATGTGTAAGGCTAGAGCATGACGTAGACCTCATTTTCCACCCCACAACACTGAAAATCGATGGCGACAGGCAGTTGACAGAAATCATGCTGCGCAATTTGGTGAACAACGCCCTGCAGCACACCCAGCAAGGGAAAGTGACCATAAACGCGGAGGTATACGCGGCGGACAAGCGTTTTGTGCATATAGAGGTGGCAGACACCGGCAGCGGCATGGACGAGGAGACGCTGGAGAACCTCTTCCGTGCAGACAAGAAAGTGCGACCCAACAACGACCCCTCAGCGACCCATGGGACAGGCTTTGGTCTGATACTATGCAAATACATTATTAAACGGCACGACGACAACACGACACGCGGCTGCCGCATTTGGGCAGAAAGCCAGCCGGGCAAGGGGAGCACATTCCACTGCCTGCTGGCCGGAAGCGACAACGACGACCCAAAGCCGTAGGATGGAGAAGTTAACCCCCAGTTATAGAAAGAGTTTTCTATTTATCAAGAATTTGAGAAAATGTATATTTCACACTTTGAATCTAATCTAATAAGAATTTAAGACTTTAATAATTGCAGGCAATTAATAGAACCCACAAGAAATATAATGTGCCGCACCATTTAAACACAAACGCTCTAGTATAAAGTATGACTGATTTTTGCCAACATGTCCCAATGTCGCGTCTCTTCGAGACGCAGAATAGTAGGGGTTTCATTGCCCCCACACTACGTTCCTTGTGTGGGGTTATTGAGATTCAGCCTCTTCGAGGCTGTAAAAAATCAGTCTTTTATCAAAATAGAGCCAACTCAAAACCTTTTAAACATTCAACTTAACAATGGAACCAATCAAGATAATGATTGTGGACGACGAGCCAATTATTCGGAAGGCGCTCAAACTAGAACTGAACGGACAGCCCCACCGCGTAGCCTGTGGGATGAACGACGACGGAGAGGTGGACTACCGCACGGTGGTGGTGCTGGACACCTTTGCCAATGGGGCACAGCTGATGGCAGCACTGGACAGCCCGGCAGAACACGAGATGCCCGACTATCTGTTGCTGGACATCGAGTTTCAAGGCGAACCAACAGGAGGCATCTTCATCGCCGAGCGTGTGCACAAGAAATACCCCGAGATAAAGATAGCCCTATTCTCAGGCCGTTTTGACAATCCGCTGCCCGACGAGGCGGACCGCCAAGACAGGATGATGGAGATAGCCCGTGTGCTGTTTGAATCGCTCGAACACGGAGTGCAGGCATTTGTGAGCAAGAATGCGGCCGGTGGGTTCTCGGTAGAGAATGTGTTGCGTGCCATTGAATCAATCGAACGCGGCGAGCGATATTATTTTAACTATCCCGTGATGCTGACCCTGAAAGAGGCCGCCGAACTATATGTGAAACGGATGGCAGACCAAAAATGCAATGTGGTTCTCAACGATACCGAACGACGGTTGTTACTGCTGGAAGCGGCGGGGTGCACAGCCTCGGAGATAGCCAGCAACCTGTGCGAAACCGACAAAAGCATACAAGAGAGACAGAAAGAACTATCGCGCAAGCTAGACATAGTGAACAAATCGGGTGCGCGCATAGCTAAAGCTATGCAATACGGACTTATTGACCCAAAGGAGATTAAGTACCTGAAACGATGAAGGGTCGCCTGTCAGTCGTCAAAAAATGCAAAGACAGCACATTTAAGTAGTTTGAAAAGCACCTCCACCTGTATTATTGACAGAAAAATAAAACACTCATACACAACCACTCAAGATAAAATATAAAAAAATATTTTGTCAATTGGGAAAATGTTTGTACTTTTGCAACCGCTTTTAGAGCGAAAAGGGTCGTTTGGCCGAGGGGCTAGGCACAGGTCTGCAAAACCTGCTACTCCGGTTCAAATCCGGAAGCGACCTCCAAAGAAGGAGACACCAGAAAGTGTCTCCTTTAGTTTTTTTCATACACCCGGAGAGGTCCTAAAAAACACAATCGCTCTAATACAACAAATGACTGATTTTTATCAAACATTCTTAATGTCGCGTCTCTCCGAGACGCTGATAGAGAGTATCTCTTGCCACCGCACTGCGCTTCGCTTGTACGGTGTTATTAATATTCAGCCTCTTCGAGGCTGTTGAAAAAACAGTCATATATTGCATAAGAGCCAACACTATATAGAATAGATGAGTTCTATTAATATGTTTTTTGAGAACGCGTACCTTCGGCTCGCTGATATGCATTCGCCTGATATACCCGACGCTATAAGTGAGGGATATTGAGAGTTTGCCTCTCCGAGGCATTTTATAGAAGTCCTCTATAATATGATTGTCTTTCAACAGCGTAAGGAGAGAAACTAGGACAGCGGTACTGCCAAAAAGAGAGCAAAAAAGGGCTTGACGATAATCGGGCAGCGACAGACAGCATATAGGGCAAAAATAAAGGGGTTGATACCTAGAGTGTTAAAATTTTTTTTTGGTTTTTAAGTGTTAAAAACTTGTGTAGATAAAAAAAAATGTCTACTTTTGTTTCCTCATTTGAGAACGTTATAGAGGGGGAGAATGTGCGCTTAGATTACTACAAAACAAGGTAATACACATATTTATAAACATAAAAAACACAACTATGTCATTACTCATTTTGTTACAAGCTGCCGCACAGATGGCCTGGGGCTATTTCGGTGCAGCCGTTGGAGCCGGCCTTGCCACTATTGGTGCAGGTCTGGGCATTGGTAAGATTGGTCAGGGCGCCATGGAAGGCATGGCCCGCCAGCCTGAAGCTGGTGGCTACATCCGTTCGACCATGATTATCGCCGCCGCCCTGGTTGAAGGTGTTGCCTTCTTCGCAGTGGTTGTCTGCTTGCTGGTTGTCCTCAAGTAAGACCTCCAATGAAAGAATAGGGTGTTGGCGCGATTGGCGCCAACATCCTGTTATCAGCTAACAAATCACACTGAAACAACTAACAGACAATAATAGATGAATAATCCGTTAATTAATCCTGGACTGGGTACATTCGTATGGATGCTGGTATCGTTTGGCGTCCTAGTGTTCATTCTCGGCAAATGGGGATGGCCCATGCTGCTGAAGGCGCTGAAAAATCGTGAGAAAGCCATAGCCGACTCGTTGAACGCTGCCGAGAAGGCACGCGAGGAGATGAAACAGCTGGTGGCGCACAACGAAGACCTGCTGAAAGAGGCAAAGGCGGAGCGCGACGAGATGCTGCGCAACGCACGCCTGACCAGTGAAAAGATTGTGGAAGATGCCCGTTTGAAGGCCACCGAGGAGGCCGACCGCATTGTGGAGAATGCCCGCGAGAACATCAACTACGAAAAGTTGAAGGCCATGCACGAACTGAAGAATCAGATTGCCTCACTGTCGATTGACATAGCCGAGAAGTTGATGAAGTCGGAACTGAGTGACCGCCAGCGTGCAGACAAACTGATACAGCAAGAGCTAGAAAACGCACACTTGAATTGAAAATTGGAAGATGAAGACTGATACTAATTGAAAGTTGATTTTATTCTCAATTCTCAATTATTTAAAAGTAGTCGATTCTCATTTCAGTTTTAAAAGTTACAGAGCATGCAAGATTATAGAATCAATATCAATTACGCCAAGGCACTTTTCCTGCTTGCCGACGAAACTCACGAACAGGAGCGAGTGGCGGAAGACATGCGGCTGGTGAACGCTGTGTGCGGCGAAAACCGGATGCTGAATGTAGTGTTCCGCAACCCAGAGATTAAGGCTCCCAAAAAAGCCTCAATAGTGGCAGACATCTTTGGTGCTAAGGTATGCAAGACCACCATGGCCTTTATCGACTTTGTGGTCCGCAAGAGGCGCTCGGTGAACCTAAAGGGCATCAGTGCCGCATATCTAGACCTCTACCGCGAAAGCCGGGGCATTGTGCTGTCGCACATCACTACGGCAGAGCCTGTGGACGAGTCGACACGGGCTATGGCTGTCAAGGTGATAGCCGATTACACCCACAAAGAGGTGGAGCTGGTGTCGAAGACGGACCCCAGTATCATAGGAGGGCTGGCAATGGAATTTGACAACAGGATGTATGACGCCCGCATCAGCACCCACTTGATGAGGTTGCGGCACGCCTTTGATGAGAACGTATACGAGAGCAAGCTGTGACCCTCATCGATTTATCAAAAAGAAATAACAAAATAAAATACTAATATATGTCAGAAATTAAACCCGCCGAGGTATCGGCAATTCTGAAGAAGCAACTGGCAGACGTCAACCTCGACGTAGCGCTGGAGGAGGTAGGCACGGTGCTGACCGTCGGAGACGGTATTGCCCGTGTGTACGGCCTCAACAACGCCCAGTCGGGCGAGCTGGTGGAATTCTCCACAGGCGAACAGGGTATTGTGCAGAACCTTGAAGAGGACAATGTGGGTGTAGTGATGCTGGCCGAGGCAAGTACCATCAATGAAGGCGACACGGTGAAACGTACCAAGCGCATCGCCTCTATCAAGGTGGGCGAAGGCCTTGTGGGCCGAGTCATCAACACCATCGGCCACCCCATCGACGGAAAAGGCCCCATAGAAGGCGAGCTGTTTGAGATGCCCATTGAGCGCAAGGCTCCCGGTGTCATATTTCGCCAGCCTGTGGAACAGCCCTTGCAGACAGGTATCAAGGCCATTGACTCAATGATTCCTATCGGTCGCGGTCAGCGCGAGCTGATTATCGGCGACCGCCAGACGGGCAAGACCGCCATTGCCATCGACACCATCATCAACCAGAAGAACTTCTATGATGCCGGCGACCCAGTGTATTGTATCTATGTGGCTTGCGGACAGAAAGGCTCCACGGTTGCCAATTTGGTGAAAAACCTGGAGGAAAAGGGCGCCATGGCCTACACTATCGTAGTGGCTGCCACCGCCTCCGACCCTGCCGCCATGCAATTCTACGCACCCTTTGCCGGTGCCGCCATTGGCGAGTATTTCCGTGACACGGGACGCAACGCCTTGGTGATATACGACGACTTGAGCAAACAGGCCGTTGCCTACCGCGAAGTCTCGTTGCTGCTGCGTCGCCCGCCGGGACGTGAGGCATACCCTGGCGATGTGTTCTACCTGCACAGCCGTCTACTGGAACGTGCCGCCCGCATCATCCAGAGCGACGAGATTGCACGCCAGATGAACGACCTGCCTGCCTGCCTGAAAGACAAGGTCAAGGGCGGAGGTTCGCTAACGGCATTGCCCATCATCGAGACACAAGCTGGCGATGTGTCGGCATACATCCCAACCAACGTCATCTCCATCACCGACGGACAGATATTCTTGGAAACCAACCTGTTCAACTCAGGCATCCGTCCGGCCATCAATGTGGGTATCTCCGTGTCGCGTGTGGGAGGCAAGGCGCAGATTAAGTCGATGAAAAAGATTGCCGGCACGTTGAAACTCGACCAAGCACAGTATCGTGAGCTGGAGGCATTCTCCAAATTCGGTTCCGACCTAGATGCCGCCACCAAGGCGGTGCTAGACAAGGGTGCACGTAACGTCGAAATCCTCAAACAGCCACAATACACCCCCATGGCCGTAGCAGACCAGGTGGCTATCATCTATTGTGGCACCAAGGGTCTACTGCAAAAAGTGCCCACAGAGCAAGTGCGCAACTTTGAGACCGAATATCTCTTCTTCCTGCATCAGAACCACCCCGGTATCCTAGACAATCTGGGCAAGGGCAAGCTGCTCGACGAAGACCTCGAAACCCTCAAGAAAGTGGCACTCGACATGGCGGGCAAATACGCTAAATAAAACAACGCATACGCTAGATTGTGGGTTTGGGGCAAATGCCCCACCCCACAGTCGATGCGCTAAAACCTATCCCTATGGCAAATCTTAAAGAAGTACGCACCCGCATAGCCTCGGTCAGCTCCACACAGCAGATTACCTCAGCCATGAAGATGGTATCCGCCGCCAAGTTTCGCCGTGCGCAAAACGCCATCATCGGTATGAGGCCTTATGCCAACCAGCTGGGCGAAATAGTGTCAGACATTGACACTGGCGACGGTGTGCAGACCCCCTACCATGAAGTGCGCAAGCTGGAGCATGTGCTGCTTGTGGTGGTCACCTCCAACAAGGGTCTATGCGGAGCCTTCAACAGCAATGTTATCAAACAGGCTCAGGCCCGTATCGACTACTACCGTTCCAACGCCACCGCCGAACAGCCTGCACAACTGAGCATGATAACCATCGGCAAGCGTTGCAGCGAATATTTTGGCAAACGATTCGACAATATCGTCGGCAGCTACGACCAGCTACTGGACAATGCCTCGTTCGATGCCGTTGCCACCCTTGCCGACGACATCTTACAACAATACTGCGACAAAAAATACGACCGAGTAGAGCTCATATACAACCAATTTAAAAACTCATTGGTGCAGATATTGATGACCGAGCAATTCCTGCCCGTTACGCCCAATACCACCAGCGGTCAGGGTACTACAGCCATCAAACAAACTGCCAACGACTACATATACGAGCCCTCAAAAGAGTCCATACTGGCCGAGATAATACCCTTGACACTGCGTTCACAGTTCTATCGAGTGGTTCTCGACTCGCTGGCATCAGAACATGGCGCCCGCATGAATGCCATGCAGAAAGCCACAGATAACGCCACAGAGCTGCTCAAGGAACTCCGTCTTAGCTACAACAAGGCACGTCAGGCAGCCATCACCAACGAGATTATCGAAATTGTAAGTGGTTCTGAAGCACTTAAAGGGTAGAGCTATTATCAATTCCATGGTTTACTTAGTTTTTATGGTTAATGGCATGCGGGAATAACCCGTATGCCATTTTCTATTTCGAACCAGAATTCAAAAGATAAACTAAAAAGTAGGAACTAAAAAGGTGTGAGAGTCTTAGTCGCTATAGCTATAGAACCATAGATTACGCTGGTAATCACAGTTTCACAATCGATAGCCTAGCGAACATTTCTCATCCTGCCACTGCACTCAATCATGGGAGCTTCTATCTATCAAGAATTTGAGAATGAGAGAATTTGAAATTACACACTTTGAATCCAATAAGAATTAAAGACCACAATTGCGAGCAATTAATAGAACCCACCTCAAGACCAACAGCATTCGGCTTAACGAAAGCGTTCAAATCATTTAGAGACAACAACCCTTCTACTAAGGAGAAAAAACACATAACAGCATAACGATGAAAATAAAACAATATTCGTTTGTCTTAGCCATGTTGCTAGGACTGAGCAGCGCGACGGCAGCCCCTATCAATCCACAGACGGCACTCCGTGTGGCACAAAACTTCTGGAAAGGTGTCACCTCGAAAGTAGCCAATGTAGAACTGATTCCAGAATCGTCATTCCAACACCTCTACATCATCCATGTCAACCAGTCGGAAGGATTTGTAGTGGTATCTGCCGACGACCGAGCTTACCCAATTCTTGGTTATGGCATTGATAACGTAGTTGGAGACATGGGGCCTGAAACTCGGTTTTGGCTTCAACAGTATGAACACGAAATAGAGGCTTTGGCAACGGGTACGGTACGCAATGACGATGTCATGCTTGCCGACTATATAGCCCGGGAGTGGAGCCGGCTACTCTCCAACACCTGGACCCAACCCAAGAGTGGCCATATGGTACCAGCCCTTATTTCCACCCGCTGGGACCAAAGTCCCCTATACAATTACTACTGTCCATCGGGATGCCCTGCCGGTTGTGTTGCCACAGCCATGGCTCAGGTGATGAAATATTGGAACCATCCTATCAAAGGCTCTGGCAGCCACAGCTACAACACCACATACGGAATACTGAGTGCCAATTTCGACAGCACCTACTACGACTGGGACAACATGCCCAACAGACTCACCACCTCCAGCACCATGCAACAGATACACGCCGTGGCGGAGCTCAGCTACCACATTGGCGTGGCGGTAGAGATGAACTACGAAACCGACGGCAGTGGGGCCAGCCTAGTAGGCGGATGGTATGGAGCCTCGGGGCTGAGGGCACTCCAAAACTATTTCGGCTACAACAACAGCACCATCCACGGTGTGCAAAAGAGCTCATTTACTGATGCCGAGTGGATAGAGTTGCTCAAAGAAGAGTTGGATGCAGGGAGGCCCGTCCTCTACTCTGGTTATGACAACTCAGCCGGACATGCCTTTGTGTTTGACGGCTACAACAGCAGCAACCATTTCCACATCAACTGGGGGTGGGGTGGCTCCTATAACGGATTCTATGCCATGGGAGCCCTCAACCCTGGCGGTGGAGGGGTAGGAACCAACACCTCCAACACCTTCAACAATTCCAACCAAGCCATCGTCGGTGTCCAACCCATGGCACGCACCGGCTTCTCCCCTGCCCTCCTTACCTTCACAGCCGAAGGCGGAGAACAGAATGTAGAAATCACCAGCTTCTTCAACAACACATCCAACTGGACAGCCACATGCACAGAGACATGGCTTGTGCTCAATCCCACCACCGGAACCGGCAATGGCGCAATAGTGACAGGCACCGTCAGCGCACAGCCCAACAATAGCAACAGAGACCGTTTCGGCTACATCATCTTAGTACAAGGCAACGATACCATGCGCCTGCCCGTACAACAACTAGCCTGCTCCGCCAGCGAGATGTGTGTACTTACTATCAACGTCTATGACAGTCGCAGCAACGGTTGGGAAGGAGGCAGCCTCACATTGAGTTCTACCTCCGGCTCCACATATGGCGAGATGAAACTGAACGATGGCTCCTACGGCATACAGTCCTTCTCTGTCTGCCCCGACACAGTGCTTGCCATTTGGCATCACGGTTCATCCGACACCGAATGCGGTTTCTTTATCGAGAATGCCAACGGAGTGGTCTGGATTAGCCATGAACCTGGCAACACCATAGCAGACACCTTTATGATAACTAACCCATGCGACACTTCTGGCGGCCTCGAACCCATAGTATTCACCCTAACGACTATGGTAAACGACTCCACCCGTGGTAACGTGCAGGGTGCAGACAGCCCCATCTCCTTTGGCGAAAGTGTCACGCTCACAGCTAATGCAAACGAAGGGTACCGGTTCACCAAATGGAACGACGGCTCTGTTTCCAACCCCCGCACCCTTACCGTCACAGCCAACCGCAACCTAACAGCCCGCTTTGAGAACCTAGGAACCGACACCCTACATTACGACAACGGCAACATAGTAACCGCCTATGGCACGGATGATGAAATCTACTGGGCCATCCGTATTCCAACAAGCCAACTTGTGGGGCATCCCACCCTCGAGAGCATCAAGTTCTACAATATACGCTCAAACAACTACACCCTCAACGTGTACCAAGGCGACTCTCCACGGATGGCGAACCTGATAAGCACCCAAACATTCTACCTCAACCGTCAAGCGCGCTACCGCTGGATAGAGCAACGTCTTAACGACCCCATACACATAGATCATAGCAAACCGCTCTGGGTGGTCATGGGATGCCAATCTGATGGTGCACCCGCCACTGTCAGCAGCTGGTGTGGCAACAACGATGGCAGCTGGGTTTCTAGCGACGGTGAGGACTGGCATCCGCTGACCGACGAAGGAATACATGCCACATGGATGCTGCGTGCCCACATGCCCGTCGACCCCAACGAGTACACCCTTAACGTCTCCACCAACAATCGTAAGTGGGGCACAGCCACCGGCGGCGGTGTCTATCGCTATGGCGAGGCGGCAACCCTCACCGCCACCCCAGCCGAAGGCTTTCATTTCGAGCGTTGGAGCGACAACGACACCACTAATCCCCGAACACTCTACGTCAAAGACAATCTGTTGATACGCGCCATTTTTGACGAAGGAGAACTCGGCATTAGTCCTAGCCTGCTCGACCAAATGACAATACATGTTGAGGGGCACAACCTATATGTACGCGGTGCAGAAGGCCTTCCGCTCAGCGTCTACGATGCTCTTGGCCGTTGTATCTACAAAACCTCCAGCCACACAAAACACTCCATCATGCTGCCAGCTGCCGGAGTCTACATCATTCGCCTCAACAGCCAAACCATTCAAAAAATAGTTGCCCCCTTCTAGCTCACTAGTAAAGAGTGTTTGGATAATGAGGAAAGAAGACGCCTGATGACAATTGAACGAAATAAAAATAAATAACACTATGGAAAAGAAACAAAACTACACCATTCCTATCATCGTGATGTTTCTGCTATTCTTCATGATAGCATTTGTCACCAACTTTGCAGGCTCAATGGGAGTCATCGTCAAAAACCAATTTGGCACCAGCAACGCCATTGCCCAGCTAGGCACCCTAGCCAACTTTATTGCCTATGCCTGTATGGGCATCCCCGCGGGCATTATCTTGCGACGCAAAGGCTATAAATTCACCTCGCTGCTCGCTGTCACTGTCGGACTCATAGGTGTGGGCATCCAGTTTCTTTCAGGCTATGCCGGCAGTTTTGCCGTTTATGTCACCGGTGCCCTGGTGGCAGGTTTTTCGATGTGCCTGCTCAACATTGTTGTCAATCCCATGCTTAACACCCTCGGTGGCGGTGGCAACCGCGGCAACCAACTCATCCAATGGGGAGGCACCATCAATTCTACTGGAGGCACCCTTGCCCCCATCCTATTGGGCTACCTGATTGGAGGTGCCGTTGATAAGGCAAACGTCAGCGATGCAGCACCTGCCATGATTATAGCCATGTCTATCTTTGCTGTTGCCTTTATAGTAATCCTACTCACCAAGATACCCGAGCCCCACCTAGAAACCCGCGAGATGCGTGCTGCCAAACCCCACGACCCCCATTCCCCTCTCAGCTTCCGCCACTTTGTGCTAGGTGCCATAGCAATCTTCTTCTATGTGGGTGTAGAGGTGGGGATTCCTAATACCGCAAACCTCTACATGACCACCTCTGCCGATGGCGGTGGACTTGGTATGGGTGCCGATTTGGCAGGATGGTTTGTCGGAGCCTACTGGTTCCTTATGCTTTGTGGCCGCTTTATTGGTGGGCTGCTGGGAGGCAAAGTCTCATCTCGAGCCATGCTTTCCACCACTGCCATCATCGCCATCTGTTTCCTACTATGCCTCATATTTATACCCACCACCGCCATAGTTCATCTCCATGGTGCTGATGTGCCGCTCAAGATAGCCTTTGCCACACTCTGCGGACTCTGCACCTCAGTCATGTGGGGAGCTATTTTCAACCTCTCGGCCGAAGGCTTGGGGAAATACACCCCCATGGCCAGTGGCATATTTATGACTCTTGTTTGTGGCGGCGGCATCATGCCCTTCTTCCAAAACATGCTTGCCGATGGCATTGGCTTCGTAGGCAGCTACTGGCTGGTAATCCTTGGATTTGGATATATCCTCTTCTATGCCATATGGGGTAGCAAAAACGTCAACAAAGACATACCTGTTGAATAATAGTCATCAGCTCCTAACATCAAACATAGCACAGTCGGCACTTTTTTTGAGGGTGTCGACTGTGTTTCTTTTTTTGTCCTTCAGAAAAGTCCTTGCAATAAGAAACCACCTGTAGCTCATATCGGCAGGTAGACCTATGAAGCAATAGTTTCGTAAAAAAAGCCACCAGTCATTGCCTTCACCGCAGCAATGTCACACAACCTTCGAGGCTTTGGAAACCATCAGGGGTATAAATGTCACTATAGCGGCAGCGATACACATAGCTACCCGACGGGCAAGGCCTGCCATCGTAGGTACCGTCCCATGGGGTATTGGCATCAAAAGAGTGGAATATCAAGGTGCCGTAACGATTGTATATCCACATTTCGAACTCAATTACACCAGTCAATACAGGTGCGAAAAGACTATTACCGTCACCCTCGGGGGTGAAAATATTGGGAAAGTAGAGTGAAATCTTTTTGAATGGTAATCTCTTTATTACAGTGTCGATACATGTTGGCGTAAAAGCTTGCATCATCACCTCCACCGTGTCGGGCCACCAGGGCTCGGCATGGAAGGTTGCCTTCTCTCCATTCTCATCTTGGTGCACACCGTTTATGTACCAATGACGTCCCCCCCAGCCACCATAATGATACTCACGTGTACCCACACTGAAATCCTCGACCGTAAAGTCGAGGTGGTCGAGCGTAATCTCGTCGGGTGTCAGCCTCATTGCACCCACACATAACACTATTGGATTAATCTGCACACTTCCCGAGTCGGGACATTGAGGCGATTCTCGATAGTCATTGTATAGATAATAGGTGGTAGGAACTTGAGGATTGACATGCACCCACGACCGGTTTTGCTGATCCAGCAAGGTAGAGTCGGGAGGCGATGACCACCAGCGATAATAGGTACCAATGCCCGAGCTATACAGGTCGTAGCCCACATTGCCCTCACAACGACGATAGGGATAAAAATGGACCTCTGGAATCATTAGCACAGTAAGTCTTAGAATTATAATGCTATCGCACTCGCCAGCCACACGGGGAAGGGTATCGAAAAAGAGTCCCGTATAAGTAAGTTCCCTATCGTTAAATAGGTAGGTGTCGCCCTCGCAGATAGAGTCGTATACATAAACCAATGTATCTCTGCATGGCCGCTGGCCATAGCCACCTGGTGCCAACAGCATAATGAATACTGCTAGCCAGCATAATGCGCTACAATGGTGAGTATGGTCCCTATCATTCATATGTCCAAGGAGCATCCTGGCTTTTACAAGCTGCTTTGTATAATCATTTCATATAGTTGCCGAGTGCTTATACCCATAGCACGGGCCTGTTTAGGGACAATGCTTTCGGAGCTTTGTCCTGGGATAGTGTTCACTTCAAGGAAGAAGAGCTCGCGCTTCGCCGTGTCATATATATAGTCGAATCGCACCACCCCACGGCAGTCCAGCATGTCGTACAGCTGGGAGGAGACCTCCTGTATATGGTCGCTCACCTCTTTGTCAACCTGAGCGGGAGTCACCTCATCGCTAAATCCATCGTATTTAGCCGCATAGTCGAAAAACTCATGTCCGCCCTTGGGAATAATCTCGGTGATAGGAAAGACATATTTTTTTTCCTTCGTGCGCAGCACTCCGCAGTCAAATTCACGCCCCTGGATACACTCTTCCACAAGCACCGCCTTATCCTCCGTCAGGGCTTCCTGAATGGCGGGCATCAGCTGGTCGGCGCTCTTCACCTTGGTGGTGGCCACACTGCTACCTCCAGCTGCAGGCTTGACAAACAATGGCAACGACAATTCCTCGAGCAATTGCTGGGGCTCAATGGGCTGGTCGGCATACAACAACCTCGATTTCGCCACGCTTACAATACCCAGATTACGCACCATGGGATTGCAATAGCCTTTATTGAAAGTAAGTGCCGAGGTATAGAATCCACAGGTAGTATAGCGTATGCCCAACAGATCAAAATAGCCTTGTAAAACGCCATTTTCGCCAGGGTTGCCATGAACAATAATAAAGGCAAGATCGAAACGGTCAACCCCTTCCACAGTAAAATTGCCGCGATTCACTGCACGGTGGCTGCCATCATCGGCCAACCAGTACCAACCCTTTCGGTCGATGACTATCTTGTAAACATTATACTTATCGTGGTCTAGATTTTCATATACCTGACAACCGCTATTGATGGAGATATCATGTTCTCCCGAAAAACCGCCCATAACAAGGGCTATATTAATCTTATTCATCTGATGATAGGTTTATATATTGAAAATGTAAGAGGTTCAAAGTTTAGAAGGTGCGTCAAACAATAGTTTCAGTTTCATCTCAATTACCAATAATTGGGCGGTGGTGAGCCATACGTGATTTTTTTTCCATCTCACGACAACGCTGTCGAGTTGCGGGCGACATATAGGTCTCCTGAAAGCGTTCCCACACTATCTCTATCGCCACTTCAGATGGGTGGCACATGTCGCGGGCATAGAAACGATAGTCGCGCAGTTCGTCCATCAGTAGCTCATAGCTGTCGAAATAACCCGTCTGGGCACAGCACTCCAACAGCGAGTCGACTGCCAGCAGCAACGTAGCCTTACTCAGCTGATTGCCATGGGCTCCATCCGCCAAATGGCGTATGGGACTTACAGTGAAAAGTGTCGAACATGAAAGTCTTTCAACAAGTGGTACCCATCGGTCAACAATCTCTTTCGCCGTGAGCCGACAGCGTTCAAAATGTTGTGGCGGCAACTTATGGCAGTTAGCCACCACACTGCCACGATGATAGTAGACCCACGCCGTTCCGAAAGTCACCAGCAGTATAGGTTTACGTTTCAAGAAATCGTGAGTGCGACGTATAGCACCATTACACAATGCCAAACAACAGTCTCTGTCGGAATGCGAGAAACGGCTGTGATGCAGCCACGAATGCCACACACCCTCATAGCACACCAGCTCGTCGGCCGTCATTAGTAGGCCCTCCTCCGCACGCTGCAGGCAGGTGGCTATTGAGAGGGGGTTATATAGTGTGCCAAAGGGGTTGCACAACATGTCAAAACCCGCGTCACGCAGTTTCCCCCCCACCTCGTCGGTGAAACAGGAGCCCAGCAACAGCAGGGGTACCTCGTGATGGATGCGCAACGATGAGGGTGGGATAGAAACCGGGGTAGTGAGGAGCATGATGATGTATTATAGCGTTAGTACCTTATTGTGTTTGAATATTGGTGTATTTATAATTGATATGTGAGAGGTTTGATGTCGGTAACACCAGGCACTTGCTGCAATGCCCGTAGCATCTTCTTGGGATTGACCAAGAGGTCGCGCGTGCGCATAGTGAGCGTAAGGTTATGTTCGGGGTCGACAACGTAAGCCTCAATCGGCACCTTGCCCTCGTTATCGTGGGCCAGCGAGTCTATACGTCTGCAGAAATCTCCAGTGATGTCGCCAATGTTGATAGTAAAACGGATTAGCTTGGTATTGCGCTCAAGTGCCTCGTCCAACAACATCATCTCAGACACCTTCAGCTGAGGCTTAGAGAGATAGGGTGAGCCGTCGCGATTGCGTCCAGTAAACTGGCGCACTGTGGCTTTGATATAGATATGCAGGTCGCGTTGAAAGAAGCTGGCATACTTCAGATACTCGCCCTTGTATAGTCTGAGGGTATAGGCCCCACTGTAGTCTTCGACAACCATGATGCCGTAGGGGTCTCCATTTTTGGCAGATATGCCCGTATGGGCATCAGTGATAATGCCCCCAATGTGGACAGGTTTGTCAATGAAAGGGGTCAAGTCGGCCAAGTCGGCACACTGCGTGTTGACAAAATGGTCCATGGCAAATTTGTCTTCATCTAGCGGATGGGCACTCAGATAAAATCCCACCACACTATACTCTTCACGGCACTGCTCCACCACCGTCCACGGCTGACATTGGGGCACTGGTGGCAGCGACTCCTGTTTGGTCTGCTCGCAGGTGTCGAATAGCGACATTTGGGCGCTCTCGGCATTCTCACGGTTACGCACTGCCCAGCGCATCAACTTCTCTATAAAAGTGGGCGTGGCCTCATTGTCATTCTCTTTGTAAAAATATTGAGCACGATGCATGTCGCCCACCCCGTCGAAAGCACCCGACTTGACCAGCACCTCCAAATTCTTTCTGTTGACCGAACGGAGGTCTACACGTTCCAGAAAGTCGAATATATCAGTGTAAGGACCATCCTTCTCGCGCTCAGAGATAATAGCCTCGGAAGCGGCTTCGCCCATGCCGCTGATGGCCTTCAGGCCAAAGCGTATCTGTCCCTTGCTGTTGACCGAGAAATCCATCTGCGACTCGTTGACCGATGGGGCCAGAATTTCCAACCCATGCTTACGGCAGTCGTCCATCAGCTCAGTGATGCGCTTAATGTCGTTCTGTCCGCTAGTCATCACCGCAGCCATATACTCTGCAGGGTAGTGCGCCTTGAGATAGGCGGTCTGATATGCCACCCACGAATAGCAGGTAGCGTGCGACTTGTTGAAGGCGTAGGAGGCAAACTTCTTCCAGTCCTCCCAAATCTTATGTAGCTTGTCGTGGGGGTGGCCTCTCTCCTCTCCGCCCTGGTAGAAGAGCACCTCCAGCTCGTTCATCTTCTCAATCTGCTTCTTTCCCATAGCCTTGCGTAGGGTGTCGCTTTGTCCACGGGTGAAGCCTGCCAGCTGTCGGCTCAACAGCATCACCTGCTCTTGATACACAGTGATGCCGTAGGTATCCTTCAGATACTTTTCCATACAGGGGATGTCGTATTCGATGGGTTTGCGCCCCTGCTTTCTATCAATAAAGTCGGGTATATAGTCCATGGGACCTGGGCGGTAGAGCGCATTCATAGCAATGAGGTCCTCGAAGACGTGCGGCTCCAGCTCTCGCAGATACTTCTGCATACCTGCCGACTCAAATTGGAAGGTGCCTACCGTGTTGCCCTGACAGAAGAGCTGATATGTCTTCTCGTCATCAATAGGCAGGTGGTCGACATCCACCTTCACGCCGTGGTTGCGTTCTATCATTTCAATGGCATTCTTGATGATGGTGAGGTTCTTAAGCCCCAAAAAATCCATTTTAATCAATCCCACAGTCTCCACCACATGGCCGTCGTATTGGGTCACCAACACATCCTGCTTCGACTCCTTGTCGTAAATAGTGCACACTGGTGCAAAATTGGTCAGGTCGTCGGCACCGATAATCACACCGCAGGCATGTATGCCCACCTGGCGGTTGGTATCCTCCAACTCGGCAGCGTAAGTCAGCATATTCTTCAGCTCCTCATGCTCTTTATCCTCCATGATGTGCTTCAATTCGGGCACATACTTGTAGCAGTTCACCAGGTTCACCTTGGGAGACTTGCCGTTCTCGTCCTTCACACTGTCGGGGAAACTTCTATCCGGAATAAGCTCCTTGAGCTTGTTGACCTCGCTGAGGGGTACCTTCTCAACTCGTCCCACATCGGCAATAGCGCTCTTGGTGGCCATAGTGCCATAGGTGATGATATGCGCCACCTTCTCTTTACCATATTTTTTTGTAATCCAGTCCAGCACACGGCCGCGCCCGGCATCGTCGAAGTCCACATCAATATCAGGCAGCGATATACGGTCGGGATTCAAAAAACGTTCAAACAGAAGGTCGTACTTCAGAGGGTCGATATCGGTAATCCACAGGCAGTAGGCCACCACGCTGCCAGCTGCCGACCCACGGCCTGGGCCAACGCTTACACCCAGCTCCTCTCTTGCCCCACGTATATAGTCGGCCACTATCAGAAAATAGCCAGGAAAGCCCATGGTCTTGATAGTGTGCAGTTCAAACACTATTCGTTCGCGTTGTTCCTCGGTCAGCGCCATCTTAATCTCCTTCTGGTCAGACAGGTCGGACAAGTCGGCCATGTCCGACAGATACCTATTCCTAGCGCCTTCCCACACCAGTTTCTCCAAATAGTCTGCCTCAAACTTTATTCTGTATAGCTTGTCATACCCTCCCAGCTTCTTTATCTTCTTCTCGGCCGCCTCACGGTCCATCACCACCTCGTGCTTCTCGTTCTGCGTGAACTCGTCAAACAGCTCCTCCTCGGTGATTCTCTGGCGGTATTCTGCCTCACTGCCAAACGAGGCGGGAATGTCAAACATAGGCATAATGGGGTCACTGTCGATACTATACACCTCCACCTTCTCTGCCACCTCCATCGTGTTCTCTATTGCTTCAGGCAAATCATCGAAAATATCGGCCATTTGCTGTGGCGTTTTCAGCCATTCCTGCTTGGTGTAGTGCAGTCGGTCGGGATCGAAATAGTCCTTCTGCGTTGCCAGACATATCAAGTGGTCGTGCGCCTCCCCGTGTTCCTCCTCAACGAAATGCACATCGTTGGTGGCCACAATCTTGATATGGTGCTTGTGAGCCAACTCCACCAGCACCGGATTCACCCGCTGCTGCAACTCGTAGGTTTCACGGTTCGCATTGGGCTTGTCGGTCTTATGGCGTTGCAACTCTATGTAGTAGTCGTCGCCAAACACCCGTTTGAACCACAACACCGCCTGCTCAGCCTCCTCCAGTTTTCCAGCCATTATCAGCTGAGGAATCTCGCCACCCAAACATGCCGAACAAACTATCAAACCCTCATGGTACTGCTCCAACACATTGTGGTCTATTCTCGGCCTACTATAAAAACCGTCAGTATACGCTATCGAGGCCAACTTGCATAGGTTGTGATAGCCCTTGCTGTTCTTGGCCAACAGTATCAAATGGTAGCCGCTGCTGTCCTTTATACGCTCGCGCCCTGTCTCGGGATTGAGCTCCTTCACATCCTTATCCTTGTCATACAGCGTACGGCGGGCACAGTAAGCCTCGGTGCCGATTATGGGCTTAAACAGCTGCCCCTTCAGCTGTTCAATCTGATATTCCGCCTCCTGCTTCTCCTCTGCAGTCGCACCGTCGTTCTTTAGCACCGCCTCATGCTCCTTGATGCGATCCTTCACCTTGCCGTTCTCCTTAGCCACAGTATCCACAAAATCCTTGATACCAAACATATTGCCATGGTCGGTCAATGCCATGGCATACATGCCGTTCTTTTTCGCCTTCTTCACCAGGTCGGCAATCTTCGACATTCCGTCGAGCATTGAGTAGTGCGAGTGCACATGCAAGTGTGTAAAGTTCATCATGCTAAAAAAGAAAGAGAGTTATATCTTCAATTTGCAAATATACAAATTTATTTTCAATCCACAAAAAAGAAGTATCTTTGCAACCAACAGCAATCATCCATTATGAAAAAAAAACACTCAATATCAACATTTTTACCATTATCATTACTCTGTCTGGCATACGTCTGTAGCACCCTGTCGTGCAGAAACCAGCCTGCCACAAGCCCCCTTGCCACCATCCCCACAGCTCCCAACTATGCCGACAACTCGCAATGGTACATCGTCGACCGTCATGCATCGGTCGACCTCTTCTACATCACCTCTACCGAAACTGGCGACTACTCCCTCCGCGGGCTCTCCTGCCACTATGCCGACACTTACAACGACAGCACACGCCAACTGCTCCTAGGCGAGATGGTGGGTGTCGACCAGCTCTTGTCTGGCGGGTTGAATTTCTTTTCGCCCTACTACCGCCAATGCACCCTTCAGTCGTTCACCTCCGACACCCTCATGCGCTCCCGCCTACCCCTGGCCATGGGCGACGCCCGAAAAGCCTTTGCACACTATCTCGAACACCTCAACGGCGGCCGACCGTTCATCCTCGCCGGCTTCAGCCAAGGCGGCACTGCCGTGGTCGAAATCCTCAAACACCTCCAGCCCGAAGTACAAAAACAGCTGGTAGCCGCCTATGTCATTGGCTGGAAAGTCACCGAAGCTGACCTAAAAGCCGCCCCCTACCTGCGCCCCGCGCAAGACAGTGCCGACCTCGGTGTTGTGGTCTGCTACAACTCCGTGCGCGACAACTCTTGCGCCATCCCCATGCTCAGTCAGGGCAACCGCTTTGCCATCAACCCCGTCAACTGGCGCACCGACGCCACCCCCGCCACAATCGCCAACCCCCACCCCACCGGCCATGAAGAGCCCCTCACCGTCGTCCTCGACACCAACAGCCTCCTTCTGCAAGTCAGCGGCTACACCCGCAACGACTATATCCTGCCCCTTTTCGGTCGCGAAGGCAACTACCACACCCTCGAAATCTCCCTCTACCAGCAGCCCCTCCGTCACAACCTCTCCCTCCGCGCCCAACAATTCTGCTCCATGAAAAGTGAAATACACCTCCAATAGTTAGACCTCTGATATACATATTTTTTTACCAAAGATTGACTATTTAAAAACAGGCCTGCACCCCGAGCCGTTTTTTTAGCCATACGCTTTTGTCTACTTCTTCCCGTCCCACAGGCGGGCTGTTGTGGAGGCTGTCTGCCTTGTTCCTGACTTCGCCCTGTTTTCGTCTCCGCAAACGAACACACGACGAAGGCACGACGAAGGCATGGCGTGTGATTGGAATGAGTGCTGTCGGCCGTTCATAATACAATTATACCGAAAAAGGCAAAAAATTAGGGTGCCACTTTTAAAATAAAAAAGCGGCACCTCGTTCTACAAAGCTCGCTTTCTTTGCCAAGCCCAAGCAACGTCGAGAAATATAGTACGACATGATGACGATGACGATGACAATAGGGATGGATGCATGTATCACTTTTGGGGAGAAAAAAAACAACTTGTCAAACCATAGTTGTAATTGTAACAATAGTTTGACAAATAAGTTCGAGTCATAAAACTACGTTTTTTCTTTGATTGACATCCGTTTATTCTCAGTTTGATCTCCGTCTTATTAACGCAGAACGAACAACAATTCTACAGCTAAATCATTGTCACTCAACAAAGTCTGATGAAAGAAACAAAGGTGTTATTATTGTTTTTTTATCAAGACTATGACTTGTCAAACTATGGTTACAATAACAATAAGGTAAGGTTTGTTATACCGCAAATTCGCTGCAAAGCTGACGGTCTAACGCATTAACAAATCTCTTTTTTAGAGATTGTCAAAGGAGGGCTATTCTTCCGACAGCACATCTATACCGTTTATCTTCATGGAGGTCAGCGCCCAAGTGTTGTCGGGTTGACGGCGATAGCGGTACTTGTATACTACGCGGTCGGGGCGGCCATCTTCGTCGTAGGTGGTTTGGACACAGCGGATGCGGTTGCCGTGGCGGTCGTAGCGGTTATCCTCAGTGAAGAGCAGATACTCGTCCACGGTATACACCTCTTTGCGCATGGGGCGCCCATGCCTGTCGTAGCTCTGCAGCGAGCGGGTCTCCACCACGCCGACGCTGTCGTAGGAATAGGTGATAAGCACTGCCAAGCGGTCGTCGGCGTCGACCACGCCGTGCGAAGAGCTCACCACACTGCCCTGCTCATTGTGAACCACTCCAATTTCTTGAGCCGAAAGAGAATTGAGAATTGAGAATTGGGAATTGGGAAGAATGAAATCCTGCGGACTTCCGATAGTGAAACCGAGAAAGAGGAGTATCAGTATTATTTTTTGTGTGGGCATGGGTGGGTTGTTTGATTACTTCATCAGTTTCTTATATCGTAGGCGGTGCGGTGTGTCGTCGCCGAGGCGCTTCCTGCGGTTCTCCTCATACTCGCTATATGAGCCTTCAAAGAAATATACCTGCGAGTCGCCCTCGAAGGCAAGGATATGGGTACATATGCGGTCGAGGAACCAGCGGTCGTGGCTGATGACCACAGCGCAGCCTGCAAAGTTCTCCAGGCCTTCCTCCAATGCCCGCATAGTGTTGACATCTATATCGTTGGTTGGCTCGTCGAGGAGTAGCACGTTGGCCTCGCTCTTCAAGGTTAATGCCAAATGCAGACGGTTGCGTTCGCCACCACTGAGCACGCCGGCCTTCTTGCTTTGGTCGGTGCCGGTGAAGTTGAAGCGCGACAGATATGCACGGGCGTTGACCAGCCTGCCTCCCATGGGGATGAGTTCGTTGCCTTCAGATACGACATCGTAGACGCTCTTCTCGGGGTCTATCTGCACATGCTGCTGGTCTACATAGCCTATCTTTACCGTCTCGCCCACAGTGAAAGTACCGGTGTCGGGTTTCTCCAGTCCCATGATAAGACGGAAGAGTGTGGTCTTGCCGCATCCGTTTGGTCCTATGACGCCTACGATGCCTGCCGGTGGGAGTGAGAAGGTGAGGTTCTCATACAGCAGTTTATCGCCATAGGCCTTGCTCACGCCCTCCACCTCCAACACCTTGTTGCCTAAGCGAGGACCGTTTGGAATGAATATTTCGAGGTTTTGCTCCTTTTCTTTCACATCCTCGTTCATCATGCGGTCGTATGCGGCCAGACGGGCTTTGCCCTTGGCATGACGGGCCTTGGGGGCCATGCGCACCCACTCCAGCTCGCGCTGTAGGGTCTTACGGCGTTTGCTCTCCTGCTTCTCTTCCATGGCTAGCCGTTGGGTCTTCTGGTCGAGCCAGCTGCTGTAGTTGCCCTGCCAGGGGATGCCCTCGCCACGGTCCAGCTCGAGAATCCAGCCTGCCACATTGTCGAGGAAATAGCGGTCGTGCGTCACAGCGATGACGGTGCCTTTATACTGGCGCAGATGCTGTTCCAGCCACTCGATGCTCTCGGCATCAAGGTGGTTGGTGGGTTCGTCGAGCAGGAGGATGTCTGGCTCCTGCAGCAGCAGGCGGCACAATGCCACCCGACGGCGTTCTCCGCCGCTGAGGGTCGACACCATGGCATCCTCGTCGGGGCAACGCAGCGCATCCATCGCCCGCTCGAGACGGCTGTCAAGGTTCCAAGCATCGTATTGCTCCAGCAGCTCGGTCAGCTCGCCCTGCCGTTGGCATAGTTTGTCGAAGTCGGCATCAGGTTCGGCGAAGGCATTGTTCACCTCGTCATATTCCTTCAGCGCATCGACGATGGGCTGTACAGCCTCCTGAACCACCTCTTTGACAGTCTTGTTGTCGTCAAGCCTAGGTTCCTGTTCGAGATAGCCTACGCTGTAGCCGGGAGCAAAGACCACCTCGCCCTGATAGTCCTTATCTACACCTGCTATTATCTTGAGGAGCGATGACTTACCCGAGCCGTTGAGGCCTATGATGCCTATCTTGGCACCATAAAAGAAACTAAGATATATATCCTTGAGTATTTGTCGGCTAGGAGGAATAAGCTTACCCACCCCCACCATTGAAAAAATAATCTTCTTGTCGTCAGCCATAATACATGAGGTAGGCTCTAATGATTGATGTTTTTTGTTTTCTGGTTTAGACGGAGAGCCTACTTTATCCGTTTCACCAGCTTTCTAATTGACTGCAATGATTGTTCGAGGTTCGTATTTCAGTTGAAGACCTCGGTTTAGGTTGATATTTTTCTGTCTATCACATGGTTTTTCGTCTCTTTCCACACAGCTTTTTCTGCGTTGAAAAGGGGCTGGATGCCTGTGGCCTTGTACCTGCTCATAAGTGTTGTTGTTTCTACAGGTTGTATAACGCAGAATTATAATTTATATTGTTGAATAATTGATATTTATTTTTTAGAGGTTTTAACCCAAATCGGTCATTAGGCCGACTTTTCAATTATACATGTCTTTTTTAGTCTGTTTAAGCCATATCAGCATTTCTTTCGGCATCTTGTCCACATCCCTGTCTCACCGTAGCTGAAAGGCATTCACTGGATGCCTTTCTCACCTTCACCAGCGATGCGGTCAATCTGCTCGAAACAAATGCTAATCTGCCATAAACCCTAATGACCGATTTGGGTTTAATAATGGATATTATTTATTAGAGGGCACCCTGATTATTTGTTTTGCAATTTGAAATAGATGTCAATTAGCTAAAGTCCTCCCTCAACAAGCCGTACACATGCACGTCATACACATTTTCATCCTTCCTCACTCCGTTACGTAGCGTCACCTCATGTGCGAAACCCAGTTTCTCCAACATGCCTATCGATGCTTTGTTGGGGTCATACACTTGAGCCGTGAGGCGTTGATAGTCATTCTTTTCGAAGGCCATCTCTATTATTTGTCGGCAAGCCTGATAGCCCACACCTCTGCCCGTATACTCCTCCATAAGGAGGCAACCTAAGAAAGCATCGATATGATGCACACCATACTGCGACACCACCTGCACCTCGCCGGCCAACACGCCATTCACTATCACGGCACGGTACAAGTCGCCCCGCTGCTCTTCGTCGCTTAGCGCTTGCTCTATATGTCTTTTGGCAGCTCTGGCATCCCTATATTCCAAGTAGGTATCCTCCAGATAACTGAAGTCCACATGGTTCAACATGTAGGCATAGTTAGCGGCATCCCATCTTTGCCATGGTCTCAACTCTACCGCTACCATACCATTCCGTATATCAATTCGTCATACACAATCCCGCCTTTACTTACCGCACGGCGCTTGGTGCCTTCATGGACGAACCCGTTCTTTTCCAACACCTTTACCGCCATGCTATTGGGATCAAACACCTGAGCAGTCAGCCGATGGAAACTGCCGCTCGACGCCGCCTCCTCCACCACACGGCGTATCACCTCGGTACCAATACCGTGGCCACACATTTCGGGCAGGAGCATACAGCGCAACAATCCATTGTCGCAATAGTTGCCCTCCATACGCGACACTCCTACGCCACCCACCACCCTGCCATCCCATTCCACAGCCTGGTGAACATCGCCTACAAAATACATCAAATCGACCAAACTCATAATCACACTCCTCGCACTCTCAACGGCCAGGCATTGGGGCAGAAAGTCATCCATATAGCGATAGTCAGCATGGCTAGTGAGCCACACTATCGCCTGCACGTCATTTAAGTACCATTGTCTAAGTTTCAGCATAAGCAGGCAATTGGGGTGGGTTAGTCGTCGAACTGCATATCTTTCACATTAAGCTGTATCTCAGTGCGGCCGTTCCAATAGTTCTCCTCCAGAGTGTAGCAAATGGTGAATGGGTCGCCCCTCTTCACACGGTTGAAGTATTCGCCCAGACCAAAGCCGATGGCAGGATAAAAGCCCGAGCGAGAGGTGATGGAGGTGGCACTAAATTTCAGATGGTTCGTCCCCACTATACGGGCATAGCCCGTGTCCACCAAATCGTGCGACACAAACACCGGCATGTTGTTCTCTGGGCCAAAGGGGCTGAACTGTTTCAGGATACGCAGAAACTTAGGCGTAATATGCCTGCCGAAATCCAACTCAGCATCTATCTCAATCTCCGGCACCATACTGGCAGCCGTGAGGCTCTGCTCCACCACCTGCTCAAAACGGACTTTGAAAGCCTCGAAATTCTCGGGACGGACACTCACGCCTGCAGCGCACCTGTGCCCTCCGAAATGTTCCAGCAGGTCGGCACACTGCTCCAATGCAGTATGCACATCAAACTCCTTGATGCTTCGTGCCGAGCCGGTGATAAGGTTGTCGGCCGATTGGGTGAAGATAATCGTGGGTTTATAATAAGCCTCCACCAGCCTCGACGCCACAATACCCACCACTCCCTTGTGCCATTCTTTGTCAAACAGCACAATGCTCTTCTTTCCCTTCATGGCGGGGCTACTCTCTATGCGGCGTTTCGCCTCCTCCGTGGCAGCACTGTCAAGGTCCTTTCGCTCAGTATTATACTGGTTAATCTCCTCGGCCAGCATACCTGCCTGTACGGGATTGTCGCTCAGTAGCAGCCTCACCGAGTCGAAAGCGCTCCTGATACGTCCTGCCGCATTGATGCGCGGACCCACCAAAAAGACCAAGTCAGATATGTTCAACTCCTTGCGGAAATAAGACTTATCCTCGGGGTGGTTACGTATCTCCTCCTCGCTGCGCCGCTCTATGTGTCCGTAGGTCAATATCGCCTCTATACCGGGTCGCGGACGGGTATTAATCACCTTCAACCCATAGGCTGCCAGCACACGGTTTTCACCCATGATAGGCACTATGTCCGACGCTATGCTCACCGCCACCAAGTCGAGATATTTCAGCAGCGTCAGCTTCAACCGCTCGCGTTTCTCGCGGTGCACCTCGTCCAAATGCTCCACCTCGTCGCAAAGCCTCACACCCAACCTTTGCTCCTGATGGGCCTCCACTATCTTAAAGCCGATGCCACAGCCCGACAGCTCCTTATAGGGGTAGGGACAATCCGAGCGCTTAGGGTCGAGCACAGCCACCGCCGCTGGTATATTGTCGCCGTCAGGCAGGTGATGGTCGCCAATGATGAAATCGATGCCAAGCTCTTTGGCATACGCCACCTGCTCCATCGCCTTAATGCCGCAGTCGAGTGCTATAATCAGCTTCACCCCCGTCTCTCTGGCATAGTCAATACCCTTGTACGAGATGCCGTACCCCTCGCTGTCGCGGTCGGGGATATAAAAGTCGATATTTCTGTTAAACGACTGCAAATAAGAATACACCAACGCCACTGCCGAGGTGCCGTCCACATCGTAGTCACCATAAATAAGGATGCGTTCGCGTCGTCGCACCGCCTCATTGATGCGGGCAATGGCGAGCTCCATATCCTTCATCATAAAAGGATCATGCAACTGATCTAGACTAGGCCGGAAGAAACATCGTGCCTCCTCAAAGGTCGAAATGCCACGTTCAACCAACAACGTAGCAATAATTTCATCAACACCGATCTCTTCCGAAAGTTTTCTAACTAGCTCTTTGTCATATCCTTCTTTTAAAATCCAACGTTTACTTTTCATTTTTTTCTGGGTGTAAAGATACGACTTTTTTTTTATATAGAAACTTTTTTTGGCAAAAACAATCTGCCACACCTCCGCCTTATCCACAACCGTTATCTACTAATCAGATAGTTATACACACCAAAAAGAAACACCCAAAATTTCAACGTTTTCGTTAGGCCGGGCGCAGACAAGCTTGCTTGTCTGC
>JAFRRK010000088.1 GCA_017428115.1 Bacteroidales bacterium | reverse complement strand
GGTTGAGGGTTGTGGGTTGAGGGTTGGAAGTTGGAAGTTGAGAGTTGAGAGTTGAGAGTTGAGGGTTGAGGGTTGAAAGAAGAGAGTTGAGAGTTGAGAGTTGGAGGTTGGAAGTTGAGAGTTGAGGGTTGAAAGTTGGAAGTTGAGAGTTTAGAGTTGAGGGTTGAGAGTTGAAAAAGTGGCAGCTGCCCCTTACTTCTTAGCTCTTACTTCTTACCTCTTACCTCTTACCTCTTACCTCTTCCTTCCTCTCCCTCTTCCTTCGTCGCCGGGAGCGAAGGCACAATGAAGGCACAACGAAGGCATGGTGTGTGATTAAGGTGGGTACTATTGTCCGTCTGATATAATTATACCGAACAAAGGCAAAAATTAGGGTGCCACTTTTAAAAATAAAAAAGTGGCACAACGTTGTACAAAGCTATTGCAAAGAGAGTCAGCTTTTTCTTTTCCCTAGATAACGCCTCGCCACTAAGTAAAGTGGGACATGATGACGATGACGATGACAATGGGGATGAATGGATGTATCACCCTTCGGTGGGACAAATTAGAACACTTATGTCGGATACTTTCTGTTTTTTTCTATTGCAAGTATTACGGATTAGCAGGTTTTTGTGTAATATGTCGCTTTTTTGGGGAACAAATTGACCTGTCGAACTATGCTTAATAATCCAGTGCCTTCAACGCAGCCATGCTCGTTCACCTGCAATATATCACTCCCTTTCACCTCAATCACATTGGCTGCTTCGATATTTGTAAGCTCTATTGCCCTATACCTGCCATGTCCTTGCCGTTTTAGGGTCGGAGTTCAACCTTCAGCCGATTTCTTGTAGAATGTGAAGAATTAGAATCCTCGGCACTATAAGTGTTAAATAATCTTAATTTTTAATGGTTGGGGGTGCCGATTTGGGCATATTTGACAGATATATATTGAGGGAGGCGATAATGGAATTGAGTGTTGAACAGTTTTTATATTACTTTATACGTTTCTCAATTCTCAACTCTCTTTAAATACTAAGTGAAAAACATGACAAAACAATATTATTAGAGGCTGGGGCACTGCGTTCTGCGGAGCCCCGGTCTCTCGCGAAGTTGTGGAGGGTGCAATATTTTTGGCTCAGTTGCGTTAATGGGGATATGAAAAGGATAATGCTGCTATGTTTTGTCCTGCTGGCATGGCTGAGCCAGGCGCAGGACTACGACTTTGCCAAGAAGATAGGGGGCAACACGCTCTATTTCTACATCACCAGCACCGGAGGCAAGAAGGGTGCGACGGTGGAGGTGACCTATCCGGGAGCCTCGGAGGAGGAGGCCTGGAAGGGTTTCGCCAAGCCGAGCGGCCAGCTCTCGATACCTGAGAAGGTGACTCCCGACCGAGCCAAGGGCCGCCATGCCGACCCCGAGGATGACGACACGACCATCTACACCGTTACATCGATTAATTACTTTGCCTTCAGCGGCTGCGACCGCATCACCCGCCTGGTCATCCCCTCTACAGTGACGCAGGTGGGCGAGAGCGCCTTTGCGGGTTGCAAGAGGATAGAGTATATTGTGGTGGAGGCACCTCAGCCGCCTAAGATGGACGAATCGGCTTTCGACAAGGTGGACTTGGACATCCCCCTGCGTGTGCCGCTAGGCACCTATGAGCTGTATAAGAGTGCGGTGGGCTGGCGTTTGTTTACCGAAATATTGGAATATTAAATTTGTTTTATAATATGAATAGAGAAGAATTGGCCAGGGAACTGCATGACAAGGGCTGCAACTGCTGTCAGGCAGTGGTGATGGCTTATAGAGATAGGCTGCCTATTGACGAGCAGTCGGCTATGATGATGGCATCAGCTTTTGGACGCGGCATGTCGGGTATAAAAGAGACGTGCGGCTGTGTGAGCGGCATGGCTATGGTGTGTGGACTGACTGGCAACACGATGATGTTTAAGGGTTTGGCTAATCGATTCCGCGAGGAGAATGGCGACACCAACTGTCCTCGCCTGTTGCAAATGCAGGGACAGGGGCATTCATGCAGCGACTTAGTGGGCTGTGCCGCCCGCCTGCTTGAAGATTGCGAATGATAATGCAATAATGTCAACTCTCAATTGTCAACTCTCAGATATACATATTATGGAGCGATTCACTATTACCAATGGAAAAGGCATGACGGTGGAAGTGGCCGACTATGGGGCTAGAATTGTGGCAATACGTGTGCCCGACCGCGATGGGGTGTCGCGCGACGTGGTGCTCGGCTTCGACCATTTGGAGGACTACAGGCACGAGCGTCATGCCAACGATTTTGGTGCTGCCATCGGTCGGTATGCCAACCGTTTGGGTAATGGCCGCATCGTTGTGGACGGGCGGACGATACAGCTGCCACAGAACAATGGCCCTCATACCCTGCATGGGGGTCCCGACGGCTGGCAGTATAGGCGTTTCGATGTGGTGAGCGCCGGGCGTGACAGCGTGGTGCTGCACCTCCTGAGCCCCGATGGCGACAATGGCTTTCCCGGCAATGTGGAGGCGAAGGTGGCATACCGGGTGACGGACGACAATGGTCTGCAGATAGACTATGCCGCGGTGAGCGACCAAACCACAGTCATCAACATGACCAATCATAGTTATTTCAATCTCAATGGAGATGGCCGCACCACGGTGTTGAACCACCTGCTGACTATCAGCGCCGACCAATATATGCCCAATGACGAAACCTTCCTGCCTATTGGGGTGAAAGAACCTGTGGCGGGCACACCTTTTGATTTCCGCTCACCCAAGGCCATAGGGCGGGACATAGAGGCCGACCACCTGCAGCTTGTCAACGGCAATGGGTATGACCACAACTATGTGCTCGAAGGCAGGGGGGGCGCAGCCCGTTTGGAAAGTCCGCTGACAGGCATAGTGATGGAAGTGTGGACCACGGCCCCCGGCATGCAGCTTTATACGGGCAACTTCCTCGACGGTAGCGTGGTGGGCAAAGGCGGCGTGGCGTACACGAAGCATGCTGCCGTCTGTTTGGAGACACAGCTGTATCCCGATAGTCCCAACCGCCATTGGGCGGAGTCGAGCGGTTATTTGCATGCTGGCGAGATGTTTGAAAGCCACACCTGTTTTAAATTTAGCATTGCGGACAGATGACTGGGAGGGTAAGGAGGATTGTGTGGGTTGCGGTCCCGGCATTGCTGCTGCTGGTGGTGGCGGGCGCAGCATATTGGCGAGCATTCAACAGCACCAACCCGTGGCATGCCACGCAGGTGGGTGATATTCCTGCTCCTAGAGGTTTCTCGCGTGTGGAGGTGCCGGTGGATAGTTATGCGGCCTATCTGCGTGCCTTGCCACTGAAAGGGGCGGGGGCCAAGCTGCACCTGTATAGTGGGCAAGAGGCCAAGCACCAGTTTATGGCGGCAGCTATTGTTGACCAGCCGCTGTTGAGCAAGTATGAGCAGTGTGCCGACGTGGCCATAAGGCTATGGGCAGAATATCTTTGGCAGCAGGGACGTTACGAAGAGATTTGTTTTACCGATGTGTGCGACTCGGTGTTGTGCTACCATGCCGACACGGTGTCGCCAGACAGCCTGCGGCAACATTTTGAGGATTATTTGCTGGAGGTGTATAAGTGGTGCAACACTGCCTCGGTCTATCGTGAAACCATGCCTCGGCTTTTCTCCGACGTGGAGGGGGGCGACTTGTTGGTGCACCCTGCCGAGGAGGGCGAGGAATATGGCCATGCCATTGTGGTGGCAGATGTGGCGCGCGATGCTAAGGGGAGGGTGGCGATACTGTGCCTTGAGGGGAATACTCCGGCTCGGGAGAAGCATATAGTGCGTAACAAATGGCCTTGGCGCAACCCGTGGTTTATCATTGGCAAGGGCGATAGGGAGATACGGTTTATCAAAAGTCGTTTCCGTCAGGAGCATTTGAGGCATTATTGATAGAGTGCTGAGGGGAGGAGCTGCCTCTCCATTATTGTGTGAGGGTTGGATATAAAAAAAGCCGCCTTGAACAGGCGGCTGTGAATGAAAAAGAATGGGGAAGATAGACTATTTGTTCTGAGCGTATGCGATATATTTGTCGGCTTCGCCATATTCAGGACTCTCGGGATAGTTGTCCTTAATCTGTTGGAATGCCTTTACGGCAGCGTCGTTGTCGCCCAGGGCGATATGCATCATGCCGGCCTTCCACAGGGCTGCAGGAGCGATGATGAAGTTGGCTGCCTTGGCGGCGGCTTTCTCATAATATTTGGCGGCCTCGGAGTTGTTTTCTAATTCGGCATAAGCATCGCCAATCAGCATGAGGGCTTCGGCACCGGTGAAGGCATCCTTACCCTTGTAAGACTTGAGGAGGTCGATGGCCTCGTTATACTGACCCAGGTTCAGTTGGCAGATGCCGGCATAGTAGCGGGCGAGGTTGCCTGACTTGGTGGACCTGTATTCGCTGATGATGTCGGAGAAGCCAAGATACTGGTCGTTGCCATTAAGAGCTTGCTCAAACTCGCCTTGGTTGAACCACTGCTCGGCGGCATACATATCTTCGGCAGCACGCACTTGGCGGGGCTGTGCGACCAGGGCTATGTAGGCCCAGATTGCCAAGGCAACCACAACGACGACACCGCAAATGATGGTGAGTTTCTTTTTGTTGTTTTGGATGTACTGTTCGGTTTTTGCAATAATGCCACTAACCTCGAGGTTTTTCTCCTCTTGTTGCTCTTTTTGCTCTTTCATTATTATCTGTTTTTTATTCTATTATCAGTGTTGGTATATATTCTTTCGAGGTTGCAAAATTAGTCATTTTTTTTAATAGTAGCGATATTTTTTTTTATTGCTTGCTTTTTTTTGTCAGAGAGTAGATTTTTAACATTTCATAAACGGTTATTTTGTAGGGTATTATGGCTGTTGGGTGATTTTTTTTTGTCAAAAAAAACTTTTATCTGCATTTTTTACCTATCTTTGCAAATTGGTTTTTTATGCATAGTTTACAATAAATAATATGTCGTCATGAATACTAATGTCGAATATTTGGGACTGAAATTGAAGAGTCCCATTTTGGCAGGCAGCTGCGGCCTGACCGCTAATGTTGACAATCTGTGCAAGCTGGAAAAGGCTGGCGCAGGTGCTGTGGTGCTGAAGTCGATTTTTGAAGAGCAGATAATATATGATATCAAGCGAAATACGCATGTGTATGCTCCCGTAGGCAACTATGGCGACAGCTACGAGTATATAGCACAGCATGTGGCGGACGACTCGGTGTCGAAGCATTTTGCCTTGATACGTGAGGCGAAGAAGCAGCTGACCATCCCCGTCATAGGCAGTATTAACTGCTTCTCGTATGAGAATTGGCTTACCTATGCCAAGCAATTTCAGGATGCAGGGTGCGATGCGCTTGAGCTGAATATGGCAATCATGCCCTTTGAAACTTCGCTTTCGACCGACGATGTGGAGCGCACATTCTCGAATATTGTGCAGTCGCTGAAGAAATCTATATCTATTCCAATCAGTATCAAGGTGGGTACCTATTTCACCGATTTGGCCAAGTTTATGCAGCAGCTGTCGTGGATGGGTATTCAGGGCATCACGATGTTCAACAAGTCGATGCAGATTGATGTGGATGTGGAGGAGGAGAAGTTGTGCAATGCCGACTCGCTGACATATCCGGGTGAGCTGTATAATACGCTGCGTTGGACTGCGATATTGAGCCGCAGGCTTCGCTGTAATCTTTGCGCCACTACGGGTGTGGACAACGGTCTTGACGTGGCGAAGCTGCTGCTGGCTGGAGCGTCGGCAGTGCAGGTGGCGTCGTGTCTGTATCGCAATGGGTTGGACTATATGCGCACGCTTAACGACGAGTTGAAGGGCTGGATGGAACGCAAGGGGTATGAGAGTGTGGATCAGTTTAGAGGCAAACTGGCGATGCGCTCGAACGACAAGGCTTCGATGCTGATGCGTACTCAGTTTATGAACTATTTTGCCGATATTAAATAGGGGATTAGTCTAAGGAAAACTAAATGGGAAAGGGCTTTTTTGAATTGACAATTGAGCGGGTATTGCACTTTTTATTGTGGAGTGCTGCAGCAGATTGCTTTGAAATGGCATATGTATAACTAAGTCAATATAAAAAGTTCTCAGTTCTCAATTCAAAAGAGTTCTCAATTCAAAAGGTTCTCAATTATGGATAAGCCGACTAGACTGTTTGACCTGTTGCCCTACCGTAAGGCCACCAAGCCCGACCGGGCAGTGTGGGTCGCTAAGCAGCAGGGACAGTGGAAGAGGATTTTTATCGACGAGTATATCGAGATGGTCGATGCGATTAGTTATGCTCTTTTGCATAAGGGTATAGTGAAAGGCGACAGTGTGGCACTGATTTCGTCGGACCGTCCCGAATGGAACTGTGTGGACCTTGGAACCCAACAAACGGGTGCCGTACTGGTGCCTATATACCCGACAATCAGCGAGGAGGATTATCGATATATACTTAACGACTGCAAGGTGCGTTACTTGGTTGTTGAGAACGAGGCTTTGTTGCGCAAGGTGCAGCATCTGCTGCCAGAGCTGACAACGCTTAAGGAGGTGTGCCTGATTGACCGCAAGGAGCCTTCGGTGGGGTATGCCACGTTGGCCGACTGGATGGAGGAGGGCAGGAGAGAGGTGGATAAGGCCAGATTGGACGAACTTAAGAATTCTGTCGTCCCCCGCGACGTGGCAACGATGATTTATACTAGCGGCACCACTGGTTTCCCCAAGGGGGTGATGTTGTGCCATGAAAATGTGCTGACATGTCTGTATGGTGTGCAGGGTACGCCGAAGGCGCACTTCAGCCGGGCCATGAGTTTCTTGCCTCTGTGCCATGTGTATGAGAGGATGATGAACTACCTGTACCAATATATGGGTTATGAGACGTGGTATGCCGAGAGTATTGCCAAGGTGGCAGAGAATATGAAGGATGCCCGCCCACATATGATGACAGCAGTGCCCCGCTTTATTGAGAAGATGTATGACGGAATCTACCGCAAGGGTGAGACTCTGAAAGGAATGAAGCGGAGGGTGTTTTTCTGGTCGTTGAGGCTGGCGGTGCGCTACGACTTGGATGGGACCACATGGTGGTACAGACTACGCCGGCAAGTGGCCGACAGGCTGGTGTATCGGCAGATAAGAGACACCTTTGGCGGTTGTTTGGAGATGTTTGTGTCGGGTGGCAGTGCGATACAGCCTAGGTTGGCTCGTTTCTTTACCTGTGTGGGCATGGATATCTATGAGGGCTACGGCTTGACGGAGACGGCACCAGTGATAGCCGTCAGCTCGTCGGCGCCCCACGGCCGTAAGCTGGGCACAGTGGGCTTGCCTCTTCCTGGGGTAGAGGTAAGGGTGCTGGAAGGCACAAACGAGATAGTGTGCCGTGGTCCCAACGTGATGTTGGGCTACTATGGGCAACCGGAGTTGACCAAGGAGGCTATTGATGAGGAGGGATGGTTCCATACCGGCGATACGGGAGCCTTTGAACCCGAAGGACAGCTGCGGATTACCGGCCGCACCAAGACGATGTTTAAGACGTCGATGGGCAAGTGGGTCAACCCCGAGGTGCTGGAGGATAGGTTTAAGGAGAGCCCCTTTATCTTGGATATGGTAGTGGTGGGCGACAACCAAAAGTTTGCTGCTGCCTTGATAGTGCCCGACTTTCAGTTCTTGAAGGACTGGCAGGAGCGGCACCGCATCACGTGCGACACACGAGACGAGATGGTTAACGATAAAAAGACGCTGGAACGTTATGCCCGTGTAATAGAGAAGTATAACAAGGGACTGGGGTCGGCAGAGCAGATAAGGCGTTTTAAGGTGATAAACGACGAGTGGACCATCGCCAACGGCTGTCTCACTCCCACGATGAAGGTGAAGCGGGCGGTGATAAAGCAACGTTGCAAAGGCTATATTGACGAACTGTTTAAGTGATTAATCATTGTTGAAGATAAGCCAGTCAGGCCAGAAAGCCATGATTTTTTTAATTTAGAATTTATAAACCCAAACACGATCACATAATGGATAATTTACAAGAGAAGACTGTAAGCTTTTTTCGTTTCGAGGATTTGCGTATTTATGCTAAGGCTACTGACTACAGTGCCTGGATTATTGCCAACATCGGGGCTCCGGCCAACGAAAAGCAGCTAAATTTAGTTAATTCGTTCTGCCATTCGTCGTACGACATTGCCCTGAATATCGCTGAGGGGTCGTCGCGCAACAAGAGCCAGTTTGAACACTATCTTAAGATTTCGAAGACCGCCATACGCGAATGTATCGTCTTTACCGCCATTGCTAAGAGCCTAGGCCTGTTGGATGAGAAGCGTAGCGAGCAGTCGCGCGAGTATTTGATGGAGCTGACCCGCATGATAGGTGCCTTGATTATTTCATTGCAGCGCGGTGGCCGCCGTCGCGACGAAGAGGAGGCTGATGACGACAGCACCAACGACGAACCCGACGCATTGGAAGCTATTGATACGAACTTCTAAAACATAGAGCGCCTTTTTTGAGAATTGAGATCCCTAATATAAAACTAAAAACATTATTATTCACTAATCGCTAGAGACCTCCTTCGCTTCCTTTTTTACTATTCTTTTAATATTTTTTTATGTATCCTATCTTAGAGGGTCTCCGTTTTACGGAAACGGGCAATTTCTTCCTGATGGCAGGACCGTGTGTGGTGGAGGATGACCACACGCCTTTTGTGATTGCCGAACGGCTGGTGGCTATAGCCGAGCGGCTGCGTATACCATATGTCTTTAAGGCATCGTACAGAAAGGCCAATAGGTCGCGACTGGACTCGTTCACGGGCATAGGCGACCGCGAGGGGCTGGAGATTTTGCAGGCGGTGCGCCAGAGGTATGGAGTGCCAGTGGTGACAGACATCCACACGGAGGAAGATGCAGCCATAGCGGCACAGTATGTGGATGTGTTGCAAATACCTGCTTTTCTGTGCCGGCAGACTTCGTTGTTGCAGGCTGCTGCAGCGACTGGTCGTTGTGTGAATGTGAAAAAGGGCCAGTTTCTGTCGCCCGAGGCGATGCATTATGCAGTTGATAAGTTGCGCCACTTTGGCAGCAACAATATGATGCTAACTGAGCGCGGCACTACGTTCGGCTATCAGGATTTAGTGGTGGATTTTCGCGCCATACCTATCATGCGGCAAAATGGGGTGCCGGTGGTGGTGGATATCACCCACTCGTTGCAACGTCCCAATCAGTCAGCAGGCGTTACTGGTGGTAACCCGGAGATGATTGAGACGATAGGCCGTGCGGCGGTGGCGGTGGGTTGCGACGGTATTTTTATGGAGACTCACCCCAATCCCGCCGTGGCTAAGTCGGACGGTGCCAATATGCTGCCCCTCGACAGGGCGGAGAAATTGTTGAAAACACTGCTGCGCATTCATCAGGCGGCAAAATGATAATGAATCATAATTCTATGTATTTAAACTTAGAACGACCTATTGTCTTTTTCGACCTCGAAACTACGGGGGTGAATGTGGGCCAGGACCATATTGTGCAGATATGTCTGCTAAAGGTGATGCCTGGCGGCGAACGCGACACGAGAACCTACCTTGTACGCCCAGTGGATGCCGAGGGTAATACGGTTCATATCCCTGAGTTGACCACCCAAATTCACGGCATAGTTGATGCCGATGTGGCTGACAAGCCCACATTTAAGGAGTTGGCAGTGGAAATTGCCGACTTTATAGACGAAGCCGATTTGGCAGGCTATAATTCAAACAAATTTGACGTGCCTATGCTAGTGGAGGAGTTTCTGCGTGCAGGACATCGGTTTGATGTCAAGGGACGCCATTTGGTGGATGTGCAGAATATTTTCCATAAGATGGAGCAGCGTACATTGAAGGCCGCATACCGTTTCTACTGTCATAAGGAGCTGGAGCACGCCCATTCGGCCGATGCAGACACTATGGCGACCTACGAGGTGTTGTTGGCTCAGTTGGACCGTTATAAAGATGCCGAATATGTGGCCCCTGACGGCAAGGTAAGCAGGCCTATTGTTAACAATATTGAAGCCCTCAGTAGCTTCTCACGAATGCTGCCCTGGGCGGACATGGTGGGTCATATCAGTTACGACAAGCAGGGCAAGGAGGTGTTTAACTTTGGCAAACACAAAGGCAAGGAGGTGGAGAGAGTATTTATGGACGAGCCCTCGTATTACGACTGGATGATGAAATCGGAGTTTCCTTTATCCACTAAGGAGTGCGTCACCGAGATATGGCGTCGCGTGCGTGAACAGAAGAAGTTGGAGGCCTTGATGCGCCGTTTTAACAATAAGGAGGACTAGTCTATCTGTGCGGTGAGTAGTGGACTGCCCTCTAGGATGCCTACTAGATGGTCGCCGGAATGCAGGGTGCCCACACCGGCAGGGGTGCCGGTATAGATGAGGTCGCCGGCAGTCAATGTAATATATTGCGAAAGGTGGGCGATGAGCCTGTCGGGATGGAAAATCATGTCACCGCTATAGGCGGATTGAACTATATTGCCATTTATTTGTAAAGAGAAAGTGAGGTCGTCAATTGACTTGCCGAGTTCTGAGAGCGTGACGAAGGGACTGAATACTGCACTTCCGTCAAAGCCCTTGGATATGAGCCATGGCATGCCATTAGCTTTAGCTGTGGCCTGCAAATCGCGAGCGGTGAGGTCGATGCCTAATGCCACTGAATGATAGTAATGGTGAGCTTCGGCAAGAGATATGTGGCTGCCGGTGCGCTCTATGCGGACTATCAGCTCTATCTCATGCTGCAGGTTGTGAGTGAAGCTAGGGTATCGCACCTTGGCAGGAGAGGGGAGCAAGGCGGTGCTGGGTTTGGCGAAAAAAGTGGGCTCGGTGGGCAGGGCTGACCGCATTTCGGTTGCATGAGGTGCATAGTTTCGTACAACGCAGAAGATAGTCATTATGTTTTGATTTTGAAAAGAAAAAAGTCTACTAATGATTCGTTTGTTTGCATACGAATGATACGATTGTTATGAAGTAAGAACTTTAATAAACATAGTATCCTACGATGTCTATACGGCGGTCACGGGCGGCTTCGAGGCTATAGACCGAACGTACACTTCGGGGGTCGCGTCGTGGGTCGGTGGGTGCAACGGTGTTGGTGTCGGCGGCTCCGTGGGCGACGGTTTCCAGCTTGAGCTTGCCATTGTTGAGATAGGGGAGTAGGACTTGGCCGTTCCAACGGATTAGGGTGTTGCGGAAGCAGTCGATGCGGCGTTTGGAAATGTTGATGTTATACAGGTCTTCGAATAGGGGGCTGGCGAAGCCGTCAATGACAAGCGTTACCTCATGCCCTGCCTTGAGGTCCTCTATTAGGTGGTCGAGCAGGGCGTTCATGGCTTGGTAGCCTCTTTGTAAGTCGTATTTAAAGAAATGGTCGACAGCTTTTTGCACCGAGTCGCGCTTATGCCAGTCGGCGGGATTGGATTGGGCTCCTTTGTACTCGTCGATGCGCTGTATGTAGTGGTGCCATGTTGTGGAATAGTCGAGGGTGGTGGTGGTGTCGAGGGTGTGGGGATTGGGTTCGTCGTTGTGGAAATAGAGGCTGATGGGGAGTAGGTCGGTAGGGCGGGTGACAGTGGGTTCGATGATAGGCTGCGGCAGGGTGTCGACGATGCGTAGTCGGCGCCAGCGGAAGAGGTCGTTGCAGCAGTTGCTGTCGGTGGTGAAGAGTGATCCAGGACGGTTGGAGGCCAAGAATCCGCAAGCCTCTAGCTCTCGGCCGGTTTCGCCTGTGTCTTTCACACAGCGGCACTGGCATGGTTGGAATGTGAAGAAGAGGTCGTCGTGAGGGCTGTTCAGCTCTTCGCCCAGATTGGTAGGCTGCCGCCAGCTGTTGCGCTGTCCGGTAGAACGGTATACGTCGTATCCGCCCTGTCCTCCGCTGCGGTTGCTAGAGAAATAAAGGGTACCCTCTTCGTTGCAGTAGAAGGGTGTCACGTCGTTGCTGTCACTATTGACAGGGGTACCCAGATTGGTACAATTGCCAGGCTTGCCTTCCGATATTATCATGGTATACCAGATGTCCATCCCACCCAGTCCGCCGGGGCGGTCGGAGCTGAAATAGAGTATTGTCTTGCCGTCAGGCATATATCCTACTGAGGGGTGAGTGCTGCTATAGCCCTTAAGGTTGATGTTGCCGCCAAGAGGTTTAGGCTTACCCCAACGGCCATAGGTGCGTTTGGTGTAATAGATGTGGTGAATATCGGGTTCTTTGGTGCTGCTGCGTGTGAAGTAGATGATACCGTTTCGGGGGTCGTATGCCACATTGCCGCAGTTGGTTCCGTTGGAGTTAAGTCCCCACTGGTTCTGAGTGCCTTCGCCCAGTGTGCCATCAATGCCGAGGTGTGCCTGATTGATGGTGGTAAGGGTGGGGTTGAAGTCTACTAGGTATAGTCGGCTGTTGCTCTCTTGCCACTGCATGGTGTTGTATAACAGTACACTGTCGTCCACAACAACAGCTCCCGACTCGCTTCCTGTGGTGTTGATGCTGTTGGAGATGTGGGTGACTTCGTATGTCACCTGGCTATTGGCTGTCAGGCATGTTAAAAAAAAGGCTATTGCGATAAAGGCTTTTTTCATACTTCAAAAACTATATTCTGTCATTAACTGGTTCTAATTCTAATATGGCTGGCATTTCAGTGCCTTGGTCTTCTTGTTGCCTTTTGACATGCGGTATACTATGCCTATCTCGAATGCCCCTATCGTGTTGGAGGCAACGGCAAGGCCCGAGATGTTGGCATCGTAGCAGAAATTGAACAGGAAGGCGTCGTATTCCATGAGCAGGTTGGCAATCAGTGCGTCGCCATGGCGATGGGCAAGGCCTGCGCGCAGGCTGATTTGGTGATGGCCGTTTTCCACCAGATACCATTTCACGTCGGCCCCATACACTAGTTCGCGGTAGTCTCCTTGCGTCTGGAACATCACTACTGGCAGTAGCGACCATGTCTGCCAATGGCGGTATTCGCCACGGGCGAACAGGCTGTAGCGTCGCAGCAAGTAGGTGTTGTCCAGTCCAAGATAACTGATGTTTGGTTGGTTGATATTGCGTATCGAAAAACCTATCTTGGTGTGGAAGTCACCGCTGGGTTGCCAGTACCATGCCACGCCTGCGCCCAACAGGGGGTAGTAGGTGGACGGTGTGGCAATCAGTTCCGTAGGGTCTTCCATCTCGGCACGAGAAGGGTCGAAACCCGACTGAGCGAAACCGCCATCAAGTCCCATGGAAATGAAATTGTTTCCATGTCGCGATAGAGCAGTGAAGTAGGCCAGCGACAGGTGTCCCGAGGTGGTGCCATATTGTAGGGTGCCTGCATGGTCTGAAAAAAGTGACAGGCCGATGCTGACTCCTTTGCGGTGCGTATTGTTACGCCACAAGGCCATCTCGCCCGTTAGGGCAAACGTCTGATAGGGAACACTCACACTAGCCCACTGGTTGCGATATATCACTCCAAAGCGTCCGGTCCCGTCATAGAATCCGGCATAGGCGGGATTCAGCAGCATAGGGTTGGCATCCACTTGCGAGAAATGGATGTCCTGCCCTCTTAGGGTGGTGAGCGTCAGTGCCAGTGCCAGTATCGAAAGTGTCCTCTTCATGTTCTACCCCTATCGTGCGTATGGTGGCAGGGATATGTCTGCCAACTCTCCTTTTAAGTATTTGAAATAACCTGCTATGCCCACCATGGCGGCGTTGTCAGTGCAGAACTGAAATTTGGGGATAAACACCTTCCAACGATGCCGTTCCCCCAGCCGTGTCAGTTCGCTGCGCAGCAGGCTGTTGGCCGACACCCCACCTGCTATTGCCACTTGACGTACCCCGCACTCTTTCACCGCTTTCTCCAGCTTCTTTATAAGAAATCCTACGATGCACTGCTGTATAGAGGCACACAGGTCGGCCTTGTGCCTTTCGATATAGTCGGGTTCCTCCACCAGCCGGTCGCGCAGGAAATAGAGAAACGAGGTCTTTATGCCACTGAAACTATAGTCGTTGCCCGATATATGGGGAGTGGCAAAATGGTATGCGTCGGGGTTTCCCTCCTTAGCCAGCCGGTCGATGATAGGGCCGCCGGGGTAGCCCAGCTCCATAATCTTGGCAGCCTTGTCTATTGCCTCGCCAGCGGCATCGTCGATGGTCTGCCCCAGCACCTCCATGTCGAAATAGTCGCGCAGCAGCAGTATCTGTGTGTGTCCGCCCGACACCAGCAGGCATACGAATGGGAACTGTGGCACATGGCTGTCATCCCCCTCCTTTATGAAGTGCGACAGCACATGGGCCTGCAGGTGGTTCACCTCCACTAGCGGTATCTCCAGTGCCTGGGCAAAGCTCTTGGCAAACGATACCCCCACCATTAGCGACCCCAGCAGCCCGGGTCCTCGGGTGAAAGCCACTGCCTCCAGCTCTTCTTTTGCGATGCCGGCATTTTTGATGGCGGCATCCACCACAGGCACTATGTTCTGCTGGTGGGCGCGCGATGCCAGCTCTGGCACTACACCTCCATACTGCTCATGCACCTTTTGCGAAGCGATGACATTCGATAGTATGCGGTCGCCGCGCAGCACGGCTGCCGAGGTGTCGTCGCACGACGATTCAATGGCCAATATAGTGGCGTTGACTTTCGCTGTCTGCATCACTTTTTCTTCGTGTCCACTCCGATGTCGGCTGGGTCGATTATCGGGTCGTCCATTTCATTGCATTTACGGTTACTGTTGTTCAGATCGGAGCAGCGTGTGCCGGCGACCACATACGAGGTGTTCGGGCCCGTCCAACGTGTCCCTACCAGGTCATAGCAGCGGCACGATTTGCTGTCGCACGATGTGAGGGCTATTGCGCCCAAGGCTAGGATTAGTGCAATTTTAAGTTTCATAGTTATTATTCTTCTATAGATTGTGATTCCGATGAGGTTCCAAACGTATTGATAAAGGTGGGCATATACGACCCTATCTCTATCTCGTCAACAAACAGCCATGCCTGCTCGCCTGCGCTGATATGCCAGTCGGGCATCTTGCCATAATTGGTGGCCTTGATGCGCACATAGCGGGCGGTGGTGTAGTTTCCGTGGCAGGTGAAGGTGTGCTGCACACTCTCCTCCTGACGTTCGCGCACAGCTTCGAATTCGGTATTCTCCACCATTCCCCAGCGAGTGTAGTTCTTGCCGTCGTTCGACACACTCACCTCCACCTTGGTGGGGAAGAATACCCAGCTGCGCATATTCTCTAGGCAGTCTACGCCCACACTTACCAGCGACTTGGGTTGTAGCAGGTCCACCACCACCTCCATATCGCCCGTCCAGCCCTGCCAGCCGCCTATGCGGTAGTTCGTGGTGCCATAAAGGCGGTCCACCAGTCCCTCGGCACCATTCTCGGTGTATTGTGGTGCAGGCTTGGTGATATAGGTGAGCCGTTTGTCGGCGATGAAACGTTTGAGGCTCTGGCTCACCACATGGCTGTATCCTTGTTGTGGGTCGTAAGCCACGGCGTGGATGGTCATGTCGTTTTTCACCAGTATGGGCCCATTATATAGGTGTGCGTTGCTGTCGGGTTGGCGACCGTCGAGGGTGTAGTAGATGCGCACCTTCGAGTCGGGTGTCAGCATGCGTGCCTTCAGCGTCACCCATGTCGAATCCTCAAACCTTGGCTGCCAGTCGTTGAAGTAAGGTGAAGGCGTGCAGCGTAGCTTTGCGGGAAACGTCTGTTGGCTTTCGTCGAACACATTCTTTAGGTCCCAAAACTTGCCCGCCTGCCATCTTTTGCGGTCTATCACTAGGTCGCCCTCGCCCTCGCGGTGTATCGTCACACGGTCAAACAGAGGGGTCACCGTCACATACTCACCGCTGCCTGGGCATACCGGGTAGAACCCCATCGCGCTCATCACATACCATGCGCTCATCTGCCCGCAGTCCTCATTGCCGCACAGTCCGTCGGGCTCGGGGGTGTACAGCTCGTGCAGCACACGGTGCACCACCGCGTCCAGTTTGTCCCCCGCACCCACATAGGCATATAGGTATGCCGCATGGTGCGACGGCTCGTTGCCGTGGGCATATTGGCCAATCATGCCGGTAATGTCGCTCTGGTCGCGGCCGCTGGTCTCGCTGCTGGAGTTGAAGAGCGAGTCAAGAAACCTCTCAGCCTTCTCCTTGCCGCCCATCTGGGCAATCCACCCTGCCACATCGTGCGGCACGTAGGTGCTGTATTGCCAGCTGTTGGCCTCGGTATAATGGTTGTTCACCTCCACCGGGTCGAATGGGGTGACGAAGCCCCCGTTGCGGCGGGCGTGCATAAAGCCCTGATCGTCCATGATGTTCTGCCACGACTGTGCGCGTCGCATATAAGTGTCGTACACCTCATTCAGATACTTGTATCTGGCCGTGGTGTCGGCGACGCTGTCGTGGGTCATCTCGTGCAGTGCGTAGCGGGCTATGCACCAATCGTCGTATGCATATTCCAGAGTCTTCGACACCGACTCGTTGTCCTCCTGGCTGTCCAGATAGCCCTGTGCGGCATAGGCTTGATGGGCCTCTGTGCGGTTTGAGGTGGCTATCATGCCCTCCAGCAGCTTCAGGCGGCGGCTCTCGCTCCAGTCGTCAAGCAGGCCTGCCTGCTGTGCAGCCAGTATCACTGGGCAGGCGTGGTAGCCTATCATGCAGTGCGTCTCATGAGCCGATAGCTCCCACATGGTCAGCTCACCGCCCGTCTCATACTGGTTCAACATCGTATTCACCCAATCTTCCGTAATCTTGGGCTCCACAATAGTCATCAGCGGGTGCAGGGCACGGTAGGTGTCCCACAGCGAAAAGACCGTGTATATCGGAGTCTCAGACCTGTATACCGTGTCGTTCATGGCGCGGTATCGGCCGTCCACATCGCTCCACAGATAGGGCGATGTGTAGCAGTGGTACAGCGCGGTGTAGAAGTTCTGCCGTTCCTTGCGGCTGCCACCTTCCACCACTATTTTGCCCAGTGTCTTCTCCCAGCTGTCGTGGGTCTCGGCACGTAGCGCGTCAAAAGACTTATCCATGCGGGTGGCCAGGTTGCGCCGTGCCCCCTCGCAGTCAACGCCCGATACAGCCACATACACCTCGGCCTGTTGGCAGTCGTCGGCCAACACCACCAGAGCCTTCAGTCCGCCGTCGTAGTAGCGTACCTCCTTAATGGGCTCGCTGCATTCGAGGGCAAAAAAACACTTCTGGTGAGGGTTCCATGCGTCGCTCTCGCGCCAGCCGCACAGCAAGCCTGCCTGCTGCTTTTCGAAGCCTGCCGACAGCACCTTGTCCCTGTGTCGCAGGTCCACCAAAAAGCCTTTCTTCCCGTTGCGTGGAAACGAGTAGCGGTGCGCTGCCACCCTTTGTGTGGCCGTCAGCTCCACCATCACCCTGTTGCGGTCCAACACCACACGGTAATAGCCGGGGGTGGCATCCTCGCTGCGGTGCGAAAATTTGGAGCGGAACTCCGCCTGCGGCATCTCCTTAGTGAAGTGCCAATCCTCGCCCTCGGCCATCACAGGCATTAGCAGCACATCGCCATAATCCTCGCAGCCCGTGCCGTTCAGGTGAGTGTGGCTGAAACCATACACTGTGTCGTCGCTATAGTGATAGGCGCTGCAGCCGTCCCAGCCCTCCAGCCTAGTGTCGGGGCTGGGCTGTATCTGCCCATAGGGAGCTATAGCACCGGGGTAGGTGTGGCCGTGAAAGTCGGTACCCACCAGAGGGTTCACATAGCGCGTAAGCCCGCTACCGCATGCCGCCAGCAACAACGTGGCGGCACATATTGTAAAAAACAATCGTTTCATCTCTTTATATATCTAATAACTAACTACTCGTCCTCACTATCTCTAAACTCAATAAAACTTTAAACTCTAAACTTTAAACTCTAAATTTAAATTTAAACCCTAAACTCTAACCCCTAAACTCTAAACTAAGCCATCCATTCATTTCCTCAGTCTCACCAAAGCTGCCGCACCCAAAATGGCCACCTCGTTAGCTTTCAGTTGCGACATCAGTATATCGCATTTTCCCTTGTAGATGTTCAGCAAATTCTTCTCAAACGACCTCTTCAAAGGTTCCAAAAGCGGTGCGCCCACCTTGGTGGGGCCGCCCATCAGAAATATGGCCTGTGGAGCCGAGAAGGTGCAGGCGTTGGCACATGCCAGGCCCAGCCATTCGCCCACCTGGGCATAGGTCTCCACGGCGAGGGGGTCGCCAGCGTTGGCGGCATCGCCTATCATCTTGCTGCTGATCTCCTTGTCTGGCACCTCCGCGCCAATCCAGTCGCTATGCTGTGCCGCCTCGGCGGGGGTTCCTTTCTGCTGGCGCAGCTCCACATAGGTCTGCACTATGCCGCGTGCCGAGGTGTAGGCCTCCAGGCAGCCCTTGCGGCCGCAGCTGCACTGCCTCCCGCCCGGAATCAATATGTTGTGGCCCAACTCGCCCGCTGTGCCCGTATGGCCGTGCACCAGCTTGCCGTCCACCACTATGCCGCTGCCCACGCCCGTGCCAAGCGTAATCATGATAAAATGCTCCATCCATCTCGCTCCGCCATACACATACTCGCCGTAGGCGGCCGCGTTGGCATCGTTGCTCAGCACCACCGGGCAGTCCACATACTTGTGAAACTCCTCCTCAAACTTCAACAAACCCTTGATGGGCAGGTTGGGCGCCCACTCCACGCAGCCCGTGTAGAAATTGCCGTTGGGTGCGCCGATGCCAATACCTGTCAGCTCGCCGAGGGATATATGTTCCACCCCCTTGTCGTTGTCGCCCGCCGCCACCATCGACTCTATTTGCTCCATGATGTCGTGTACGTATGGCTCCAGCTGTGTGTAGTTAGTTGTGGGGATGCTGCGGCGTGCCACTATTGTTGCATCGTCACGCACCAGTCCCATGTCGGTGTTGGTGCCTCCGACATCAATTCCAATTGCGTAGGTGTTCTGCATAATGTCTATATTTAATTGTTACTTATTAAAATTCAAACATATATTGCGTCAGTGGCAACCTTTGTGCCCCTATTTCTGCGACTACAAAAATACAATTTTTTTTTCATTCCTGCCGTATATATCTTTTTTTTTCATTCCTTCCAGTCGCTCTTTGCCCTCTCTTCTCACCTTCCACGGCCGCCGTCCAGCCCTTCTCTGCTCGTCCAAGCGTCGTTCAATCCTCGTTTCGTCTACGTTCTTTTGTCTATCGCTTGCTGTTTACGAAGCGACAATCGTCCTTAGAAACCATTACATTAGGGTGTAGCCGTCACGAACCTTCAACAGATGTGGCCATGGGCTGCAGTGTGCAAAGAATGGGCTCTAAGGTGCTTTTTTTTGTTACGGACGGCAGTGTGTAAAAAAAAATGTGTACATTTGCATCATGGAAGAACCGACAAATGAAAAAATATTTTCGCTCGAAGAGATTGACTATACAAGCTTTTGGGGCGATAACGACAAGATACTCGACTTTGTGAGAATCCTCTTCCCCAAGCTAAAGCTGATAGTCCGGGGCGAGATGCTTAAGGTGGTGGGCAACACCGACGACATCGACCACTTCGAAGGCAAGCTGCAGGCCATGATGACCTACTACGAAAAAGTGGGTCGCCTCAACGAGAATGTCATCATGCAGATATTCGAAAGCGGCGGTTCCACCCCCGAGGCCGAGACCAACGAAGAAATCCTCGTCCATGGTCGCAACGGACTACTCATCAGGGCACGTACGCCCAACCAGAAGCGGCTGGTGGAGGCAGTGAAACAGAACGACATGGTCTTTGCCATCGGCCCTGCCGGCACCGGCAAGACCTACACCGCCGTGGCGCTCGCAGTGCGCGCTCTCAAGAACAAGGAGATACGCCGCATCATCCTCACCCGGCCTGCAGTTGAGGCGGGCGAGAACCTGGGCTTTCTGCCCGGCGACCTGCGCGACAAGCTCGACCCCTACCTTCAGCCCCTCTACGACGCCCTGCGCGACATGATTCCCCAGCAGAAACTGCTCTCGTATTGGGAGGACAACACCATCGAGATTGCCCCCCTGGCTTTCATGCGCGGCCGCACGTTAGACAACGCCTTCGTCATCCTCGACGAGGCTCAGAACGCCACCTCCGCCCAGCTCAAGATGTTCCTCACCCGCATGGGGCGCAATGCCAAGTTTGTCGTCACCGGCGACATCACCCAAATCGACCTTCCCCGCCACCAGCAGTCGGGCCTAGTGCAGGCCACCCGCATTCTCGACGGCATTGACGGCATCAGCATCATCCAGCTGGACAACAGCGATGTGATACGGCATAAGCTGGTTACAAAGATAATACGTGCCTACGACCGTATGGCTGCAGCGGCTGAAGAGAAACCCTCTAATCCCCAATGATCATGAAGACAGCGCCTAATTGTAAAATAAATCTAGGGTTGCGGGTGCTTCGCCGCCGCCATGACGGCTACCACGACTTGGCAAGTGTCTTTCTGCCCGTGCCGCTATATGACGAGTTGACCATTGAGTCCTGCCCTTCACCCGCTGGTGAGTGTCTCTTCACCTCCGACGGCATCGTTATCGACTGCCCACCTTCCGACAATATTTGCGTCAAGGCCTATCATGTGCTGAAGGCTGACTACCCGCAATTGCCCTCGGTCAAGATGCATCTGCACAAGTGCATTCCCTTCGGAGCCGGACTGGGAGGAGGTAGCAGCGATGCTGCTTTTGTGCTGAAGATGCTCAACGAGATCGGGTCGTTGGGGCTCAGCGTGCAACAGCTAAAGGGGTATGCCGCACGGCTAGGTGCCGATTGTGCCTTCTTTATCGACAACGTACCCTCTTATGCCACCGGCATAGGCGACAGGCTGACGCCGCTACCGTTCAATCCGCTGGAGGGCTACCGCCTGCTGCTTGCCAAACCCGACGAGGCTGTAAGCACCCGCGAGGCTTATGCCGGCCTCTGCTTGGATAGTGCGAAAGATAACCCCTGCTACGATACAGCCGCTACCAGCCCTCTGTGCCAAGCCTTGCGGCAGCCCGTGTCCACATGGAGGGAAACGGTAGTTAACGATTTCGAAGCCACCGTCTTTCCCCACCATCCCGCCATAGCCCGTTTGAAGCAGCTCTTCTACGACCATGGGGCAGCCTATGCCGCCATGTCGGGCAGCGGTGCCGCTGTTTACGCACTGTACCCTGCCAATGTGCAGCCCCCGTCGGCACTGCTCAGTGCGTTAGGCGGCATGCGTTTGCTCTAACCGCTCGGGGAGTGGCAGATGCGTAATGCTCATGTAAAACAGATGGCAGAAGTTAGCACAAAAACAGATAATGAAACCAACTCGTTTGAGAGAAAAAAAGGCTGAAAAAGAGTTTTTTTTGAGTATGTGAGAAAAATATTGTATTTTTGCAAATTATTTTAAAACCTCTATAGCTATGGTAGATTATAAGAAAATAGGATTGGTGAACACGCGTGCCATGTTTGCCAAGGCAGTGGACGGGGGCTATGCCATCCCCGCATTTAACTTTAACAATATGGAGCAGATGCAGGCCATCATACAGGCTGCGGTGGAGACCAAGAGCCCCGTCATCTTGCAGGTGAGCAAGGGAGCCCGCGACTATGCCAACCCCACTTTGCTGCGTTATATGGCCGAAGGTGCCGTGGAATATGCCAAGGAGCTGGGCTGCGCACACCCCGAGATAGTGCTGCACTTAGACCACGGCGACAGCTTTGAGACCTGTAAGAGCTGCATCGACATGGGTTTCAGCAGCGTGATGTACGATGGTAGTGCCCTGCCTTATGAAGAGAACATTAAAATTTCGCGTCAGGTGGTGGAGTATGCCCACAAGTACGATGTCACCGTTGAATGCGAACTGGGCGTACTGGCCGGTGTAGAGGACGAGGTTGCCTCCGAGGTGAGCCACTATACCAAACCCGAAGAGGTCATCGACTTCGCCACCCGCACTGGTTGCGACTCGTTGGCAATCAGCATCGGTACCAGCCATGGTGCATACAAATTCAAACCCGAACAGTGTACCGTTGACCCACAGACTGGCCGTTTGGTGCCTCCTCCTTTGGCATTCAATGTCTTGGAGGCTATTGAGAAGAAGCTGCCCGGTTTCCCCATTGTGCTGCATGGCTCGAGCTCGGTGCCGCAGGACGAGGTGGATACCATCAACGCCAATGGCGGCTGCCTGAAGGCTGCGGTGGGTATTCCAGAGGAGCAGCTGCGTAAGGCCGCCAAGAGTGCGGTGTGCAAGATTAACATCGATAGCGACAGCCGTTTGGCTATGACTGCAGCCATCCGCAAACACATGGCTGAGCATCCCGACCATTTCGACCCTCGCCAATATCTGAAACCTGCCCGTGAGAGCATGAAGAAGATGTACATACACAAAATTGTGAACGTACTCGGCTCTGATGGCAAGCTGTTGCAGCAGTAAGAGATAGAAATCGAGAATGCAAAAATGATTGGTGGCTAGGTTACTTTAGCCACCAATCATTGATTGCTACACTATTGTACATAATGGATAAATCAATTATAATGCTATGAGAAAAATCAGTCTAATGGTACTGTTGATGATGTCGGCGACTGTTTGCGGGTTTGGGCAGGTGTTGGGAGGTACAGGGTCGTACGGTGGCAATTCGGGACTGACCCTCTATGTGGGCACCCAGATGGTGAATGGGCGCACTTTTGGTTTCCTTGACGAGGCGACCTATACCAGAACGGCTGTAGTGCCTGACAGCTATCAAAGGCAATTGCTCAATCCAGTTTTTGCACTTGGATGGTGGTCGGAGATACCTAGTGATGATTTTGTGTTTGGCTATCAGGTGATGGGCAGCTATGCGACCGAGAAATACAGCGTTGCACTGGGGTCGGAGACATTGTCAGGGCGTAGTAAGATGTTGGGGTTGAATTTGGGCTGCTACGTGGGCTGGCACTTCGGCAGCCAGCTGACGGCATGCGTGGGTTTGCAGGACGAGAGCCGGATGCCAATTCATGAAGGTGGCCGACCGGGAATTTTCGAGTCGCAAAACACACTGGGTGCATTGGCAGTGGTTCGCTACTCGTTTATGGAGGACTTGTATGTGTCGCTGAATGTGGGTTATGGGTTGTTGTCGTGGGGAGGTTTTTCGTCTGATTGGGAGAAATATCAGTCTGTCGGAGCGGAAGGTTATTATGTGGTGGAGACGGAATTGAAGCCATTCACCCTGATGGTGGGTGTGGGCAAGGCTTTTTAAATAAAAATCTGATAATGTAACAAAACGTGCCTTTTTGGCTACATATAATAAGTCGAATAAATAATATAACTAAATTATGAAACGTTTTTTATCTTTTGTCGCGATGGCGATGCTTTGCATGGGTGCCTTTGCCCAACCGTCGTTGCCCAAATTTCGCTCGGGCGAGATGAACAAGGGTTTTGATTATCTGATGGCTCACAACAGCCGTATTATCACCTGCCAGGGTGGGGAACTGCTGATAGCCACATGGGAGACAAGGAGTTTTCTGGGTGCCTATATGCCCTGGGGGCTGCAAGTAGTGGCAGTGGACACGAACATGAATGTGTTGAGGCAGGTGAAGCTGCCTGATACGCGTATGAGCGAATTGGTGTTTGCCAATTATGTGGATGGCAAGGTGTATTTGTTGTATCGCGAACAATTTATTGCTGTCTATCATCGGGCCGTGATAGAGCCTCAGAGCATGACAATTGAGAGCTGTGAGGCGATGAAGGAGAATGCTCAAGGAAAGGATGTGAATGCCTACCATTGGAATGCGAAGTCGGACAATGGGCTGTTTTATGGGGTGGAGGATGTGTTTGTCAACTCAGTGTCGGGGGAGATGGTACATCGTCAGATATTGTTTGACGAGAAGATGGAGACATTGTGGGAGAAACGTTTCGAGGCCAACGAGGTGAGCAATTTGAAGGTGACGGACGATGGCGAGATGATATTGTTTGGCTCGCGCTACGACAAGGATAGCCGTGAGACGGTGGTGGCGGTGCATGTGCTGGATGTGGATGACGAGAAGAGTGTGGTGGAGCGTGTGGCGATAGGGGAAGTGCATAGATTGTCGTTGTTGAATGTGGTGGGCAGTAGTGAGTCGCCAACACGCTATGCGGTGGCGGCAGGGTACATACGCACACCCGACTCGCCGAAGAAGCGCGACTGCTTTGACCAGATGGTGGGCCTGTCGTTGAATCTGCGTAGCGGTGAGTTGAAGGCAAAGGCTGTCCGCTTCACGAGCGATGAACTGAATGTGTTTGGCAACAAAGGGTTGAAAAAGGAGAACAAGGTAGGTATGGCAGATGCGTTGGTGATGGTGGGCAGTGCCGAGACTGGCTATGGTGGAGTGCTGATGTTGCAGCGGGTGTGGAAGGTGACCACTCATTCGACCAAGAATCCCGATGTGCATACCTACTATACGATGGGTTCGTTGGCAATGGCAGTGGATACCACAGGGACGATTTTGTGGCACAAGCCTTTCCGCACGGTGAATGCGGAACGTACCGGCCAGGGTAACGACATACCCTGCTATGGGGATGCGCCAATGATTGGCGAAGGCGACAATGTGTATGTGATGCTGCCCGAGCAGTCGAAAACTACTGATACTTATGATATTACTCAACCTGCTTTGAATGTGGCACTGGGCAACCGGGCACATTCGTTTGTGGTGTATGGTATCGACCGTCAGGGGGGTGTAGTGAAACAGGTGTTGCTGCAAAAGGATAAGGCCTCGTTGATGAATAATATTGTGCGGCAGGCTCCTGGCAGGTATTTAGGCATATATGCATTCCATAAAAAATCGGCATTGGTGTATGTCAATTTTTAGTTGTTAAAAGTTGAGAGGAACTATAATAGAATATAGTGTATATGAGGTTTGGAAGTTTAAGAGGATTGCTGCTGTTGCTGCTGTTGGCGTTAGCTACGGCGGGTAGAGCGCAGAGGCATTACGATTTGGAGTATTTCACCGGTATCAAGTCGGAAGGGACGATACCTGCCGACCTGCGCAAGGGGCTTGGCGAACTGTATAGCGAAGATAAGCAGCGTGTGCGTGACTACAACGATGGCCACCTAGCCAACCGCGACAGGGTGTTGGAGGCTTCGTACCATATCAACCGCCTGATGAGCAACGGGCGCATACTGTATGGCGACCCTATCAGCCGCATGGTGGAACGTATAGCAGACACGTTGTTGAATGACTACCCCGAGCTGCGCAAGGAGCTTCGTTTCTATACGGTGAAGAGTTCGGCGGTAAACGCCTTTGCCACGGGGCAAGGCATGATATTTGTCACCACCGGACTAGTGGCACAGGTGGAGAACGAGTCGCAGCTGGCATACGTTATCAGCCACGAGATTGTGCATTACTATCGCAAGCACAATATGGAGGTGTTGACGCGTCGCATCAAGACCAGTGACGACGAGGCGGAACAGATGGCCAGTTTCCTTTCCTATCACAGCCGCTCGCGTGAGATGGAGAATGAGGCCGACAGTCTGGGTCTGCGCCTGTTTTATATAGGCAGTGCTTACGACAAGGGGGTGGCCGACGGGGTGTTCGATGTGCTTCAATATGCTAGGCTGCCTTTCGACGAGGTGAAGTTTGACACCAATTATTTCAATACTACTTATTATCACCTGCCCAGCCACTACTGGCTTGAGAAGGTGGCGCCCATATCGTCGCGCGACGACTACCCCGACAGCCTGAGTACCCATCCCAATATCAAGAAGCGGCGTGCCCGCACTAGCGAGATATTGTCGCACTACGAGGGTGGCAGTGCCTATGTGGTGACCACTGAGGAGGAATTTGCACGGCTGCGCACGCTGGCACGCTTTGAATGTATTAGGCAGAACCTGATATATGCCAACTATACAAGGGCGTTTTATGACTGCTATGTGTTGGAACAACAGATGGGCAACAACCGCTTTCTGGCATGTTCGAAAGCACAGGCGTTGTATGGCATAGCGATGTATAAGAGCTACTACAACACCAATTCTATTGTGGGCGACTATAAGGACTATGAGGGCGAGGTGCAGCAGCTTTACTATATGTTTCGAAAGCTTACCTCAGAAGAGGCTACGCTGCTTGCCATGCGCGAGGTGTGGAAGTTGCGACAGAGATATCCTGACGACACCCGACTTGACGCTATGGGACGCGACCTGATGATAACACTGCGAGACAAGCATCATCTGTCTCGGACATCGTTTTCGGCCGCTTACGACACAGTCAGCCTTGCGGCTGACACAGCCCAGCGTGTTGCGACAGCCAACCAGAAGTATGCCCGCATACGTAAGAAACAGGAGCAGGCACATATTGCCAACCAGACACGCTATGCCTTTACAGACTTCTTGATGCAGAATGGCGATTTCCGTAGTTTTATGGATACCTGCCTCGATGCTCCAACTGAAAGAGCCACTGTGGATCGGAGCGCTAATGCCACATTCCTCTATGCACCTCAATATATAGTGGTTGAAAATAGTAAGGCCTCGCCTGTGAAGTATCGTAAGAGCGACCGCATGGAGCAGGCACTGGTTGCCAAGGTGAAAGAGGCTGCCAAGGCGGCTGGGATGAGTGTGGTGGACTTCTCCGACCCAGCCATGAGAAGCCACAGCGATGAGGAGTTTTATAATGATTTTGTGACTATCAATGAGTGGACTAATGAGTTTTGGAGGAGCAAAGGCAATGTGCCGTTAAGCCTCACCACCCAACCCTTGATGGACGACCTGAACCGACGTTATGGCGCTGATAAGCTGAGTCTGAATATGGCGGTGAATAGCGAATATAACCACATGGGCTCATTATACTTAATGATGCTGGGCGCAATAGCGGCACCATCGTTCCCTATCTTTGCATATCAGTTTTTCGCAAATCGTGAGAATCTTGTCACACGCAATCTGCTGATAGATACCCGCCGGGCACGTGTGGTGTCGGACCAGGCTAATATGCACGACTTTAAAGATAGCCCTGATTTGGTGACGAACGACATTTATTCTACCTATCATAAGGCTTTTTCGCGTACCACACCAGGCTTTCTGGGGCATCGTATGGCCGTCAGTGCGCAGCTGGGTATGGATTTCCCAGTGATGAACTGGTTGTTTGAGCGCTACACGGAGCAGAAAATCGACTTGCGCCCTGGGGTGGCGTTGGAGTGGGTCACCGCACCACGGCAGTCGTTGTCGTTGTTGCTGGATTACAATAAGACTGGCTTCTATATCAATGACGGCTATGTGATAAGCAACCCCATGGGGGGCAGGGGACAAGCAGGCAGGCTCTACGACACGCGTATCTTCAGTGCTGCGCTGGCTTATCGTTGGTATACGAGCAAAATGTATGCCCCACTGGGTCCCTATGTGGGTGCGGGTGTGTATGCGAGCGGAGTGGCTCTAAAGCCGCAGGCAGAGAATGTGGTGTGGAATTGGTTGGAGGATTCGACATATAATCGTTTCGGCATACAGGTGGAGACAGGACGTAACTACATGCTTGCCAACAGAGTGCTGTTGAATATCGGTGTGCGTTACTCGTTAACTGTTGCCAATCCGTTCCACTATGAAGATTGGGACAATATCATCCCAACAGAGGAAGACCGCAGGCGAAATGCGCAAACCAATGCCCTGCGGCAGATGAATGCCAACCTTTGGATGGCACAGTTGGTGGTGGTGAACGTGGGGGTGGGGCTGCTGCCCTTCTAGTTGAAGTAAGAAGTTAAGAGTTATGAGTTAAGAAGTAGGGTGGTGGCCTACAGACTTTATTGTTCTTAATTTTCATGGACTTACATTAAGGTGAAAAACAAAAAGTGGCATTCCAACCTTTTTTTTGGTTTATATAATTATTAAGGATTGATGATAAGAATACATGGAGCTAGAGTAAACAACTTGAAGAATATCTCGGTGGACATACCGCAGGGCAAGTTGGTGGTTGTGACGGGTCTCAGTGGTTCAGGCAAGTCGAGCTTGGCATTCGACACCCTCTATGCCGAAGGCCAGCGCCGATATGTGGAAAGTCTGTCGAGCTATGCTAGACAGTTTCTTGGGCGCATGGCCAAGCCCGAGGTGGACTTGATTGAGAATATTGCGCCTGCTGTGGCAATTGAGCAGAAGGTGAATACGAGCAATCCCCGCTCGACGGTGGGTACATCGACAGAGCTGTATGAGTATCTGAAACTGATGTATGCACGTATTGGCCGCACGTTCTCGCCTATCTCGGGCGTGGAGGTGAAGCGACACTCAGTGAGCGACGTGGTGGACTATATCTATTCGTTGCCTGCAGATACGCGTGTGATGATTTATTCGCCCTTGACATACAACCATGAGCATCCGCTGCGCCCCCAGCTGGAGATGCTGCACCAGGAGGGTTTTATGCGCATATCGGTCAAGGGCACCATAGTGCGTATAGAGGATTATCTGGCCGCTGGTGGTGAGGACGGGGAGACAATGCTGCTGGTGGACAGGGTGCAAGTGCATCAGGGCGATGACGACCAGTTGGCGAGGGTGGCAGAATCGGTGCAAACGGCTTTCTTTGAGGGACGCGGCAACTGCTATGTGGAGGCTGAGACGGAGCAAGAAACTAAGAGTGCCACTTTCTCCAACCGCTTTGAGGCCGACGGTATCACTTTTGAAAAACCCAACCCCAATTTCTTCAGTTTCAACAATCCCTATGGGGCTTGCCCCACCTGTCAGGGTTATGGTAGTGTGGTGGGCATAGACGAAGATATGGTGGTGCCCAACAAGTCACTATCGGTATATGAGGATGCTGTGGTTTGCTGGCGCGGAGACAAGATGTCGGAATGGAAAAGCCATTTTATCCGCCTCTCGCCTAGGTACGACTTCCCCATACATAAGCCCTATTGTGATCTTACTGATGCCCAGCGCGACCTTCTGTGGCATGGCGATGGGACATGGGAGGGAATAGACGGTTTCTTTAAATGGGTGGAGAGTCAGGCGTATAAGATACAGTATAGGGTGATGATGTCGCGCTACCGCGGCAAGACTACCTGTCCCGACTGTCGCGGCAGCAGACTGCGTAAGGATGCGACTTATGTGAAGGTGTGTGGCCGTGCCATCACCGAGTTGTTGGCTATGCCGGTGAGCGATTTTGCTGTATGGCTAAGTGATATACAGGCCGAGGGGAAGGACGACGGCACCACGCTGACGCAGCATGAGCGAGAGGTGGTGCGCCGTTTGTTGGTAGAGCTGGAACACCGGGTGAAATACCTTATCGACGTGGGTTTGGGCTACCTTTCGCTGAACCGCCTGAGCAACAGCCTCAGCGGTGGCGAGTCTCAGCGCATCAATCTGGCCACATCGTTGGGCAGCTCGCTGGTGGGTAGCATGTATATATTGGACGAGCCGTCCATAGGGCTTCACTCGCGCGATACGGAACGCCTTATCGAGGTGTTGAAGCGACTGCGAGACTTGGGTAATACGGTAATTGTGGTGGAGCACGACGAGGATATAATGCGTGCCGCAGACTATATTATCGACATAGGTCCAGGCGCGGGCCGACTGGGTGGAGAGGTGGTCTTTGCCGGCACCCCCGACCAACTGGTAAACCAGGTTCCCAAACAGTCGCTCACCGCCCAATACCTTTTGGGCAGGATGTCGATACCTGTGCCAGCGTCGCGTAGACCTTGGCGCGACCGCATCACACTGCATGGAGCCTATTGCAACAATCTGAAACATGTGGATGTGGATTTCCCACTAGGTGTGCTCACTGTTGTCACGGGCGTTAGCGGCTCGGGCAAGACTTCGCTTGTGAAACAGGTGCTGTATGATGTGCTTCAGAAGCGTTTGGAGGGTGCTACCGACTATGTTGGCAAGTGTGCCGCCATCACCGGCGACCTGTCGCGTATAAGTGGTGTAGAGCTAGTGGATCAAAACCCCATAGGACGCTCTACCCGCAGCAATCCTGCCACCTATATGAAAGCTTACGACGAGATACGCCAGCTCTATGCTTCACAGCCCTTGGCAAAGGCAAGGGGATATAAGCCCGGCTACTTCTCGTTCAATACTGAGGGCGGTCGCTGCGAGGTGTGTGAGGGTGAGGGGTACGTTACTGTGGGTATGCAGTTTATGGCAGATGTGCATCTGGTGTGCGAGGAGTGCCACGGCAGCCGCTTTAAGGAGGAGACCCTGGAGGTCATGTATAATGGCAAGAACATCTCCGAAGTGCTTGACATGACCGTCGACCAAGCTATAGATTTTTTTGAGGAGCAGACGGCCATCCTTGACCGTTTGCAGCCTTTGCAAGATGTGGGGCTGGGATACCTCAAGCTGGGGCAGTCGTCTAGTTCGCTCAGCGGCGGTGAGGCGCAGCGTGTGAAGCTGGCCTCCTATCTCATCAAGGGGGTGGCAGACCGTTCGAAGCTTTTTATCTTCGACGAACCTTCCACAGGCCTTCACTTTCACGATATACGTAAACTCATCCAGTCGTTCGACAGCCTCATAGCCCGTGGCCATACCATCATCGTCATCGAGCATCACCACGATATCATCAAGGTGGCCGACTGGGTGATAGATGTAGGACCCGAGGGCGGCCGCGATGGTGGTGAAATAGTCTTTGCCGGCACTCCCGAACAGCTCGCCCAGCATCCTACTTCATACACCGCCCGGTTCCTCCGTGAGAAACTTGACGTGACCCCCAAAACTAAGTGATGATAAAACACCAATAGAGGAGTAATAAAGTGAACGACACATAATTCTCAATTCTCCTCCTTAATCTTCAATTATCGTTACATTTTTTTTAAATCGTTATTAATCAAACATGAACAAAGCAGATTTTGTCAAGAAGCTACGTCGCAATGCCAATTGGGGTCTCTATGGCTCCATAGCCGCCATTTTGGTGGCAGTGGTATTCCATTTTTCGCCCTATCATGTAACCTACCAGCAGCCCCAAGTGAAGAACTGGATGCTTATTTCTGGCACTATCCTTGCCGTTTTGGCCATAGCGATGCTACTTCTCACTGTCCGCAAGACCACGCCTGCCCTGCGCCAGCTAGAGAAAGTGGAGGACAAGCTCGCGGGCTACGGCTCGTACATAGCCAACCTATACCGAGGTACCCTCGCAATCGTTATCATTGAGTGTGTCCTCATTATCCTCATGTCCGACACATCACTCCTTATGGTCACCGTTTTGATGGTGTTGGTGCTGTTTCTCTGTTATCCTAATATGTACAAGATGAAACACGACCTTGGCCTTAGCGACGATGAAATGACCGCTATTTTTGGCAGCGAATACATTGCTGATACGCATCAGGCTTTTGATGTGCCCGAACCCGACCTTCCTCTTGCCGATGCCCAACTGGATAGGGAAGAGTCCGAATCTGAAGAAAGCGCTAAGAATCAAGAACAATGAACTGAAGTTAAAGTTGATTTGACCATGTCCACCATTGCTGCTATTTCTACCCCTTCGGGTGTTGGAGGTATTGCTGTTGTCAGGCTTTCAGGTCCCGATGCTTTTGCGATAGCCTCCCGACATGTTTATCTTCCTCTCCCGCACCACGATCACCCATCTACGGCATTCACCCATTTCAAAATAGATGGTAAGATGCTTGATGATGTGGTGGCAACAGTGTTTCCATCACCTCGTTCCTATACGGGCGACGATACTGTTGAAATATCGTGCCACGGATCGCCTTATATACAGCAGGCACTGCTGCAGGCATTGTTGGACAGCGGGGCGCGTTTGGCTGAGCCGGGTGAATTTACTCGTCGTGCATTTCTCAACGGCAAGCTCGACCTCTCGCAGGCAGAGGCTGTTGCCGACCTTATCGATGCCACTAACGCTGCTGCCCATAGTTTGGCTCTCAGTCAATTGCGTGGTGGCTATGCTCAAGAGCTGGCACAGCTGCGTCAGCAGCTAGTCGACCTCACTGCGCTCCTCGAGCTAGAGCTGGATTTTTCGGATGAAGACCTCCAGTTTGCTGACCGTAGTCACCTCCTCTCGCTCGTCTCCCTGACAAGCAGCCGGGTGTGTGCGCTGCGCCAGTCGTTCCGCATGGGCAACGCCCTCAAACGTGGCATACCTGTCGCCATAATTGGCCGTCCCAATGCAGGGAAATCTTCGCTGCTCAATGCCCTGATACACGACAACCGTGCTATTGTCAGCGACATACCCGGCACCACTCGCGACACTATTGAAGAGACCTTCACCATCGATGGAACTCCCTTCCGCATCATCGACACTGCTGGACTACGCCACAGCGACGACCCCATTGAGACTCTCGGCATTCATCGCACTATCAGCACTGTGGCACAAGCCGACATCATCCTTTACGTCCTCGATGCCACACAACCTTTCAGCCATGCTCTTGACGACCTGCAGGAACTGCAGAACATTCGTTCCTTCAGCGACAAACACCTCTTCATCGTCAACAACAAGATTGACCTTCTTCCCGACCTACCTCTCGCACCCTCTCGCACATTCCCTCTCTCTGCCAAAGAGGGCAGCGGTCTCGAAGCTCTTACTGCGGCATTGGTCAATACTGTCCGCACAGACCTCGCACAATCCCCCGACGTAATGCTCACCAACGCCCGTCACTACGAGGCTCTAGGCCATGTTGACCAAGCATTGCTGCATGTGGCCAAAGGTCTTGCCGACGGGCTTCCCGCCGACCTCTTTGTTGTCGACCTCCGCGATGCCCTCTACCACCTTGGCACCATCACCGGCCAAGTCACCACCGACGAAGTCCTCGGCAACATCTTCTCCCGCTTCTGCATCGGAAAGTGAATGACTATTGCCCTATTTTCAACTTTTTTTTGTATCTTTGCAAAACTATAATACATCAATATTATGCTGCAACTGCAATATATCAAGGAACATACAGAGGAAATCATTGAACGCCTCAAGATTAAGAACGTCCAAAATGTCGAAGAACGCATAGCTGAAATAATCTCGCTCGATGAGCAACGTCGAGCCTTACAGCAAAAGGCCGATACTGTCAAAGCCGAGCAAAACAGCATCGCCAAGCAGATAGGCAGCCTTTTCAAACAGGGCAAGCGCGACGAGGCTGAAACCCTCAAGGCTCGCACCTCCGATCTCAAGGCTCAGGAAAAAGAGCTCTCCGAGCAGCAGGCTGCCGTCGATACCGACCTCAACGCCAAGCTCATCTCCCTCCCCAACGCACCCCACATCACTGTCCCCAAGGGCAAGAGTGAGGCCGACAATGTTGTGGTAGCCGAATACGGTGCCAAGCCTGACCTGCCCGAAGGCGCTTTGCCCCACTGGGATTTGTGCGCCAAATATGATATAGTCGATTTCGAATTGGGCAACAAAATTACGGGTGCCGGATTCCCCGTCTACAAAGGCAAAGGAGCCCGCCTGCAACGTGCCCTTATCGACTTTTTCCTCGACGAGGCCTCCAAGGCCGGATACGTCGAGATAATGCCTCCTCTGATGGTCAACGAAGCCTCGGGGCTAGGTACAGGCCAGCTGCCCGATAAAGAGGGGCAGATGTATGCCATCCCGCTCGACGGTTTCTATATGATACCCACTGCCGAGGTCCCCATCACCAATATCTACCGCAATATGATTCTCTCGCCCGACCAGTTCCCCATTAAACATGTGGGCTACAGCGAGTGTTTTCGCCGTGAGGCCGGCAGCTATGGCAAAGATGTGCGTGGGTTGAATCGCCTGCACGAGTTCAGCAAGGTCGAGATTGTGGTTGTCGAGCATCCCGACCGCTCCTACGATACCCTTGAGGAGATGAAGAAACACGTGGGCGGCCTGCTCGATCAGTTGGGACTGCCCTACCATATCCTCAAGCTATGTGGCGGCGATATCAGCTTTACCTCTGCTATGACCTTTGACTTCGAGGTGTGGAGTGCGGCACAGAAGAAATGGCTTGAGGTGTCGTCTGTTTCCAACTTTGAGACATTCCAGGCCAACCGAATGAAATTGCGCTTCAAGGACACCGACGGCAAGATGCGTCTGGCACACACCCTCAATGGCAGTGCCTTAGCGCTCCCCCGCATTGTGGCTGCCCTGCTCGAGAACAACCAGACCCCCGACGGTATTGTCATGCCTCAATGTCTCCGACCCTATCTCCGTTTTGATAAGATTGACTGATGTGCCTTCTTCGCAGCGGAATCTGAAACAGTTCTCAAGTCTTAATTTGAAAAGGACTCTATTCACGATTTTCAAACCTCAATTAAAAAAGTTGTTGCTAGTGTTGGCCATCATGCTGTCGTCGGCAGCATGGGGGCAGCACAAGGTGACTCCCATCTCGGGTGTTGTCACCGACAAGCGGACGGGCGAGCCGTTGGCTTTTGTGCAGATTGCTGTTGTCAATACCCGTAATGGTACCGTGTCTGACATCAACGGACATTTCGACCTTAGCATCACTGCCGCCGATTCGCTGTTGCGCTTCAAGATGGTGGGCTATCGCACTCAAACAGTCGACTTGACCAAGCACACTTCTAGGCGCATCAAGATTGCCTTGGTACCCGAAGTCACCACACTGCAAACCGTGAATGTTACCGCAAAGAAGGGTAGGAAAGAACGCTACCGACGACGCAACAACCCCGCCGTCGAGTTGGTGCGGAATGTGATAGACCATAAGGCAGAGAATAGTGTCACCTCAAACGAACTCTTTAGCCGCCGGGTGTTTGAAAAACTGAACATGTGTCTCGACCAGTTCCACCCCGATTTCGAGAACAACGCCTTCTGGAAACATTTCCAGTTTGTGGAAAAATATATCGACCAAGCGGAGTTCGACAATGCTGAAATACTGCATTTCTCGATTCACGAACGCATGAGTACCCAAAACTATAAAAATGGGACCATGCACACCCTTACTACCGCTAATCGTGCCGACGGTGTGGACGTGAATCTTACCCAAGAGGGCTTCAACGACGACTTGGATGCTCTTTTCCCTACAATCAACATCTTCTCCAACGAGATATCCCTCATGTCGGTACGTTTTGTCAGCCCACTGTCCACCATGCTGGCCACAACATTCTATCAGTACTATATCACCGACACTGTCGAGCTGGACGGACAACGCTGCATCGAACTCACTTTCGTGCCAGCCAGCAAAGGCAACTTCGGATTTGTGGGTTCTATGTATGTGGTAGACGACGGCAGCTTTGCCATCAAACGCTATTCCATGCGAGTGCCCGAGGCTGTAGACCTCAACTTTGTGCGCGACTTGAATGTAATGCATACCTTTGAGCGAGACAGCCTTGGAAGGTACTTGCCTATACGCACCGACACTTATGGCCGTTTCTATGTCGGTAAGCGGCTGCGACAGGTCTACGCCCACCAAATGCATCTCTATTACGACTATTCCTTCGACACACTCATCCCTCAGCCCGACAGCCTCTTTACCCCCCTTGCCACCCATGCCACCCTGCCCAATGCCCACAAGGTGTTGCGTCGCGAATGGAATGCGCGTCGGCCCATCGAATTGTCGCTGGCCGAAACCTTTCTCGACAGCATGCGCTACGAGCTTATGCGCATCCCCTCAGTGCGCTACACCATCAAGACCGTAGAAGCCCTTTTCACCTCATACATCCCCACACACTCTTCGCGCGACTCTAGCCGGTTCGACATCGGCCCCATCTACAATTTCGTCAGCCATAATGGCATCGAAGGCCTTAGGCTCAGGGTGGGGGGGATGTCTACGGCACGCCTCAACCGACGCAATTTCTTCGATGGATACCTTGCCTACGGCGTCGGCGACAATCAGTTCAAGTTTAATCTCAACCTCATACACACCTTCGCCCCTAAACGGCGTTTCCCTAAGGAAAACCCCCTTGGCTATATCAGCCTTCATGCAGGCTATGACGTCGAGTCGCCCGGCCTCTCGTTCGAACAGTTCGACCGCGACAACATACTGAGGTGGGATGACAACGAGGTACCCGCCCAGTATGTGGCCGACCTGCAGCTGCGCCTACGTCGGCAGTGGCTCAATTTTATAGGTATCGACACCTGGGTGGGGGCGCAGCACATACGCCCCACAGGCATGCTCAACTACTACCGTATCACCCCTCAAGGACCTGAGCGGGTCAATAGCATCATGTACGCTCAGTGGGCCACCAGCCTCAATTTCTCGCCCAACTCGCTAGTACGCAGCGGCCGCTCGGGCGAAAGCTCCCTGCTCAACCTTTCCAGCAACGCCACCTCTTTCACCCTCAGCCATGAGATGGGCCTGCTCGACGGCTTCTACTACAACCGTTCCACCTTCACCCTCTTCAGCCGCTTTTGGTTCGCCGCATTAGGATATCTCGACCTACGTGCCCACGGCGGTATCGTGTGGAACCAAGTGCCCATGCCCAAACTGTTTGTCCCCAATGGCAACAGCGGCTACATCATGTCCGAGAGTTCGTTCAACACAATGCGCCCCATGGAATTTATCACCGACCGTTACGCCTCACTTTTCGCCACCTACCACATGAAAGGGCTGATTCTCAACCACCTCCCCCTCATAAAGAACTTGCGCCTACGCGAAGTGCTGGGCTTCAATATGATCTACGGAACTATGTCGGATATCAATAAACCTACGCCCTCCAATGTGGGTCTTTACCTCTTGCCCGAGGGTGCCCACTTCCTCTCCGACAAACCCTATATGGAATACAGCATAGGCATCGAAAACATCCTTAAGCTCATCCGCATCGACTACGTGCGCCGGCTCTCCTACCTCGACCAAGCCGCCTCGTCCTATGCAATCAAAGTCTCCCTGCAGTTTACCATGTAGCGCAAAAGTCCGAATTGAGAGTTTAGGGTTGAGGGTATAGAGTTTAAAGTTTAGGGTTTAGAGTTTAAAGTTTAGGGGCGGGATGCCTGAAAGGCACCCGCCCCTGTCAAGAACTATTTCTGATTACTCAGATTATTCTGATTACTCCGATTATTCAGATTACTCCGATTGCCGGGGGCTCACTCGGTGGCGTTGGGGCTGAGGAACTCGGGCTCTTGGCCACCTTCTGCTTGGCGACGGTCTTGCCGCCCAGGCGCGCGAAGGTCCATTCGCCCGCGCTGCCGCTATGTCGTGTGTTGATACCTGTTAGAATTGCCATACGCTTTTGTCCTGCCCTTCCCCCGGTCCTTAGTCGGGTGTGTTAGTGGAAGGGGGGTTGTGAAAAAGATGTGTGTGTAATCGATTACGTTTGCAAAGGTACTACCTTTTTTCCACACCGCGCACGCTGGCGCACTCTGGCGCGCGATAAGGCGCGCTTGGGTGCGAAGAGGCGCGCTTGGGTGCGCTGCGCCCCTGGGTTCAGGGCTCGCCGAGGGCGTCGAAAATGGCCTGCACCTGGGTGCGCGAGAAGATTTCAGTTGCCGTGCGGTGCCGTTTTCCGCATTCCTTGCCCTAGGTGGCCGAGGTGGGGGCGTTGTAGGGGCGTTGTGGGTTCGATTCCAGGGGCGGAGCAGGGGGGCGGCATCGTTTGCGCCATGGGGTGGATTATATTTTGCAAAGATACGAAATTTTTTTCAATTATCGGATAGTGTGTGTGTTAAATATTCGTAACACATTGGGTCGTTTGTGCTGTTGCGCGTGTGTTGTGTGCCTGGGGTGTCAAGGTGTCAAAGTGTCAAATTATGTTTTCTGTTTTGTTTTTTTGAAAAGCAGGGGGTGTGTGCTGTTGTAGTATAGTAGTATATCCTCAATTCCGCAAATCTGCCACACGACCCGACCGATGCGTCTTCGAGAGTGAGTCCGACCGAAACAGAAGGTTTATGTCTCAGTATTTTTCAAACAAACAGACAATTATCCATACACCACCCCCTTTCCCCCATGGG
>JAFRRK010000003.1 GCA_017428115.1 Bacteroidales bacterium | reverse complement strand
GGAGTTGCTCCCCAGCAGAGCTCCGCTATGCTTCAAACTGCGCGGCAAAAGTACTGATTTTTTTTGAAATGGCCATCCTGCAATTTGACCTATTGACAACAAGTACAAAAAATCATCCTGCAAAATGACCTATACGCCTAAATTTGCCTTACGATTCCTCTTCCTTCCGGACAGGTGCAGGGAGGGGCTTGTCGTGTATTATAATTCACCCAAATATCAACTAAACACATTACAACAATGATTGAGAAACAGAAACAGGGGTACGACACCCCTATGGTAGAACTGATTGAGGCCCGCGTCGAAAAGGGCTTCCAGATGAGCGGTGCGGCAGAGCCTCAGACCACAGGCGGCACCGAGGGACTGACCAATAGCGGCGCCAACTTTGGCGGCAACGACTTCGATTAAAAAGAAAGGAGGAAAAGGAAATGAAGAAAAGTCTATTTTTCGTAGTAGAACTAGTTGCAATAGTAGGACTGGTAAGTCTTACCTCCTGCAAGAAGGAGGAGACCATGGGCAACGGCACGCAGTTTCGCGCCGCGATGGAGGACTGCAGCGACGTGCACAATGCCAAGACCGTGCTGAACGGCACCGCGCTGGAATGGGTGGCGGGCGACCGTGTGAGGGTTAACGGAGGCAGCACCACAGGAGTCTATACCGCCACGCCCCAGAGCCCTGCCACCACGGCAGTGCTGACCCTTGCCGAGGGCGAGGGGGTGGAAGAGGGTGGAGTCTACCTCGCCTATTACCCGGCTGAGATATACCACGACTGGCAGACGGTGACCCTGCCCGCAGTGCAGAGCAGCACCGACGGCTCGCTGCAGGGGTTCCCGATGTTCTGCTATTCACAGACCAACGAGCTGCAGTTTAAGAACCTGTGCGGAGTGCTGAAGCTGAACCTGCAAAAGGCCGGCACCACGGTCACCTCGATAGCCATCACCGCCAACACGGCGATTAACGGACAGTTCTTGATAAATGGGATGTTCGATAACCAGCCGAGCCTTAGATACAGCAACACAGGTACGAACACCACGACGCTGGAGTGCAGCCAAAGCATCGCCACGGCGCACGACTTCTACATCTACCTGCCCGCCGGCAACTACACGGGCTTGCAGATAACCATCAACACTGCCGACGGCAAGACCTGCACCAAGACCGCCAACACCACTATTCCCATCACCCGCAGCCAGTACACCACGGTGACGCTGGGCGAGAGCAACCTTGTGTTCCGTCCTGTCGGCTCAAAGGGCGGCCTGTTCACCATCAACGACGGCGGCGACCAGGTGTGGTTCTCGCAGGGCAACCTGCAGTATCAGGCCAGCACTAATACATGGAGGTTTGCTGAGAACCAATTTGACTATGTGGGTGCTGCCAACAGCAACATCAGTGCCACCTACAGCGGTTGGATAGACCTCTTCGGCTGGGGCACGGGCAGCAACCCCACCCTTTCTTCCACCGACGACACCGACTATGGTACCTTCGTGGAATGGGGCAACAACGCCATCAGCAACGGCGGCAACACCGCCAACAGCGGCTGGCGCACACTCTCGCAAACCGAATGGAGCTACCTCTTCAACACCCGTGCGAACAACACCAACCTCGGCACCGCCAACGCACGTTACGCAAAGGGCAAGGTGAACAACGTGCAGGGTGTGATACTCTTCCCCGACGGCTACACCCATCCCACAGGTATCACTGCCCCCACGGGCATCAACGCCACAGGCAGTACTGGTTGGAACAGCAACAACTATACCCTCGCCCAGTGGGCTGAGATGGAGGCTGCTGGCGCGGTATTCCTGCCTGCGGCGGGCACCCGCTGGGGCACTAGTGTCCACTATGTGGGCAGCGTCGGCTTCTGTTGGTCGTCCACGTCCTACGTTGTGGACGGCGCGTACAGCGTGTACTTCGGCAGCGACTCCCTCGACGCCACGAGCTACGACAGTCGCTACGACGGGTTCTCTGTGCGCCCTGTTCGGGATAACAATTAAAATATTAAATTATTAACCTTTGTTGCGGGCGGTCTCCGCCGCCCGTAGCATATTATAGAGAAGTCCCTGCCGTGGTGGCGGGGACTTTTTCTTTATTGTGTACATAAATAACGCCTGTTTGCAAAATAAGCATATTAAAACATACTTATTTTGCAAACGCATTATATAGAGCTATTTTCCATATAGATACGATTGCAATTTAATTTTAAAAAGGCTCAAAAATAGCCAACTACAGACATAAAAACACCTCGTTTTGCAAATTAAGAATAAAAAAATATGCTTATTTTGCAGAAAAGTTGTACCTTTGCATCGTAAAAGAAAAGGAGAAAAAGACATGTTTCTATCAGAATCGGCTGAAAAACAGTCAATAGCACGTTTGAGAGTAGATAACCCGTGGTGGGAAAACGGCTCGATAAGAGCCGATTTTAAGGCTATGGGGCCTCGAGCCTACCTGGAAATCTTCTATGGGCTGGTGAGGAACGTGCGTGTGCGCCGTTCTATTATACTGATGGGGCCTAGGCGCGTGGGGAAGACGGTGATGATATACCATGCGATACAGCGTCTGATAGAAGAGGGGGCTGAGGCTAAGAATATTATATATGTGTCGGTGGATACACCTATATACAACGGCATATTGCTCGAGGAGCTGATGAACGCCGCGTTTGTTTCGAGCGGCAAGGCGTACGACCCTACGGAGCAGTATTTTGTGTTCTTCGACGAGGTGCAGTACCTCAAGCAGTGGGAGGTGAGCCTGAAGACGTTGGCGGACGCCTACCCCAACATCCGTTTCGTGGCATCGGGCAGCGCGGCGGCGGCATTGAAGAAGAGCAGCATCGAGAGCGGGGCTGGCAGGTTTACCGACTTCAGCCTGCCGCCATTGACATTCTATGAGTATGTGCAACTGCGCCACTGCGAAGGGCTGCTGCGAGAGAGCACTCTGATGTGGAACGGGCATGAGGTGCACTCGTTTGCGTCCGTAGGCATTGCACAGCTGAACAGCACCTTTATCGAATATATCAACTATGGCGGATACCCCGAAGTGGCATTCAATACCGAGATGCAGGCCGACCCTGGGCAATATATACGCCACGATATTATCGACAAGGTGTTGCTGCGCGACTTGCCAAGCCTGTATGGCATTACTGACGTGCAAGAACTGAATTCGTTGTTTGCCATGATAGCCTTTCATTCGGGCAGTGAGTTCAGCTATGAGAGTCTGGCGCAAAATACAGGTGTAAAGAAGGAAACGCTGAGGAAGTATATTGAGTATTTCGAGGCTGCATTCTTGCTGAAGAAGATACACCGCACCGACGACAAGGCGAAACGCTACCAGCGCGAGCACAGTTTCAAACTATACTTGACAAACCCATCGTTGAGGTGTGCCCTTTTCCAACCTATAACAGAGCGAGATAATGAGATTGGGACAATGGTAGAGACAGCCGTGTTTGCCCAATGGATACCAAGGCTGGGAACCGACATTGGATATGCCAGTTGGCGCGAGGGGCGCAAGGCTATGGGGGAGGTGGACATTGTGGGTATTAACGCAGGGCGCCAACGACCGGACTGGGCAGTGGAGCTGAAATGGTCCGACCGCTACTATGAAAATCCCGGAGAGCTGACCTCGCTGCGCAGTTTTATGACCACAAACGGACTGACTCAGGCACTGGTGACCACCATGACAGCCAGCGGGCTGACAAGTCTGCCGTGGGGCAACATACAGTTCATGCCCACTGCATGTTATGCCTACATTGTGGGGCGAAACACCCTCTATAGAACCAAGGCGGGGATGGGATTGTAGCAACAGAAGCCCACAAGACCTGCCATTTTGTCAGTCCCCTTGTCAATCCACATGGTTGGCACGGGGATTGATATGATGATGTCTGGTTCGCCCACAAAGGGTGGGCCAGGAAATAAAAATATCAACAAGAAAATAAAAAAATACAATATCATGGGAAAAATAATTGGAATCGACTTAGGTACAACTAACAGTTGTGTATCAGTCATGGAAGGCAACGAGCCTGTTGTCATCGCCAACAGCGAGGGCAACCGCACCACCCCTAGCGTGGTAGGATTTATTGAGAACGGCGACCGCAAGGTGGGCGACCCCGCCAAGCGTCAGGCCATCACCAACCCTCACAATACGGTGTACAGCATCAAACGTTTCATGGGCGAGACTTACGACCGTGTGCAGAAAGAGATTGAGGCAGTGCCTTACAAGGTGGTGAAGGGCGACAACAACACGCCTCGCGTGGACATCAACGGCCGTCTCTACACCCCGCAGGAAATCAGCGCTATCGTGCTGCAGAAAATGAAGAAGACCGCTGAGGACTACCTTGGCACCGAGGTGACGGAGGCCGTCATCACCGTGCCCGCCTACTTCAACGACAGCCAGCGTCAGGCCACCAAAGAGGCCGGTGAGATTGCAGGCCTGAAGGTGCGCCGTATCGTGAACGAGCCTACCGCTGCCGCTTTGGCATATGGTCTGGACAAAAAGGCTCAGGACATGAACGTGGCCGTGTTCGACTTGGGCGGTGGTACTTTCGATATCTCCATCTTGAACCTTGGCGACGGCGTTTTCGAAGTGAAGAGCACCAACGGCAACACTCACTTAGGCGGCGACGACTTCGACCGGAAGATTATCAACTGGCTGGCCGACGAGTTCATGGCCGACAAACATATCGACCTGCGCAAGGACCCGATGGCTATGCAGCGTCTGAAAGAGGCAGCCGAAAAGGCTAAGTGCGAGCTGTCTTCATCACAGGAGACTGAAATCAACCTGCCCTATATCACCGTTGCCGACGGCGTGCCACAGCACTTGGTGAAGAAACTGAGCCGCTCGAAGTTCGAGCAACTCTGCGACGACCTGATTCAGGCCACTATCGAGCCTTGCCGCCAGGCCATGAAGGATGCCGGCTTGAGCAACAGCGATATTAACGAGGTGATTCTCGTGGGCGGCTCGACCCGTATCCCCGCCGTGCAGAAGAAGGTCGAAGAGTTCTTCGGCAAAGCCCCCAATAAGGGCGTCAACCCCGACGAGGTGGTTGGCTATCGGTGCCGCTATCCAGGGCGGTGTGCTGACCGGCGAGATCAAGGATGTGTTGCTGCTGGATGTCACTCCCCTGTCGCT
>JAFRRK010000087.1 GCA_017428115.1 Bacteroidales bacterium | reverse complement strand
CGCCGTGGGGGCCGCCGATGACGAACTTGCCGGTGGGGTTGACAAAGAGCTTGTAGTCGCCTTTGGCAAAGAGGGCGCGATTGTCGGCACTGAGACGGTCGAGGACACGGGGGATGAGAATCTCCCTCACATCGCGCTCGATGCGGGCGAGCATGACAGACTCCTCGGCAAAGTCGTCGTGCTGGGTAGAGATGACGATGGCCTCGACGCGTAGGGGTTTGCCCTCGTCGCTATACTCGATAGTAATCTGGCTCTTGGCATCGGGGCGGAGGTACTTCATCTCGTGGCCCTGGTGGCGAATCTTGGAGAGCTCCTGCAGGAAGATATGTGCCAAGGTGATGGGGAGTGGCATGAACTCGGGGGTCTCGTTGCAGGCATAGCCGAACATCATGCCCTGGTCGCCGGCGCCCTGCTCCTCGGCGGTGGCGCGGCTGACGCCCTGGTTGATGTCGCCACTCTGGCCGTGGATGGTGGAGAGGATGGCGCAGGAGTCGGCCTCGAACTTGTATTCGCCCTTAGTGTAGCCGATGTTGCGGATGACATCGCGCACGGTGTCCTGTATTTCGACATAGCCGTCGCAGGTCACCTCGCCACTCACCAGCACAAGGCCGGTGGTGACAAGCGTCTCGCAGGCCACATGGCTGTCGGGGTCGTGACGGAGGAACTCGTCGAGAAGCGCGTCGGAAATCTGGTCGGCCACTTTGTCAGGATGGCCCTCGGAAACTGACTCGGAAGTGAAAAAATAGCTCATTTTACTTTAACTTTTTTGATGTGAAACATAAAAAAGCAAAGCGATGGAAAACGTAACAGTTGTAGTGAAAAACATGAGTTTAGCATTATTTTTCAGTGGTTGCAATCATTACAAATCTATCCACTTTGCTGGTGCAAAGATACACACTTTTTTCGACATAGAAGAGAAAAGATAGTAACAGGATGGAAAAATTGCGATTTTTGGCACGAAAATTGCTATGTTTTTCACAGGGGGGAATGCAATAATCTGGGAGCAACGGGAACTAAAAATAGAAACCGATAAAAAAGAGCGAGATGACAAAAAAGGGTATTCTATTGCTAGTGGCAGTGGCAGGGGTAGTGCTGTATACTGCCTTTTATTGGGGCTGCTCGAACAAGGAGAGGAAGGGACTGGTGTCGCTGTTGAAGGAAGATGAACGCGACTGCGAGGCAGCATATCGCGAGATAGCCGACAGAGACTACTTCTACTCAACGGCGAAGGCCGTGGAGATGTGCGACACGTTTTTGAGCCACTTCCAGTACCAGCGGTGTGCCTACAGTGAGGAGGTGAGGGAGATGAAGAGGGCCTTTGGCGAGATAGGCGACGCACTGGAGAGGAGCTACTACTCGTATGAGCATTTTAAGACGGAGACGGGCCATGTGTCGCAAGAGATGGAGGCATCGCCCTACAGGGTGGTGCGGAAGACCTGGGAGACGCTGTTGAGGGAGGCGGACAGCCTGAGGAAGAGAGAGGCCTTGGTGAGCCTGACGGAGAAGGACTTTGAAGTGTATATGCATGACTATGTGCAGGAGGTGTGCCGCGAGAAATATGGGGTGAATTTTTGGGACATGAAGGTGTCGAGCATCAAACTGAAGAGCATAACACGTCCCGCACCAGTGGAGGGGAAGGCGGCCATGGGATGCACAGCGATATACGAAATAAAGCTGAAGGGGCCTGTGCTGGGGCTGTTGGAGAAAACCGACCAGCTGACACTGATGGGCGAGCTGGGGTTTACCAACGAGGGGAAACAGATTTTTCACCACAAGGGATATAGCACACAATAAAAGGGGGAGAGTGGCGTTATAGAGGCATTGGACAGACAATCTCAGTATACGAAACCAATAGACGAAAAGAACCATGATTATTACCATTATCTGCATCACAATACTTGCCCACCTGATTACGGGCAAGGATGTGAAACCCTTGGTGGAGAAGCTTAAGAACGTAAGATGGCCGTGGCGGGCGTCACACTCGTTCAAATACATACGGCACTATGCCCGTAAGGCCGGAAGAGCGACAGCGAGGCCACTGCTGCTGGCATACTATGTGCTGACCGATGCCGACACCAGCACCACAGAGAAGGCGATGATATACGGTTGTCTGCTGTATGTGGTGATGCCGGTGTCGCTGATTCCGCGCTCGGTGTTTAAGCTGCTTGGGCTGGTGGACGAGGCGGCGGCAGTGATGTTTGTGGTGAAGAAGATAAAAGACAAGATCACACCCGAGATAGAGGCCAAGGCCGATGAGACGCTGGATGGATGGTTTAAAGATAAAGATGCAGAGGGGTTGGCAGACCTATAAACACAACACACATTAACACACAATGCAAACTGCCACTACAAAAAAAAGGATAGGCTGGATTGACGCTTTGCGAGGGTTTACGATGATACTGGTCGTATTCTCGCATGTGGAGATACAGGGAATGGGGATGGAAACGGGCTACACCGGAGTGAACGACCTGCTAAGAATGTTTAGAATGCCGCTGTTCTTCTTTGTGAGCGGTTTTATCGCATTCTGCCCTGAGGAGGACTGGAACTGGAAGCACTACCAGGGGAATATGCTGAAGAAGATGAGGGTGCAACTAGTACCTATGCTGTTTTTCGGGTTGGCGTACGCCGCACTCTATTATGCACACAGCATGGGAATGACTGCCCGGCAAGGAGTGAGCGAATTCATTAACGACGGGGAGAAGCTGGGCTATTGGTTCACGGTGGTATTGCTGGGTATGTTTGTGATCTACTACACGGTGTCGCTACTGATGAGAAAAGCGAAGTTGGCCTATCGGCAGGGGGTGTTGGTGGCGATAGCCCTATGCTTGTTTGCCATGAGCTATAGCAGCGTAACCCACTATGCGAACAACAGGGTTGCCAATTGGCTGTGTTTGTACAACATCATGGTGTATTTCCAATTCTTCGTGATGGGCAATCTGGTGTCGTGCTACCGAGAGCGAGTGTTCAAGGTGATGAGTAACCAGTATGTGGCAGGAGCCGTATTGCTGCTGTTTGCGGGGCTGTATGTGTTTTATTGCGCACAGAGCGATGTGCAGCACAACTATGTGGTGACGCATGTGTCGAAGCTGACTGCCTGGATGATACAGTATATGGGGGTGATAACAATGGTGATGATATTTCGGCATTACGAGCGTTTTTTCTCATCTGAGAGCCGTATCGGCCGAGGGCTGCAGCACATCGGACAGCGGACGCTGGACATCTATCTGATACACTATTTTCTGATACCTAGCCTGCCCATGCTGGGCGTTTTTTTCAGCAAGTCGGGGAATATGGTGCTGGAGGCCACAACAGCCATAGCACTATCGCTGCTGGTGATTTTGTTTTGCCTGGTGATAAGCTATATCATTCGGCTCAGCCCATTCCTATCCTACTGGCTGCTAGGTGTGAAGCGTGAGAAATGAGTACTCAGAACGGCATAGAGGTACTGATAGCCGACCCACTGAGCGGAGACGAGGTGAGACGGCTTGCACGAGAAGTGCCCACGGAAAAACTGTATCCCCACATCTATAGCACACATGAGCGCACCGCCCGCAACGCCGCATGGATTATGACCCACAAGCCCGCCCAGGAGATAAGCACCCTGCCGCAAGAGGAGCTGGTGGAACTGACACTAAAGAGCGAGGACGTGACGATACGACGGCTTACGCTCAACCTAATAGAACGCCAGGAAATAGAGAAAGAGGACATACGCACCGACCTGCTCGACTACTGCCTAGAACACATGGTGAGGCTGGACGAGCCACCGGGCATACAGTCGCTGTGTATGAAACTGGCCTACGGGATGTGCCGCCACTATCCCGAGCTACTGCACGAGTTTAACGAAACCCTGAGCCTAATGCAGCCCGAGAACTACAAGCCCGGGATGCGCCACATGATTAAGAAGCTGTTTAAAAATTAAATTCAATGATTTTCATAAAGCACCTGAACGGCATATTTTTTACCTTTCCTCAGTTACAATGGAACCCCATTAGCTTCGCTGACGTTTCTATGGCTCGGCAGAGCGAGCAAGCTCGCTCTGCGCTCACCTTGTGAAACGTTGCGCCCTCGGAAAGGCGAAAAATCTGCTCGTTAATGTCCATAATAAAATTCATCAATCAAATTTAAACAGCTTCTAAAAAAATGAGATATGATGCATAAGATAAAGACCCTCCTACTAATTGCCATGGCCTTGTCACCGACAGGCAGCCTATTGGCATGGGGTGCTACGGGGCACCGCATTGTGGCACAGATAGCCTACGACAACCTGAACTGCCGCACACGCCACAAGGTGAACCGCATCTTGGGCGAGAAAGGGATAGTATACTGGTCGACATGGGCAGACAATATCAAGAGCGACACCATCTACCCTACCAGCTACGACTGGCACTATCAAGACTTTGACCCAGGCATGAGCGACTCGGCCGTCGTTGCCACGCTGACCCACTACCCCACTGAGGGCGGGAACCTATTCCGCGCCATGGACAGCCTGGTGGCCCTACTGCGCGAGCATCCCAACGACACCGATGCCCTTAAGTTTGTAGTCCACCTAATGGGCGACCGATTCTGCCCCATGCACACCGCCCACTTGGACGACCTGGGGGGCAACCGAGTGCCGGTGGACTGGTTTAGAGAAAAGCGAAACCTGCACTGGGTGTGGGACGAAGGCATCATCAATGCAGTGGGCTACAGCTATACAGAGTATGCAGAATATATCGAGCACCGCTACCACGACCAGAAGCGTGCCATACGCCGTATGACATGGGAAGAGCTGCTACTGCACAACTACCATTTCACCGAATCCATCTATGAATACCAAGAGGGATGGAATGGTAATGCCTATGTGTACACCTACCACTTTGCGCCAAGCATGGAATGGCAGCTATATGCCGCCGGCATACGCCTGGCGATGCTGCTCAACGAACTATATTGAAGGGGACTTCTAAAAATCACCTCGGAGAGGTGCGACCATTAATAACACCGTACATTGTTTGTGCGGTGTCGCGACCGAATGGGAGCAACATCGTACATCGTTTGTACGGTGATAGTCAAAACCTAACAAAACTGCGTCTCGAAGAGACGCGACAATGAAAACAAATTAATAGAACACACCTGAAGTAAGAATTAAGAACTATGAAGGAGGATTCAATTTATCAAGAATTTGAGAATTAGAGAATTTGTATATTCCACACTTTGAATCTAATAAGAATTTAAGACTATAATTGCAAGCAATTAATAGAACCCACCTGAAGTTTGTTGGCCTGCGCCATATTTTTTTAAGGGGACTTCTATAAACTGCCCCAGAGGGGCAAACTCTCAATAATCCCGCACATATAGTGTGGGGTATATCAGGTAAATACATCTCAGCGTGCCGAAGGCACGCGCTCTCAAAAACGAATCGCTCTAATATAGCAAATGACTGATTTTTATCAAACATTCTTGATGGCGCGTCTCTCCGAGACGCTGATAGAGAGCATCTCTTGTCACCGCACTGCGCTTCGCTTGTACGGTGTTACATCGAGACGTTGCAGCATCTCGGTAAAGCAAGCTCGCTTGCTTTGCTCTCGACTTCGGCAACGTTATTAATATTCAGCCTCTTCGAGGCTGTTGAAAAATCAGTCATATATTGCATAAGAGCGATAAGAAATAAGAACTATGAAGTTTGTTGGCTCGCGCCATAGTTCTTAACTCTTAGCTCTTACGTCTTACTTCACAAGGCAGTCGTCGAGCTGGCTGATAATGTAATCCTTGTCCATGTGCTGACCGATGAAAACAATCTTCTGCATGCGGTCGCCATAGTCGTCGTCCCAGTCGTGGGCCAAGCCGGCATCGCGCTGTATCATATCCAGCAGCTCATCCTCGGGCATGGTGGCATACCACTGTCCGGCCTCGGAAACCTTCACCTGCACTCCCGCCTGCTCGAAGAGGTACGACATGTCGGGGTTGAATGAGAAATAGCAGATACCCTTGGCACGTATCACATCCTTTGGCCAGTTGAGATTAACAAAGCGGTCGAACTTATCCAAATCGAAAGCCTGTCGACGATAGTAGACAAAGGTGCCAATACCATACTCTTCCACCTCACCCCCCTCATGATGGTGATGATGATGGTGGTG
>JAFRRK010000086.1 GCA_017428115.1 Bacteroidales bacterium | reverse complement strand
TTTAATTATTGATTTTTTTATCTTCAGTGTGTGATGGAAAGCTGTGATTCTCTTCCATCTATATGCTGATTACTTATTTGTAGATTAAAAAGATTGTAGGACGTTTGTGAAGCTCTGGTGGGTCATGTAGCCATTGTCGTGCCATTCGTGTGCGAATGTATTGTGTGGGGAGTGTTAGGTCGCAGGCAACGCAGATACGTGTGATGGGTTGTAGGTGAAGAGCGAGGAAGTGGAGCAGTTGGTCGTTGCGATAGGGGGCTTCGATAAATATCTGTGTTTGGTTGTCGCGGTGGATGTGTTGCTCGAGTGTGCGGAGCATTGCTGTCCGTCCCCGTTCGTCAATAGGGGGATAGCCGTTGAAGGCGAAGTTCTGTCCATTGAATCCTGAAGCCATCAGGGCAAGCATAATGCTGCTGGGGCCCACAAGTGGGAGTATTTCTATGCCGCTACGTTGTGCCATGGCGGTGATGATACTGCCTGGGTCGGCAACGCATGGTAAGCCGGCTTCCGACATCAGGCCCACGTTTTCGCCCTGAGCGATAGGGTCTAGATAGTGGGCGATTTCGGTTGTGTCAGTATGCTCGTTTAGTTCTAAGAAGGTGACATCGTCGATGGGGTGTGTATAGCCCATGGTCTTTAGGTTGCGGCGGGCTGTACGGATGTTTTCGACGATGAATGTGCGACAAGTGTTGAGCACCTCTCTGTTGTATGAGGGAAGTGTAGTGTTGGGGTCGGTGGCTCCGATGGGTACAGGAAATAGGATGAGTCTGGCCATTTATAGCATTTTGAGGTAGCCTACTTCTTGTGGTGTCAGTTCACGATAGCGGCCACGAGGGAGGTCTTTCTTGGTTAGCCCGGCAAACAGTATACGGTCCAATTTGTGGACGTTGTATCCCAGATGTTCGAACATGCGGCGCACAATGCGGTTTCTGCCACTGTGGAGTTCTACACCTACTACCCGTTTGTCGTTGAGGCCTTGAACATATTGTATGTCGTCCACTTTGATGGGGCCGTCTTCTAGTTCTATGCCTTCGAGCATCTGTTTCATGTCTTCGTACGCTACAGGCTTGTCTAACTCCACTTGGTATATTTTGTATACCTTACAGGACGGATGGGTAAGGCGCCGGGCAAGGTCGCCGTCGTTGGTGAAGAGCAGGAGGCCGGTGGTGTTGCGGTCGAGGCGCCCCACGGGGTAGATGCGCTCATTGCAGGCACCGTCAATCAGCATCATCACTGTTTCTCTCTCTTGAGGATCGTCGACCGTAGTGATGAATCCTTTGGGTTTGTTGAGCAGGAAGTAGCGTTTGCGCTCTGAGTGGAGTGTCTCGCCCCCATAGCTTACTTGGTCGCCCTCATGGACTTGGAATCCCATTTCTGTGACTACCATACCATTTACGCTGATGGCTCCGGCAGCAATCAGTTTGTCGGCTTCGCGTCGTGAGCAGATGCCAGCGTTGGCAATGTATTTGTTGAGGCGTATGGTGCCGTCGTATTCTTTGGGGATGGGTGGTGGCGTTTTGGGCTTGGGAACAGGATGTCTCTTCGGACGGTCGGCATTCTTTTTCCTTTTGTCCTTAGTGTGGACACCGCGACGGTTGCCACCTCGTGAGGGGGTAGGCCGTTTTCTATCACCATCGTCGTTGGCGTTTGCCATCCTTTCTTTGTTCTGTCGAGGGCGCGTGGGACTGTCACTGACAGTGTCGCTCGAGCGTACGATGGGTTTACGTTGAATTCGGGGACGCTTGCCCGAAGGGGTGTTTTTTTTGTTGATGTCTTTATCCATGTTAAAAACGCATTTTGTATGGAAAACTGGTGTCCAGTTCTTGTTTGTATCGTAGGTCGGCAACTTCTTTGGCAATGCGCAGGAGTATGTCGAGATGCATGAATTTCAGCCACGAGGATGCTTTGTCGTCGCTACGGCAGGCAAGCACGAACATTAGGTTGGCCTCTTGTAAGTTTTCCCTTACCCATTGGCGCGAGCGTGTGTCGCCGTCGATGGCGTGGCTAATGATTCCCAGCCAGTGGTAGTTGTGTTGCACCAGCCATTGTTCCGCCTCCACATCGTCTTGTAGGAAATTGGAGAAGGCTGCCAACTCGGGGTAGCCTGCGGTAGCAAGCCATTGGAAGAATTGTTTGCTTCCGCCAATGGCTTGTTGTAAGGCAAGCAGCACACGCACATCATATTTTAGCAGGCCGAGGTTCACGATTAGTTTGCTGATAGTTGTTTATGTTTTAATATCTTAAAAACATGCGACAGTCTATAGGTTCCATCTCATGGCGGGGTTAGCGAATCTTGGCACCCAGCTGGGTCTCGAGGCTTTTCTGCAGTTTGGCCATCACGGCTTCAATCTGTTTGTCGGTAAGGGTCTTCTCCTTGTCTTGGAGGATGAAACTGACAGCGTACGATTTCATGCCTTCGGTGATTCCTTTGCCTTCGTAAACGTCGAATAGACCGATGCGTTTGAGCAACTTTTTCTCAGTGCTGAAGGCCACCCGCTCTATCTCGGCGAATGTTACTTTCTTCTGTAGCACTAGTGCAAGGTCGCGGCGCACCTCGGGTATCTTGGCCACTTCGGCGTATTGTACATCCTTGGTGGGATAGCTTTTTAGCAATAGCGTCCAGTCAATGTCGGCATAGAATACTTCCTGTTTGCAGTCCATCCGTTTTAAGGTCTCTTTGGAAATGCGACCCAACGAGCAGAGCTGTTTCTTGCTGTCGCGGAATACGAGGTCGATGCCCTCGGAATAATAGTGGAGCGTGGTGGGTAGGGTGTCTATTCGCCCAAGATTGATGCGCATCCGGTGTAGGATGTTCATCACCTGTGCTTTCAAGTGGTAGAAGTCGACCGGTGTGGTGGGAACTTTCCAACTTTCGGGAGCAGTGGCCCCGGTCATAAAGATGGATAGGTGCTGTGTCTCGCTGAACTTGTCGGTCACGCGCTCGCCCTCATTGCCTATTCTGATATAGGTGTTACCAAACTCATACAGTTTCTGGTCGTGAATCTTGTAGTTGAGGTTGCGAACTATGCATTCCAGTCCGCTATAGAGGAGCGTTTGCCTCATCACGTTCAGCTCTTTGCTCAACGGATTCAGTATCTCCACACTGTGGCAGTTCTCAAAGTCGGGGTTGCCTTCATAGTATTCCGATTTGGTGAGAGAGTTGTTCATTATCTCGCTAAATCCGTTGTAGGTGAGCATGTCGCTGACAATATTCTGCAGCTGGCGTGGGTTGGGTTTCTTTGAGAATGATAGGCAACTGTTGACGCTCGAGCCGATGTGTATGTTGTTGTAGCCGTAGATACGCAATATCTCTTCCACTACGTCGCATTCGCGAGTGACATCCACCTTGCAGCTCGGTATGCGCAAGGTCATCCCCTCGTTTGTTTCTGCTACTATCTCAATGTCCAGCGAGGTGAGTGCGGTGCGGATAGCGTTGATGGGCAACTCCTGTCCTATGAGTGTGAATATGCGGCGATAGTTGATTTCAACCTCGGCACGCTCTATTGGGTGGGGATATATGTCCACCATCTTCGAAGCGATGGTGGCGCCGGTCAGTTCCAGCATAAGTTTTACAGCACGCTGCAAGGCCCAGACAGTGATGTTGGGGTCGCAGCCTCGTTCGTAGCGAAACGAGGCATCGGTTTTCAGTCCATGGCGTTTGGCTGTTTTGCGGATGCTCATGGGGTTGAAATAGGCACTTTCAAGGAATACGCGCGTGGTGCCATGTGTCACGCCGCTCTTCTCGCCACCGAACACACCGGCTATGCACATTGGTTGTGGCTGGTGTGGCTCGCCGTTCTGTCCGTCGCCGCCGGTGCTGCATATCATCAGGTCTCGCTGGTCAAGTTTGCGTTCTACTCCGTCGAGTGTTACAAAGGGTGTCCCTTGGGGTAGTTGCCTCACTACCACATGCCCACCCTCTATTCTGTCGGCATCAAAGGCATGCATAGGCTGCCCCACTTCCATGAGCACATAGTTGGTAATATCCACCACATTGTTGATAGGGCGTATGCCCACTGTGCGCAGCCGGTTCTGAAGCCATTCAGGCGAGTCGGCCACATGCACATTCTCTAACGTTATTCCAGTGTATCTAGGGCAGAGGTCGGGCTCCTCCACCGTCACTCCGATGGGGTTGGTACCCTCTGTGGCATGCGAAAGGTCTGCCACCTCGGGCCATTGTATCTTTTTCTTTTCGCCGTGGCGGGTGTTGAGCACTGCCACTACGTCTCGCGCCACACCAATGTGGCTGGTGGCATCCGAACGGTTGGCGGTGATAGCTACCTCCAGCACATAGTCCTCTTCTAGGTGGAAATACTCCTTGGCTGGCATGCCTACCGGGGCCTCTTCAGGCAGCACCATGATGCCGTCATGGTCCGAACCCAGTTGCAGCTCATCGGCGGCGCACAGCATGCCCTCGCTCACCGCCCCCCTCAGTTTGCCTTTCTTTATTTCGTAAAATTCAGTGTCTGAAGTGTATATCTTTGTCCCTATCTGGGCGCATACCACCTTTTGGCCGGCAGCCACATTGGGTGCGCCGCACACGATGTTTAGCGGGCGTTCCCCGCCCACATCCACTGTGGTCAGGTGCAGGTGGTCGCTGTCGGGATGAGGCTCGCAGGTCAGCACTTGGGCTATCACCACATGTTCCAGCCCACCCTTGATGCTCTCCACTTTTTCCACCCCTTCAATTTCAAGCCCGCTGAAAGTCAGCAGGTCGTCCAGTTCGTTAGGTGTGAGGTCGGTATCGACATACTCACGCAGCCATTTATATGATACTTTCATTTTTTCACTTCTTTGTTCTTAGTTCTTACTTCTAGGCTCAAAAATAATGCTTAGCCTCAAAAAACCTAAACTCTCAACTCAATATTCTAGACCTTCAACTCTAATTCCTAATCTTCGCCCATGTGTCTTTCAGCGAGCATGCGCGGTTGAATACCAAGTGTTCTGGTGTACTGTCGCGGTCGGTGCAGAAGTAGCCCATACGCTCAAACTGATAGCGCATCGGCTCCTTGATGCCTTTTTCGTTCACCACCATGCGAGCGTTGGCCAGCGATGGCTCCAGCTTGCAGTGTTGCAACACTTGCAGGCTGTTGGGGTTGAGGTTGTCGAGGAATGTCTTCCCTTCGGGGGCATCGTCGGGTGCCTCTGTGGCAAACAGGCGGTCGAACAGTCGCACCTCAGCCTCCACGGCATGCTGTGCGCTCACCCAGTGCAGTGTTCCCTTCACCTTACGGCCGTCGGGAGCGTCGCCACCGCGGGTGGCAGGGTCGTAGGTGCAGTGTATGCAGGTGATGTTGCCCTCCTCGTCCTTTTCCACGCTTTGGGCGGTGACGAAATAAGCGTAGCGTAGCCGCACCTCGCGTCCCAGCGTTAGGCGGAAATACTTCTTCGGGGCCTCCTCCATAAAGTCTTCCCGTTCTATATACAGCTCGCGGCCGAAAGGCACCTCGCGCACTCCGTCAGCCTCGTTCTCGGGGTTGTTCACGGCGGTCAGCATCTCAGTCTGTCCTTCGGGATAGTTGCCTATCACCAGCTTCACGGGGTCCAGCACAGCCATACGTCGTGGAGCTACCTTGTTCAGGTGGTCGCGCAGGCTGTTCTCCAGGCGCACATAGTCTATGATATTGTCGCGTTTGGCCACTCCTATTTCTTCGCAGAAGTTGCGTATGCTCTCGGGCGTATAGCCACGGCGGCGGAAGCCGCAGATTGTGGGCATCCGGGGGTCATCCCAGCCGCTCACATAGCCCTCCTTCACCAGCTGCAGCAGCTTGCGCTTGCTCATCACCGTGTAGTTAATGTTCAGTCGGGCAAACTCATACTGGTGGCTCGGATAGATGCCCAGCTGCTCGATAAACCAGTCGTACAGCGGACGGTGTATGTCAAATTCCAACGTGCAGATGCTGTGGGTGATATGCTCTATTGAGTCGCTCTGCCCATGGGCATAGTCGTACATCGGGTAAATGCACCACTTGTTGCCTGTGCGGTGGTGCTCGGCATGCAGTATGCGATACATGATGGGGTCGCGAAGTTGCATATTGGGGTGTGCCATATCAATCTTAGCTCGCAGCACCTTCGTCCCATCCTCAAACTCGCCTTTTCTCATCCGCTCAAACAGGTCCAAATTCTCCTCCACTGTGCGGTCGCGATAGGGGCTGTTCTTGCCCGGCTCGGTCACCGTGCCGCGCCCTAGGCGTATCTCCTCCTGGCTTTGGTCGTCCACATAGGCCAGCCCCTTCTTTATAAGCACCACCGCCCAGTCGTACAGTTGGTCGAAATAGTCGCTCGCGTAGTGCACCCCTGCCCATTCGAACCCCAGCCAGCGTATATCCTGCTGTATCGAGTCCACATATTCCGTGTCCTCCTTCACGGGGTTGGTGTCGTCGAAACGCAGGTTGGTCTTTCCGCCATACTTTTGTGCCAGACCGAAATTAAGGCATATCGACTTAGCATGGCCTATATGCAGGTAGCCGTTAGGCTCCGGAGGGAAGCGTGTAAGAATACTCTTGTACGAGCCTTCCGCAAGGCCCTGCTCGATGATTTCCTCCAAAAAATTGAGCGATAGATTTCCTTCCATCTTTTATAAGATATTCATTATATAGTGATTATGTAATATTATCTCCATCAATCAAACTACAAAAATACAAAAAACTTTGCAATACCCAAACAAATAATGCAAAAAAAAAGAGAGGCCGCCACCATCGCGGCCTCTCGTAAATGTGAGGCATGTGAGCCTTCAGCGTTTAACGCTTTGAGCCTAGAATCTCAATCCAAGGCACTCAACTTCATTTCAGGATGTAGCCCAGCCCGACGAAGATGCCTGAGGTCGTGCTCTTCACATTGTCACGCTTGTCGAGGTCCAGCAGGCCGATGCGGTAGCCGCCGAAGAGACGGAATTGCTGATAAGTCAATGCTGCGCCGAAGGTGCCCAACAGGTCCAGTTGGCTGTTGTTCGACTTTTCGCCATACCAGTTGATGTCTGTGCTAGTGTTTAGCACATTCTCAGACACATTGGTGTTTCCGCTGAGGGCATAGCTCACAGTGGGACCCACAAATAGCGATAGTTGTGCTTCGCTCCCCAGTGCAATACCGAAGTTCACCAGCACGGGAATGTCCACAATCATCTGGGTCTGCTTAGTAGTGGTAGTGGCCGATAGTATGGTGGTCGACTCGCTCTTGGTGTTATAGCGGAAGTCTGCTCCCACCGAAAGTCCGATGCCGCTTGCCAACGGCTTGTTGTAGTTCACTCCGGCAAAAAAGCCCGTCAGGTCGCTGCTTGAGTTGTTGTTGCCGATAGTTGTCGTCGTTGTCTGTGGAGCATAGCCAAAATTGATGCCCAGCTGTGCCTGGGTGTTGCCTGCGAACAGCATCACCATAGCTGCCGCAATGATTAATGATACTTTCTTCATTTTTTTTTATACTTTAAAAAGGTCAATTTACGTTTTCAAAGGCTCTCGCCTAAAACATCAGTTCTCAATCGTCCGACAAGTCCAGACGCTCAATTCAACTAAAAGGCCAGTCCGATACCGAGGTATAGGCTGATAGCCTTCTGCTGGATGTCGGAATCGTACAAGCGGTTGAAAAAGTTGCCACTCATACCCAGGTTCACATTCAGGAAGTCAAACTTGGCTCCTATGCCACCCAGCCAGCTGATGTTGTAGCGGCCCAGCTCGCCGGGCACACCCTCTTCATAAAGGTCGTAGCTGGCGTGGTTGTCGCTGTTGCCTACCCAACCCTCAGCCTTCGACGATATGCCAATATTAAATTCCGGTCCTGCATATATATACAAACACGACACATCGGTGAGGTGCATCTGCAGGTTGAGAGCCACAGGCACTGCTATGGCGTTTTCGGTCAGCTTGTTGTGGGTAGTAATGCCAGCCACCGTAGTCTCATTGTCGCCCGCTATGCGGTTGAAATAGATTCCCGGGGCAACGCCCACATGGCGCGACAGGGCCACATTCTGGGTGAATCCGGCATAAAATCCGCCATAAGCCTTGGCATCCTGGTTGTCTGTCTGCAACGCCGACACCTTTAAACCGCCGTTAATCATCGTCTGTGCCGAGGCACTGCCCACCATGGCCAGTAGTGCGGCAAAGATAGCAAATTTGATAGTTCTTTTCATGATGTGATTAGATTTAAATGTTATTTAACGTTCATTGTTTTTTGGTATTTAGGGTAGTTCTTCAGTACTTCATTCTCCGGGGCCGGGGCTTCGCCAAGGCGGTTGTGTCCGTCGTCGATGCAGTCTACCAGCCATTGCTCCCCCTCCCTTGTGAGGTGGAGAAACACACATTTGGCACCGCTTTCGCTGCCATCCTGCACCGCCACTATTTCGTACCATTGTGTCCCCTCAATCTGGGTTATTTCCTTGATGTGGAAGCCGGGCCAGCAGTCCTGACCTTGAATCAACATGTCGTAGTCGATCCACTCGTCGCTCTCCGCATCGTGGCTGGCCTCCCAGGCTTCGTATAACTTCGGAGTTAGATGACGTATCAGCCACTGCTGCGCCTCCTCATAGTTGGGCAGCTCGCCCTCCGGTGGGCATGACAACTCCAAATAATGGTTGTAGAACCTTTTCAACTGGCACTGAGGACACTCCTGTGCCGTACATGCCGCCATCATCATCGTGGCTAAAGTCAAAAATGTACAAATTCGCCTCATCATGCATTTCCATTTTTTCCGAAGTATAACGCCGTCCACTGCCGTTTAGTATCTCTAAGTGGTAAAAAAAAACAATCCGTACCGCTATACCCCTACCAACTCCACCCCTCCATATCGAAAACATACAATAACAAGCGACAAACGACAATTTGAAGTATGACTTTATCAGTTTTTTGGCTGGCGCCCTACTTAATAATTCATACTTCTTACTTCTTTCTTCCCTGACGGCAAGCGGCGGCGATACTCTCACTGTCTATCCCGCAGTCTTTGTGCAACTGCGGCACTGAGCCGTGGGTGACAAACTTGTCGGGCAGGCCTAGCAGTGTGACTGTTGGGAGTATCAGTGATGGGTCTTGGCATTGCCTGAGGGCTAAGTGTTCGAGGACGGCGCTTCCGAGGCCTCCCTTCTTTACTCCGTCCTCGACGGTGACGATATGGCGGGTGCCGCGCTGCACGAGGGTGTCGAGTATGTCGGTGTCGAGGGGCTTGAGATAGCGCATGTCGTAGTGGGCCACGCTGATGCCCTCGGTCTCTAGTTGCAGTGCGGCCTCGAGGGCTGCATTGCCCACATGTCCTATGGACAGTATCGCCACCTCGCCGCCTTCGTGCATACAACGTGCCTTGCCCACCTCCATTTTTTGGAAGGGGTTCTTCCAGTCGGCATGCACGCTCAGCCCGCGGGGGTAGCGTATGGCCACGGCCCCCTGTTCGGGCAGCTGTGCGGTGTACATCATGTTGCGCAACTCATGCTCGTCCATGGGTGCGCAGATAGTGAGCCCCGGAATAGGGCGCAGGTAGGCCAGGTCGAAGGCACCGTGGTGTGTGGGGCCGTCGTCGCCCACCAGCCCGGCGCGGTCCAGGCAGAGGACTACGGGCAGGTGCTGTAGGGCCACATCGTGGATAATTTGGTCGTAAGCGCGCTGCATGAACGATGAGTATATGTTGCAGAAGGGAAGCATCCCCTGAGCTGCAAGACCTGCCGAGAAGGTGACTGCATGTTGTTCGGCTATGCCCACGTCGAAGGCGCGGTGGGGCATACGCTCCATCATCAGGTTGAGCGAGCAGCCGGTGGGCATGGCAGGCGTGATGCCCACTATGCGGGGGTTGAGCTGGGCGAGCTCTACGATGGTGTGGCCGAAGACATCTTGGTATTTCAAAGGCTTGCCGTCTGAAGCGCTCTTTATCTGGGCTCCCGTTTCGGCATCAAAGAGACCCGGGGCATGGTAGGTGACGGGGTTGCGTTCGGCCGATTTGAGCCCTTTGCCTTTCTTGGTGACAACATGGAGCAGTTTGGGACCCTTGATTTCTTTCAACTGCATGAGCACACCCACAAGCTCGTCGATATTGTGACCGTCGATAGGACCGAAGTATCGGAAGCCCAGCGACTCGAAGAGGTTGGGCGCACCTAGCGCGGCGGTCTTGGCCAGAAAGGTGGCTCGCTGGAAGAAGCCCAGCGACTTGGCCTTGTGCCGACCAGGCTGGGCGGTGTCGCCGTCCAGCTTGTGCCACACCTTCTCCTTGATGCGGTTGTAGCGGCGTGAGGCAGTGATGTGCGTAAGGTAGAGGCTGAGCCCACCCACAGCCTTGTCGATGCTGATACCGTTGTCGTTGAGTACCACAAGCATGTTGGCTTTCGATGCCCCGGCGCAGTTGAGGGCCTCGAAGGCCTCGCCGCCCGTCATTGCACCGTCGCCGATGACGGCAATATGCTGGCGTGAGTTGTCGCCCTGCAGCGACGATGCCATCGCCATGCCCAGTATGGCACTGATAGAGGTAGAGCTGTGGCCGGTGCCGAAAGCGTCGAATGGCGACTCGTCGCGACGTGGGAAACCGCTCAGCCCGCCATAGGTGCGAATGGTGGGGAACTGGTCGCGGCGGCCGGTGATTATCTTATGGGCGTAGGCCTGGTGGCCCACATCCCACACCAGCTTGTCGTCGGGGGTGTTGAAGACGTAGTGCAGTGCCAGGGTCAGCTCTACGGTGCCGAGGCTTGAGGCCAGATGGCCGGGATGCTGCGAGAGTGTGTCGATAATATAGTGTCGCAGCTCAATGGCCAACTGCCTGAGGTCGGATATGTTGAGTGACCGAAGGTCGTCGATAGTATTGATATTGTCTAATATTACTCCTGTCATTGAAGGTGAGGGTTTGGGCTCAATTGTCTATCACCTGGTAGGCGGGGCGTTGCTTTTGCATGGGTTTGTCGAAGTCTTGGTTGAGCCTTTTGTCCGTGACACGGCCCTGCGCGCCCTGGCGCAGCTCCCACTTCCCATCGACGAAGAGGTAGGCCAGCTCGGTGCCTGTGGGCACATAGTATTGATAAAGCCCCTCCATGCCGACAATCTGGGCATCTACCTCGTCGAAGATAATCATCCGCATCTTCTTGTCGGTGATCTTCTCCGTAGGGCGTGAGGAGACTCGCTCGCGCATGGCCGATGAGGTGCGCGAGGCTGTTTCCACCACACGGCTGCGCCGCTGTCTTCCCCTGCCCTTCTTGCCGCGGCGGCTGGGCGTGCGGCTGTAGGCGGGTGCCGACGACCGCCCCTTGCGCTTGGCGCGTATATGCTCCACGGTGCGCACCGTCTGCTCCTCATAGCGCAGGTTCACCATCGCGTTGTGGGTATACTCCAGCACCACACGGCGCACATTGCGCTCCTTGCGGAACAGGTTCTGCCCAAACTGCGGCATGCTGCCGCCCGACTTGAAACAGATGGGCTCAATAATCTTGCGTTGCGTGAGGTTGTCCACCCCGTTCCAGCCGAGCAGGGTGTAGTAGTTCTTACCCTCGTACGAGGTGGTTATCAGCTCCTGGTATACTGCGCCAAACCAATTGTCGGGCGCCAGCAGCGACTCCTGACGGTTGACTATGAGGTCTGATTTGTCGTTCAATACATACACATCGTAGCTGTCGCTTTTCTCGTTCAGCGCCTGCACAATGCCGAAGCATTCATACTCGCCGCCGTCGTTCACCACCGGCCATGTGAAGATGCGAAACTTCTTGTCGGGGGCAGTGAGGACCGACACCCTGTTGCCGAAGTCCCACTGCCAGCGGAACGAATTGTCCTCCGCCAAGGCCTGGAGCAGCAGCTGCAGGGCGGCCTCGTTGGCGTGGTAACGTTGGTTGTCGGTGGGGGCGTTGTAGACCTGCTCGAAGAGGCTCGTCAGCTGCGACTGATAGTCGGTCATCAGCTGCTTGTCCTGCGCCGAGAGGGCTGTGGCCAGCAGAAAGGCGGCTATATAGCAAACTAGTTTTCGCATTTTTAGAAACAATAATACTTTTTTTTAACGCAACGAAGCCTTTTTTATTATTTCCACAGCCAAATAAAGTTTCGACCATCTTTGTCCGAGGCTATATGTCAGCATAATAGCCCCTATAAAAAAACTACCGCCCGCTGCATCGGCGGGCGGAAATAGTATGCTCAGCATCGGCGTGTGCAATCTGCCACAGTGTTGAGTGGCGGGTAATGTGGTGGGCGTGCCTGCTACGGAATCACCTGGTGGATATGCTCCACAGTGCCGTCGTCGTGCATCGCTTTCAGCACATAGCCGTCCTTGAGCCAGTAAAAAATCCTCCCCTCTTTGTGTGGGAACATATAGATGCCATCTTCCCAACCCTCATACCGGTGCCACCCCTCTGTCAAGGCCTGCTCCTTGTCATAAATAAAATCTTCCGGCTCAGCGGGTGGCATGCCCGACTTTGAGGTCTCCCGTCCGCTTTTAATAATACACAGCCCTGTCTTTTCGTTGACCGTCAAATCTAGCAGCATCCAACCTTCGTTCTCCAACGAGTCCAGCACAGTAAACAGCCTGCCTTTTTCGACCGTGTCGTACCGCACCTCTATGGCCTTGGCCTCATCCTTTTGCATATCTCACAAAGCAAAGGCTCCGCTACTAAAAAGCCCCATTAGCAAAATAAAAAACAAATATTTTTTCATAACCCTAAGTGTTAAAGATTTTCAAACCAACAATCGCCATTCTCGTCAAAATCGTCGTAGAAGATGATATACTCCACAACCTCCCCTCCGCCATCGTTAGAAAAATATGAACTGGCCTGCGACCGTACCGTCCTCACCATCTTCACACACGGATATTGCTCCATTAGTATTGCCAATTGGTTGTACGCCGTCAGCTTGTCATGTATGATGCTCGTACATTCGGGGAGATAGGCCGGCTCCTCGCCGTCAAACAATATTGATACTATATTACCCGTAATGGTGTCGACATAGACATCCAGCCGTATATCATCGCCATTGCCACCTGTCATATACCCTGTCAAAACCACCGTGTTGGCATATTTGGCAGACTGCCCGCCCTCTTCTGCATACTCAGTGCATTCACCGGCTTTGCCGCTACCTTTTTTACACGAATCAAACAGGCATAGCGATAAAACGCCTAAGCCTACCACGACCATTGTGAGCAATCTTTTTATGTTTTTCATTTTTTAAGTATTTAATTATTAATTGATATTTAAAACAATAGCTCGTTTATTTAATAAAATTCATTCTTTTTTATCGTTGCAAAAATAAAAAAAAAAAAACGATTCGACAACTTTTTTTTCATTTTTTTTCACTAAAGTTTGACAAGTAAGACAAATCGGTAAAACTCTGTAAATACAATGTTCGCTATCCATTTGTTAGATGATTGTTTCCTATTTCATCTCCGCCATTATATCCTAAAATAGGCGATAAAAAATCAGCCAAACACTTGCCACTCAGCAAAGTATGATGGGAGTAACGATGTTGTGATTCTGTGTTTCATGCTATTGTAACCACTTGTCAGTCCTAGGATGTGAGATGCCAAGATCGGCGTAACAATAGCCGAAGTGGCTTTGCTATATATACTATATTTATACCTTAATTATACTTTATTTATACTATATATAATGGTATAAATAAAGTATATGTATAGAATAAATATAGCATAAGTGGCGAAGGCATGGCAGGCGGAAGATTTATTTTTTTACGGGCGAAGCACAATAAAGGGGGAGAGGATGCGTTGTAATAGAATGATGACCGACGAACTACAACAAACGATAGAGCAGGCGTGGGAGGACCGCGAGCTGCTGAAGGATAGTGGCGTGCAGGATGCTGTGCGCGAGGCGGTGGGGCTGCTGGATTGCGGCCGATTGCGCATCGCCAACAGGGAGCCCGACGGCTGGCATGTGAACGAATGGCTGAAGAAGGCGGTGCTCCTCTATTTCCCCATCAACAATATGGAGGTGACCGAGGTGGGGCCGTATGAGTATCACGACAAGATAGCCCTCAAACATGGTTATGCCGAGCGGCAGGTGCGTGTGGTGCCGCCCGCCACGGCCCGCTACGGGGCCTACCTGGCGCCGGGTGTGGTGATGATGCCCTCGTATGTGAACATCGGGGCCTATGTGGACAGCGGGACGATGGTGGACACCTGGGCCACTGTGGGCAGCTGCGCGCAGATAGGCAAGCATGTGCACCTGAGCGGCGGCGTGGGCATAGGGGGGGTGCTGGAGCCGGTGCAGGCAGCACCCGTGATAGTGGAGGACCACTGCTTTATAGGCAGCAGGTGTATCATTGTGGAGGGGGCCCTGATTGAGGAGGAGGCTGTGATAGGCGCCAATACCGTCATCACTGCCAGCACCCACATCATCGACGTCACCCAGTCAGAGCCAGTCACCTACCGGGGGCGTGTGCCGGCACGCAGCGTGGTGATACCGGGCAGCTACACACGGCATTTTGCCGCAGGCGACTACCAGGTGAGCTGCGCCCTGATTATAGGCCGCCGCAACGCCTCGACCGACAAGAAGACCAGCCTCAACGAGGCCCTCAGAGAGTATAGTATCAGCTAAGTTGTTATATGAAAAAATTGCTTTTGACCTTGGCATTGGCACCCCTGCTGCTATGCGGGTGCGGCAAGCCCGACAATGTGTTCGACTTCTCGGGCACTATGGTGGACTATAAGGATTGTATGATGCAGACTACGAGCATATCGGAGTGGGACTACGGCATGGTGATCAGCCTGGATACCCCCGACTCGATAGGCAAGCCCTATACCGCGTACGACGGGAGCTATGATAACTGCGTGGTGCTCTACCGCACCCGGTCACGCTTCAAGATTGGCGACAAGGTGGAGGGGTCGATGTATCTGGACGACGACTATTCGAAGGCCTACTGCCAATACCACTACCAGCACGACCTGCCCGAGGGGGTGTGCTACTCGTTGAAGTAAGAAGTAAGAGCTAAGAATTAAGAGGTTTTTGGCCATCGGCCGTCATCGTGGTGTGCTACTCGTTGAAGTAAGGAGTAAGAGCTAGGAATTAAGGGGTTTTTGGTCCTCGGCCTACATCGTGGTTCATGGTGCGTGGTTTATACTACACGTGTGTTGTTGATAAAAAAATCACCGTTGTTGTTTTTAATTGAAAAATATATTATATCTTTGCAATTTGTAATAATAGGACAATAAAAGGAGATAAAGATATGAAATTCATCATTAACAGCCTGCTGTTTTCAAAACAAATCCAGTCGCTCAGCGGTGTGCTTACCAACAATAACGCCGTGCCTATCATCAATTGTTTTCATTTTCATCTTGACGAGGGGGTGCTGACGATACGTGCCACCGACCTTGAGACGACGCTGGTGTCGAAGGTGGAGGTGGAGACAGGGCGCCTGGAGGGGCTTGCCGACATAGCGGTGCCGTCGAAGCTGCTGCTCGACACGGTGAAGAGCATGGACGATGTGCCTATGACGTTCAGCGTGGACGACAGCACGTTTGGCATCAGCATCACTTCGGGCGAGGGCAAATATAACCTGGCAGGGCGCGACCCCGCCACTTTCCCCAATATGCCCGAGGCCCGCGACACGTCGGTGATAACCCTCACCAGCGGCGCGCTGGCCAGCGCGATAGGCAAGACGGCCTTTGCAGCGTCGACCGACGAGATGCGCCCACAGATGGGCGGCATATTCTGCCAGATAGATGCCGATAACGCCACCTTTGTGGCCACGGATGCACACAAGTTGGTGCGCTATCGCCGCTACGACATACATAGCGACAACCAGATAAGCTTTATCCTGCCCCGCAAGCCGGTGATGATGATGAAGAACATCCTTGCCGCCCGCAGGGAGGATGTGGAGGTGAAACTGGAATATAACAACAATAACGCTTTCTTCACGTTCGACAACTTCTACGTCATCTGCCGCCTGGTGGACGGCAAGTATCCCAACTACGATGCCGCCATTCCCAAGGAGAATCCCAACAAGCTGACGGTGGACCGGGTGTCGTTCTTGAACACGCTGCGCCGTGTGGGCCTCTTTGCCAACCAGGCTTCGCACCAGATACGCCTGTCGATTATGGAGGGCGAGCTGGTGGTGAGCGCCGAGGACGAGATGTTTTCGAACAACGCTCAGGAGAAGATGCCCTGCCAGTATGAGGGTGAGCCGATGAAGATAGGCTTCAACGCCAAGTTCTTGATAGAGATGGTTTCCAACATAGATACGGAGCAGATACTTGTGGAGATGTCGCACCCCAGCCGTGCGGGCATCATCTTCCCCGTCACTCAGGAGGAGAACATGAAGGAGGATATCCTGATGTTGGTGATGCCGGTGATGCTGGCCAACTGATGAGGGCGTGTGTGTGTTTATGACGATGAGGGATTATTAAACTGTTTATTTTTAAGTAAAAAAAGAAAGTGTCAAGAAGCAAAGTGAACCTATGGGAGACCCACTCCTCGACGGTGTTGAGCATCACGCTGGTGCTCTTCCTGCTGGGGCTGTGTCTGATGGTGGAATACCACTCATACAGCATGACGCGCAATATGCAGGAGCGCATCACCTTTAAGGTGGACCTGGTGCCGGACATCACCGACGAGGCGGCCATGATGGTGAAGACCTATATAGAGGTGATGCCTGAGGTGAAGCATGTGGACTATATCTCGCGCGAGCAGGCTGCGGAGATATTTTCTGAGGAGCTGAACGACGACTTTGTGGACTTTATAGGTTATAACCCACTCTACCCCTCGATGATGGTGAATCTGAGGGCCGACTATATCCCCGAGACCAGTCAGGGAGGGCGCGAGCGGGTGATTAAGGAGTTTGCCGACAGTGTGAATGGGCTGGAATATGTTACGGGGGTCGCCTACCAAGAGAATGTGGTGAATGAACTGAACGATGTGTTCTACAAGGTGACATGGTTTCTAATCATCTTCATGGCACTGCTGATAGTGGTGAGCATTCTGATGATAAGCAGCACCATTCGCATAGCCCTCTACGCCCAGCGCGACACGATAGGCACCATGCAGCTGGTGGGGGCCAAAAGCGGGTTTATTGCCCGCCCATTCTTGGCACGCAGCTTGTGGTTTGGCCTGCTAGGCGGGGTGATATCAATCGTGATACTGGCTATAGCGACAGGCATTTTCAACCAGTCGCTCGGAGGTCTGGACCTCCTCAACAGCACCCACCTCTATTGGTATCTGGGCATTGGGGTGATTATTATTGTGATGGGCATTGCGTTGTCGTACCTCTCTACGCTGTTTGCCGTAAGGCGCTATCTGCGACAGAACAATTAGAGCAAAGGATTAGACCAATCAGACGTGGCATTATACATTTATAAAAACTGACAATTAATAATACTATCTATTATGGCAAAAGTGACGAACAAGGCCGAAGGCGAAAAGAATGAATTCACCTTTGTATTTTCAAAAGTCAATTATATCATCATGCTCGTGGGTGTGGTGTTGCTAGCACTTGGCTACTTGCTGCTGTGCGGCGGAGGGAGCGACGACCCCAATGTGTTTAACACCGAGATGTTTAACGCACGGCGACTATATGTGTCGCCAGTGCTTATCACGTTGGGCTTCGTTACCGAGATTGTGGCTATTATGTATAAGGATAAGAAATAAGGTGTTGCGCACTTATTGGCTACACTAGCTTATATACGCCCATTAAATAAATTGATTGAAAGGTATGGAATGGTTTGAAGCATTGATATTGGGGCTGATACAGGGGCTGACGGAATATCTGCCGGTGAGCAGTAGCGGGCATCTGGCTATCGGGGCCACCCTGTTTGGGTTGAATGGCGAAGAGAATCTGGCATTCACTATTGCCGTGCATGTGGCCACGGTGCTGAGCACTTGTGTGATACTGTGGAAAGAGATTGTGTGGCTCTTCAACGACCTATTCAAATGGAAGTGGAACGAGGGTACGAAATATATAATGAACATCATCATCTCGATGATACCGGTGGCGATAGTAGGTTTCTTTTTTAAGGATAAAGTGGAGGAGGTGTTTGGCAGCGGTCTGCTGGTGGTGGGCTGCTGTCTGCTGGTAACGGCAATGCTCTTGGCCTTCTCCTACTGGGCCAAGCCTAGACAGAGAGAGAATATCTCGCCGTGGCACGCCTTTGTTATTGGTGTGGCACAGGCTGTGGCGGTGCTGCCGGGGCTCAGCCGTTCGGGTAGCACTATTGCTACAGGATTGCTGCTGGGCAATAAGAAAGAGAAGCTGGCGCAGTTTTCGTTCCTTATGGTCATACCTCCCATTCTGGGCGAGGCACTGCTGAGCGCGAAGGATATGGTGGAGGTGGGTGTGAGCGAAACAATGGCAGGTCTGCCGGTGGGCTCGCTGATAGTGGGTTTTGTGGCCGCCTTTGTCAGCGGATGTCTGGCATGCAAATGGATGATAAACATTGTGAAGAAGGGCAAGCTTATATGGTTTGCAGGCTATTGCGCCATAGTGGGTATTCTTGCCATTGTGCTACCCTATATATTCTAGTATGACTCAGGAAGAGTTGCTGGAAGGGGTGGTGATTCCCGTTGACAAGCCACTGCAGTGGACTTCGTTTCAGGTGGTGAACAAGGTGAAGACGGTTGTCCGCAACGTTTTTGGCATAAAGAAGTTTAAGATAGGCCATGCGGGGACTTTGGACCCTTTGGCCAGCGGGTTGTTGCTGATATGCGTGGGCAAGGCGACGAAAAGGATTGAGGAGTTGCAGGCGGGCGAGAAGGTGTATAGCGGCACTATGGTGCTGGGTGCGACAACGCCATGCTACGATTTGGAACGTGCTATCGACCACTTCTATCCCTATGCTCATATTACCCCCGAATTGGTGGAGAAAGCTTCAAGGCAGTTTGTGGGACGGATAGAACAGGTGCCACCCATTTTTAGCGCAGTGAAGATAGGTGGCCAGCGGGCTTACCGCTATGCCCGTGAGGCTGCCGAAGGTCAGGAAGCACCTATGCCCACATCCAAAGAGGTATATGTTAGCGAATTTACTATCACTGCCTTTCGTCAGGGAACAGTGGTGAGTGACGCTGCGGAGATGGAGAGAATGGGAGTGGGGGAGGAGGAACCGAAGGGGGTTGGCAATTGGCAGCTATACAAGAATCCGCAGGGAAGAGTGCCGGAATACCTTCCGCAAGTAGACTTCAGAATTCGTTGTGGAAAAGGCACCTATGTCAGGAGCATAGCCCGAGACTTGGGGCTGGCACTCGACAGCGGGGCTTTCCTTGCCTCACTGCGTAGAGAGCAAGTGGGGCCATACACGATAGCTGATGCTGTCAGTGTGGAAGGGGTGGCTGACTATCTTAAGCATTGATAATCTCGTCCAATTCGAGCCAACGGAGCTCTTTCTCGTCAAGGGCAGCCAGAACCTCACCTATGCGAGTAGAGGCCTGGTTGAGGAGTTCTATATTGTCGGAACCGTTATTGAGAAGGGTCTCCAATTTGGCTTTCTCGCTGTTGAGACTGTCGATGTCGGCTGTGAGCTGCTCATATTCCATTTTTTGTTTGTAGGTGGCTTTAGGCTTGTCCGACTTGTTGCGCTCGTATTTGGGCTTCTGTTCGCGTTTTTGCAAAGACTCCTCGCGCTGTTGGCGGTTGCGAGAGGCTAGGTATTGGGTGTAATTGCTGTGATAGTCGCGGATTTTTCCCTTGCCTTCGAAGACAAAAATATGGTCGACGATATGGTCCATGAAACTGCGGTCGTGGCTGACGATTACCAGACAGCCTTTATAGTCCTGCAGGAATTGCTCAAGAATTTCGAGTGTATAGATATCGAGGTCGTTGGTAGGCTCATCAAGAATCAGGAAGTTGGGGTTGGCCATGAGCACTTTCAACAGGTAGAGCCTACGTTTCTCGCCGCCGCTGAGGTTGCCGAAATAGTTGTATTGGGTTGTGTCGTCGAAGCCGAAATAGGAGAGGAACTGGTGGGCCGACATATCCTTGCCATTATCTAGCTCGATACGCTCGGCAACATCTTTCACTATGTCAATCACCCGCATATCGGGGCGCGCCGTCATGCCGGTCTGAGTATAGAAGCCAAACTGGATTGTCTGCCCAACAATGATACGCCCACTGTCGGGGCGGAGTTGCTCGGTGATAAGGTTTAGAAAAGTGGACTTGCCGACGCCGTTAGGCCCCACGATGCCTATTTTCTCCCCTTTTTTGAACACATAACTGAAGTCGTCGACCATGGCCACCTCATTGAAATGCTTGGTAACATTGTACATTTCAAGGATTTTTCCCCCAATGCGCTCGGTCTTGACCGTCAGCTGGGGCCGATTATCGTCGAAACGGGTGTGGGCCTTTTGCTCAAGCTCGTAGAAGGCATCGATACGGGCTTGGGCCTTGGTGCCTCGGGCTTGTGGCATGCGCCTCATCCATTCCAACTCTGTGCGGTAGAGGCTCTTTGCCTTTCCCACTTCTACGCGCTCGTTGTACTGTCTTTCGGCCTTCTTGCGTAGATAATACTCGTAATTGCCACGATAGTGGTAGAGGCGGGCATTGTCCAATTCCAGGATATCCTCACATACGTGGTCGAGGAAATAGCGGTCGTGGGTCACCATGAGGATGGCCAGCCGCTGGCGTGAAAGGAACTCCTCAAGCCATTCAATCATCTGGATGTCAAGATGGTTAGTAGGCTCGTCCAATAGCAGCAGGTTGGTATCATCAATCAATATTCGACTGAGGGCTACTTTTTTCTGCTCGCCACCGCTGAGGGTCTGCATAGTTTGGTCGAGCTTGTCGGACAACTTCAGTCGCGAGAGTATCTCCTCTATCCTTTGTTCGAAGTTCCAGGCATCCTCATGCTCGGGGCATTGGGCTGAATATACGAAACTGCGAACCGACTGGTGGGGCATCAGCTCGGGCTGTTGGGGCAGGTAGGCCATGCGTACATCGCCTCGGAAGGTGACTTTCCCCTCATCCTGCAGGACTTTGCCAGTGAGGATGTTGAGGAGTGTCGACTTGCCGTAGCCGTTGCGGGCTATGAGGGCTGTTCTCTGCCCTGCGTTGATGCCGAAAGAGATGTTGTCGAAAAGGAGCTTTTCGCCAAATGTTTTGCTAAGATTTTCGACTGATAGGAGTGCGTCGGCCATATTTCAATAACTATATTTCTTACCCCATCGCCCGCGCAGTACACGTCGTGTCTCCTCCTCACGGGGATTATTGCCAGGTTCGTAAAACTTGGTTCCCTTCAAGGCATCGGGCAGAAATTCCTGCTCGACAAAATTGCCTGCATAGTCGTGGGCATATTTGTAGCCATCGCCATAGCCGAGCTGTTTCATCAGCTTGGTGGGGGCATTGCGTATGTGTAGGGGGACGGGCAGGTCGCCGGTTTGGCGCACCGCTTGCTGGGCGTTGGCCAGGGCCATATAGGTGCTGTTGCTCTTCACCGACGAGGCGAGATAGACGGCACACTGCGACAAGGTGATTCTACATTCGGGATAGCCTATCTTGGTCACTGCATCGAAACAGGCACTTGCCAGCAGCAGCGCATTAGGATTGCTATTGCCAATATCCTCGCTGGCAAAGATAAGCATACGGCGGGCGATAAACACAGGGTCCTCGCCGCCCTCTATCATGCGTGCCAGCCAATATACCGCTGCGTTGGGGTCGCTGCCGCGCATCGACTTGATGAATGCGCTGATGATATCGTAGTGCATCTCGCTCTGCTTGTCGTAGTAGGCCAGATTTTGCTGGATGACCTGTGTGGTGTGGGCATTGTCGATAATCACTTCATCGCCCTCAGTGTTGTTGACCACCAGTTCAATGGCATTGAGTATTTTTCGTGCATCACCCCCAGAGATACGGAACAGGGCCTCCTCTTCGCGAAGCTCCACTTTGCGTCCCTTTGAGGCATAGTATCTAACAGCGTTGTCCACTAGCTGGCGCATCTCCTCCTCGCCAAATTCCTTCAAGACGTATACCTGGCAGCGGGAAAGCAATGCCGATATCACCTCAAAGGATGGGTTCTCGGTAGTGGCGCCAATCAATGTCACAATGCCACGCTCCACGGCTCCCAGCAGCGAGTCCTGCTGGCTTTTCGAGAAACGATGAATCTCGTCGATAAATAGTATCGACCCCTCCTGGGCTTTGGCCATTTCAATCACCTCCCTCACTTCTTTTACCCCACTGCTGATGGCACTAAGGGTATAGAAAGGACGTTGCAGGGTGTGGCTGATAACGGATGCCAGGGTGGTTTTGCCAATGCCTGGAGGGCCCCACAATATCATTGAGGGGATGCGGCCGCTATCGATAAGTGTACGCAACACAGCACCTTTACCCACCAGATGCTGTTGCCCTATGTAGTCGTCCAGGCTTTTCGGCCTCAATATCTCTGCCAGAGGGACCATGTTGTGAATCGTAAAGGGAATGACTATAAGCTACAATCCGAATATGGCGTTAGCCCTACATAATCAGCATCGCGTCGCCGTAGGTGGCGAATTTATACTTCTCCTTGACGGCGACATCATAGGCATGGTGTACAAATTCGGGGTCGCCGAAGGCGCATGCCATGATGAACTGCGACGATTTGGGGTGGTGGAAGTTAGTCACCATCATATCGGCGATAGAAAATCTGTAGGGTGGGTAGATAAACTTGTTGGTCCAACCGTCGTAAGGGCTTATCTTTCCCAGAATAGTCACCGCACTTTCGATGGCACGCATTGTGGTAGTACCTACCACGCACACCTTGTTGCCGTGTTCCTTGGCATTCATCACCGCGTCGCAAGTGTCTTGCGACAAATGCATCTCTTCTGCATCCATCCGATGCTTTGAGAGGTCCTCTACCTCGATACCCTTGAAATTGCCCATGCCGCAGTGGAGTGTCAACTCCTTCCACACAATGTCGTTAATCTCAAAACGTTTCAGCAGCTCGCGGCTGAAATGCAGTCCTGCTATAGGCGCTGCCACGGCACCTTCCACCTTGGCATAGATGGTCTGGTAACGCTCGGCATCCCAGCCCTCAATGTTGCGCAGGGCCTGCAGCTCGTCGGGTAGGGGAGTGTGGCCAAGGCTGCGTACATGCTTCACAAACTCCTCGTGTGTGCCATCGAAGAGGAAACGCACCGTGCGGCCGCGAGACGTGGTGTTGTCAATCACCTCGGCCACAAGCGACTCGTTGGGACCGAAATAAAGCTTGTTTCCTATACGTATCTTTCGGGCGGGGTCGACAATCACATCCCATAGGCGCATATCGCGGTTCAGCTCCCTTTGTAGAAACACCGTTATCTTTGCGCCGGTCTTCTCCTTCTCGCCATACAGCAAGGCGGGAAACACTTTAGTGTTGTTTGCCACCACCACATCGCCGGGGTTCAGATACTGTACTATGTCCTTAAACAGGCGATGCTCCAACTCCTTTGTGTCGCGGTGCAGCACCATCATGCGGCACTCGTCGCGCTGTTTCGAGGGCTTTTCGGCTATCAACTCCGCCGGCAGGTTAAAATTATAATACGACAGTTTCATAGATTGACTAATATATTTAAAAAGAGTGCAAAGATACGAAATTTTGAAGCCGTTGTCAAGTTTTTTAACTTTTTAGCACGATATAAACATCTTAACAACTTGGTACTGTGTTGAAAATATTTTTACTGCACTTTAACAAAACACACCCCCCTTAAGGCCATTCCAACCCATTAAAAATTGTATTTAACCAACACACACACCCTATGGTTGGCCACCTGGTGCAGATGGTCGTTAAGAAGTATACTTCCGTCGCGTGCCAAGTCGCCAAACGTGCACGCAGTCCACTCATACTCTACACCGATATTAAAGTGTGGCAGGTTGTAACTCATCGACGGGGCTATGCGATAGGCGCTGTTGAGATGTGTGAAACTGCTGCCGCCCTTCATATAGATGCGATAGTCGCCCATGCCAAAGTCCAGTAGTGGCTCGTCTGCACCCAGATTCTTCATATAGCCGAGAAAAAGGTTGGCCCTAACCCGGCGGCCGTAGGCAATGTTCAAGTAGGAAATAGAGGCATTGAGAGGCGCATAGCTATACGAACCGTCATCCCCTATGCCCGTGATGCCATAGCCCGCCAGCTGGTTGAGGTGGCTGGTATTCTGTGCCATCAACGTGCGGAACTTCACCGACCACTGCTCGTCGGCATATTGAACGTAAAGTGTGGGGGAGAGCGATGCCACAGTCTCGTCGACCTTTTGGACCACTTCCGCTGCCACAGCATGAGTGCGCGGACGCAATATCTGGCCATCTACACCCAACTGGGCATACCAGCCGCCCTGTCTCACATTAAAGCCCAAAAAAGCTTCGGGCCAAAGGGCATGACGGGCAAAGTCGAGGCTCGCCGCACTGGCAAGACTGGTGGCACTCTCAGGGCCGTTGTTCATATACTGCAGTTGCCAGAGCAGAGCGCCACTGCAGCCCAGCGCCCCCCAATAGCGTGTGGCACGTATCTGTGGAGTGCGGCTGTGGGGACGGAACGGTGCCCCTGCTGCCATGCCCAGCACCTCGGGCATTATATCGCCGCTCAGCGGATGCCAGTCCTGGCCCGCCACAAGCTCGCTTCCCGCCTTTTCCAGCTTTACATACGCCAGCCGCAGCCGCAGCACGCTGTTAGTGGTGCCAAATCCGCCGAAGTCGCCCTCCAGCCTGCCACTCGTAGCCCAGCCCCACAGCGTAGGGCCGTTCAACGCCACACCTATGCGTGACGTAAGTGCCTGCATCTGCATCGATGCCACATCGTTCATGTCGCACCCGCCAACCATATCCACATCGTAGGGCAGCATATTATACTCGCCACCCACCACGGTATAGGTCTTGCGGCTGTCGAAAGTAAGATAGTTGCGCACAAAGCCATACACCTTAATCGAGCCCTTTTCCGTCAGCTTAGACCCTTGTGTGGCCGTCGTAGTATCCTGACCCTTTATAAATGGCAGCGACACCACTAGTGCCACTGCCAATAAAAACGTCTTTCTCATGCCATTAAAACTAACAATTGTGCCGTAAAAATACGTAGAAACATCGTGAGGGGGTATACCGTGGCATAGCCCATGTTAGGCAGTTTGCAGCCCTCGGGGGCCACATTGTTGGCAAAAGCCAGCGTCGGAGGGTCGGTATGTGCGCCGCCGATAAAGCCCGCCAGCGTATACCAATTCATCTTCAGCACCCAGCGGCCGAAGCCAGCCACCAGCAGTGGCGGCACCATGGTGATAATCACACCATACACCACCCACATATAATGCACCTGCACAGTCTCCACAAACTGCTCGCCGGCCCCCAGGCCCACACCCGCCAGGAAGAGGGCAATGCCAACCTCGCGAAGCATGTGCACGCCCTGTCCCTCGGTGAAGTCGGTGCCGTACCAACCTTTTTTCACACCCAGCCATCCGGCTATCAGTGCCACCACCAGCGGACCGCCAGCAAGCCCCAGTTTCACCGGAGCCTTCATGCCCACAGGAATAGGCACCGAGCCCAGCAGCACACCTAATGCTATAATCACAAAGATAGGAATCAGCAGCACACCGCCCTTCTTGCCATTACCGCCCTTTGCCGCCGTGGCATTTACGGCAGTCTCCACCGTGGTAGGCACCGAGGCGAGGTCCTTTGGCCTAATCAGCAGGCAGGTCACAATCATGCCCACCACAGCCAAAGGATAGGCCACGGCATAGCCCGCTGCCAGACGCTCGGAGGCCCCCTCTATGCCCAAGTCGCCCACCGCCTGCTGCGCGGCAGAAAGGCCTGGGGTGTTAGTGATGGCCCCTGTATACACGCCCGCCATGTCGGTCAAATCCTGACCCGCCATCTTGGCTATCAGCACCGTGATGCACACCCCGAGGGCCACATTCACCAGCGCCATCAAATTCATCGCCAATCCCCCTTTCTTAAACGAGGCAAAGAATCCCGGCCCAACCTGCAGTCCCACCGCGGTGACAAAGAGAATCAGCCCAAACTCTTTAACCACATGCAGCATATCGTGATTGCACACTATGCCGCAAGCACTCAGTCCGATACCCACGAAGAGCACCCAAGTGATGCCCAGCGAAATACCTTTCACCTTCAACTTGCCAAGCAACAGCCCGGCAAAGATAGAGACGGAGAGCATCATTACCGTGGTGCCCACCCCCCCACTAGTAAGTAAATTAGTAAACCACATAACTATAAGAAATATGCACTAAAAACTAAGAACTAAGAAGCAGGGCGGTGGCCCATAGCCTCATAGTTCTTAGTTCTTACCTCTTACTTAAATCAGTCTCCCAGTGTGGCCACCATGACGGCCTTGATGGTGTGCATGCGGTTCTCGGCCTCGTCGAAGACGATGCTGTTCTCGCTCTCGAAGACCTCCTCTGTCACCTCGATGCCGTCCAGACCGAACTGCTTGTTGACGTCGCGTCCCACCTGGGTCTCCAGGTTGTGGTAAGCGGGCAGGCAGTGCATGAACTTGCACTTGGGGTTGCCGGTGTTCTTCATCATCTGAGCATTCACCTGGTAAGGCATCAGCAGGTCGATGCGCTCTTTCCACACCTCGGCGGGTTCGCCCATGGAGACCCACACGTCGGTATAGATAAAGTCGCAACCCTTCACGCCGGCCACGGGGTCGTCGGTGACGGTCACCTTGGCGCCGGTCTCTTTGGCAATCTCCTGGCATTTCTCAATCAGCCAAGCTTCGGGCTGCAGAGCCTTGGGGGCGATGATGCGGGTGTCCATACCCATCTTGGCGCCGCCGACCATGAGGCTGTTACCCATGTTGAAGCGGGAGTCGCCAACGTAGGCAAAGGTCACCTGGTCGAGGGGTTTGCCGGCATGTTCCTGCATGGTGAGGAAGTCGGCGAGGATCTGGGTGGGGTGGCTCTCGTTGGTGAGGCCGTTCCACACGGGAACGCCAGCGTATTTGGCCAGCTCCTCAACAGTCTCCTGCTTGAAGCCACGGTACTCGATGCCGTCGAACATGCGACCCAGCACGCGGGCGGTGTCCTTCATGCTCTCCTTCACGCCAATCTGGCTGCCGGTGGGGCCCAGATAGGTGACGTGAGCACCCTGGTCTTTTGCACCAACCTCGAAGGCGCAGCGTGTGCGGGTGGAGGTCTTCTCAAATATCAGGGCAATGTTCTTGCCCTTCAAAGTGGGCTGCTCGGTGCCGGTATACTTGGCGCGTTTCAGGTCGCGAGCCAGGTCGAGCAGATAGTTGAGTTCCTTGGGGCTGAAGTCTAAAATCTTCAGAAAATTGCGGTTTCTTAAATTGTAAGCCATGTTATTGTTGTTTTAAATAATTAATTGTTGTCTTCTTCAAATGTTTGATTGTCTTTGTTCTTCTTATAGTAGAGTAAATACACCAGCCAAGCGATTGCACAGACTGCCACGCATCCGATGCCGATAAGCATCATCTTATCGCCGCCAGGCCAATGCATAATGATGAACAGCACCCCTATCAGGGCAGCCGCCAGCGAGTATCCGGTGAGTGTCATCGCAAACTTCCAGAGGGGTGCTCCGACGCGATAGGTGCCGGGAAACATCTGTCCCAGAAAGAATGCCACTACTGCCAGTGTGCCGAAGCCTACGGTGAGCAGGGCATCGTTGTAATGCACACCGGCCAGTTTCAGAACCAAGGCGGCCAGCAGCAGCACTCCGCCCATGATGGCCACCTTCTGCATGAAAAGTCTGAACTTTGGTGAGTCTGTGAGTTGGTTCATGATAATGCGCTATTCTGAGTAATCAGAGTAATCTGATTATTCTGAGTTGTCTGAAAACTGTTACCGCACTATGCGGGTGCCGCAGTTGGGGTTGTCCAGCTGGCCGGCCTCGGTGATGATGCACTCCTTGCCACCGTTCTCCACAAACATGATGGCGGCGCGAATCTTCGGTGCCATGCTGCCTTCGGCAAAGTGGCCGGCCTCCAGATAGGCCTTGGCCTCGGCCACGGTGATGGTGTCGAGGGCCTTCTCGTCGGGCTTGCGGAAGTTGATATACACCTTGGGCACATCGGTGAGGATATAGAACTCGTCGGCACCAATCTGCACCGCGCAGAGGGCGCTGGCCAAATCCTTGTCGATGACGGCCTCCACGCCTTTCACATAGTCGCTCTCCTCCACCACGGGAATTCCGCCGCCGCCCACGGTCACTACTATGTGGCCGGCCTTGGCCAGTTTCTCCACAATCTTGATGTTGTTGATGCGCGTGGGCTTGGGCGATGCCACCACCTTGCGCCAGCCGCGCCCCTTGGGGTCTTCCCTATACACGGCTCCGGTGGTCTTCATCAGCTCGTCGGCCTGCTCCTTGGTGTAGTAGGGACCGACGGGCTTGGTAGGGTTCTGGAACATGGGGTCGAACTTGTTCACCGCCACCTGCGTCACCAACGTCACCACATCGCGCTGTATGTCGTGGCGGGCCATCACGTTGCGCAGCCCCATCTCAATCAGATAGGCTATGGAGCCCTGCGTCTCCGCCACACAGAAGTCCATCGGCATGGCCTCAATGCCCGCGCGCTTGCCCTCCTCGTGCTGCAACATCACGTTGCCCACCTGCGGGCCGTTGCCGTGGCCGATAACGATATTATAGTTGCGTTTCAATAGGTTACAAAGCGACTCGCAAGTCTGCTCCACATTCGCTATTTGTTCCTGATAGGTGCCCTTCTGGCCGCCGCGCAACAGCGCGTTGCCGCCAAAAGCCACCACTGCTAGTTTTCTCATATCAATATTATAATATTAATTCTTAAATAATTACACACTCTTGTCGAGAGCGATAAGAAAATGCAAAATTACATAAAAATATTTGATTTATACATAGTCTGCAAAAATATATTTGTTAGCACCTATCCGCCACTCAACAGCCTCTGCCCCTCCGGCAGGCAATGTGGTGGTCTCTCGCACGATAATGACGGAGGGCAGTCTGCTTCCTCTCCTCCCGACACAATCCTTCAATCCCCCAATCTGCCCCTAAAAAAATGCGTTTTTCTTGTTGAAACTAGCTAAAACTATACAATAAACATCCTCAAACGCCTATTCCACTAACTTCCTTTTGCTCCATCTTCATTGTGGTTCGTTGTAGATTCGTTGTAGGTTCGCCCCCTAAAACGACCCATCAACTCCCCATTTTCGGCACTAGAAGGGGCAAAAAAGGTGCAAAATGAGACGTTGCAGCCCAGGCGGCCAGTTTTGCAAGGATATGAAAAATATTTCAATTATCAGACTATCACAATGTTGATTTTTTTTTAACAGTGTTTATGTGGTGTCGGTTGTCAATTGTCAAATTCAGCTTTTTTGATTTTTTGTGCTTTGCTTTGGGTAATAATATATATTATAATTAATTAAGTGGTATTTTATAACTATCGCCTCCTCTGGCGGCAGTAAGTGAAAAACACCAATTTGACATTTACCATTTTGACAAATACGACATATTTTTCCCATCCCATGTGATTCTCACATTTCCCTGCCTGCTGCCCTCAGCATAAATCGACTGCGAGGGCTAGGCAATGACGGTCACTAGGTCGGTGAGGTGCTGCTGTGCAAGGGTGCGTAGCTGGATGGGGGTGACGTGTGATATGGCGTCGATGAGGTGGGTGGTGAATATGTCGGTGGTGAGGGTGGAGGCCATTTGTACGTGGCGTTCGGAGAGTTCGAAAACGCCGTCGATGCTGCGGATGAAGTCGCCCCACATATATTTCTTCACGCGCTCTAGTTCGGCGTCTGTGAGGGGCTCATGCTGAAGTCTGCGCACTTCGTTGAACACCTCCTCTACGGCGGCTTGGGTGGCCTCGGCGGCAACGTCAGCGATGATGGTGAAGACGATGCTGCCACGATGTATCTGGGTGGTGCTGTAGATGCCGTAGGTGTAGCCTTTTTCTTCGCGGATGTTACTCATCAGCCTGGAGCCGAAGTAGCCGCCCAGTGCGGTGCTGAGGACGACGAAACGGGCATATTCGGGGCTGTCCCACGATAGTGGGAGAATGCGTCCTACGCGCAGGGTGGACTGCACGCCGCCGAGCGAGGCGCTGAGGTATGAGGGACGGCCTGCTGCCGGGGTGGGGGGTGGAAGGAGCGGCTCGGGGGTGGTGCCGCCCTTGACGGGTGCGAGGTGTCGGTCGGCTAGGGCAAGGAGCTGGTCGTCGACCATGCCGCTTAGCACTAGATGGGCATTGGCAAGGTGGTAGTGGCGGTGTATGAAGTCGGCTACGGTGTTGATGGTGAGTGCGTCCACGTCGGCGGGCAGGGCGTAGGTGCCCAGGGGGTGCTGGGGGCCGTAGAGGAGTTCGTAATAGTTGTTTCGTGCCACGTAGGAGGTTTTTTGGAAGTTGGTGGCCAGCTGCCCGCGGCGTTGTGCGACGCAGGCGGCGAACATGGGTTCGCTGATGGCGGGTGCCTCGTACATTTCGGCTATGAGGGGGAAGAGCTCGGCGGCATAGCGCCTGAGGAAATAGAATGAATGGGTACCCACGCACACGTCGGTGGAACGCTCGACGACGATACCTCTGAAGTCGAGGAATTCAGCCACTTGCTGCTCGTTGTGGTATGCGGTGGCTTCGCCCAGCAGCCGGTTGGCGGCGTGTGCCAGGCTTTTGAGGGGTTGGTAGCGGCTTCCGGCCTCGAGGGTGATGTCGAGTTTTACCAGCTCAAGGGCGTTGTTGGGGAAGTAGCAGAGCTGGTTGCCGTTGGGCAGGGTGTGCCTGCGGGGTGTGAGCATGGAGGTGTCGGGGAATGTGAGCATGGGTGTGTGTTTGTGTGTTTGCGGTGTTTGTCTAGAAGGTGGCGTTGAGCTTCACGTTCAGTTGGCGGGCAGTGAGGTAGTTGGGCACGGGGTAGTAGATGTTGCTGTAGTCGGCCACCCACAGGAATGAGACTACGTTGTGGTAGTCGAAGAGGTTGAACACTTCGATGCCCAGGGAGAGGTCGTCGAAGAGGCGGCCGAGCTTGGAGTTGCGTATGCGCTCGAAGCGGGTGAGCTGTATGGCGTTGCCCCAGTCGACACGGAAGTAGGGCGGCAGGCGGCGTTCTACGCTACGGTCTTTCTGGTAGGGGTAGGTGACGGGGGTGCCGGTGCCGTAAATGAGGCTGAGGCTCATGCGCCAACAGGGTATGGTGGGCATGTAGTCTTGCAGGAATATTTTGAAGCTGAAACGTTGGTCGGTGGGTCGCGAGAGCCATCCGAGGGCGTCGCCGAGGATGTCTTCTTGTGTTTTCATGTATGCCATGCTGGCCCATGATTCCAGGCCTGGCGAGAGCTCGCCGGCAGCCCGCAGGCTGATGCCTGCGGCGTAGCCGAGGGCTTCTTGGTCGGGGTTGTAGCGTATGCGGAGGTTGTCGATGGTGTAGGGGACTAGGTGGGTGATGTATTTGTAGTAGATGTCGGCGGTGAGGCGGAAGGGTTTTTCCCACAGGCGTAGGTTCCAGTCGAGCGATGCGGTGGCCTGGTAGGAGCATTGTGCGGGCAGGTCGGTGCGGAGGGTGCCATTGGCACGGCGCAGCTCGCGATAGATGTTGGGTTGTTGATAGATGCCCGCGGTGAGGCGGTAGAGGAGGTCGTGTGGGCCGTGGGGCTTGTAGCTGGCCGACAGGCGTGGGGAGAGCAGCAGCTGGGAATTGAACAGGGTGGATTGTCCGTCCTGGGTGCCGTAGGTGCGGTAGTAGTGTCCGCGCATGCCGGCTACGAGTTTTATCTCGTTGTCGCGGCGTGTGAAAAGGCTCAGTTGGCGTTGGGCGTAGGCCATGGCGCGGTAGTTGGCCAGCTGGTTGTCGGCATTGCAGAAGAGCTGCAGCAGGGGCGCGAGGGGTAGGGTGTCGTCGACGCCTATAAGGTGGTGTTCGGTGGGGAAGGTGTATCCTGCGCTATCGACCCATTTCCACTCTCTCATACGGTCGGCGACGTGCTCGGCCTGTGCCTTGATGCCTAGGTGCCAGCTGCCGGCTAGGGCATAGCGCACCATGCGCAGCTCGGTGCTGTATACCTGGCGGTTGAGGCGGTTGCGGGCATGCTCGAGGAAGGTGCCTACGCCACGGTCGAAATGGTTGGTGTCGCCCACTTGCTCGCCCACGCCCACTTCGTAGAGCATGTATTGGTCTTGGATGTCGTAGAGCTCTTTCTCGGCGCTTTGTTGTGCCGAGGTGATCCAGCGTAGCTGCAGGTCGTCGTTGGGGTGATAGTCGAGCGCTAGTGAGCCAAGCAGGGTGTTATATTGGTCCACCTCCAACCCGTCGAAGTAGACGCGCAGCTCGTACGACTGGGTGAAGCTGCCAAAGGTGGTGGTGGCTGAGAAGGGCACGAGGCTGTAGCGGTTGCGTGTGCCGATGGCCAGCAGCGAGAGGTCGAGGCGGTCGCTTATCTTATAGCCTAGGACGGCTTGGAGGTCGGTGTAGCTGCTGGAGTACTGTCCTTCGGTGTCGAGGCTGCGGAAGAGGTATTTGTTGCTGTGCTGGCGGAAGCCAATGCTGTAGCTGAATCGGTCGGCCAGGCATCCTTGCGCCCATGCGCTGCCCCCAAGGAGTGAGAGCGACAGGTGGTGTTTCCGCTCAAGGGGTCGGCTGTATGTGATGTCGAGCGCGGACGACATGCGGTCGCCATAGGTGGCATCGAATCCTCCGGGCGAGAAGAGTATGTGGTCCACCATGTCGGGGTTGATGACGCTGACGCCCTCCTGTTGCCCGCTGCGGATGAGTTGGGGACGGTACACCTCCACGCCGTTGATGTAGACCAAGTTTTCGTCGAACGACCCCCCGCGGACAGAGTATTGTGACGACAATTCGTTGTTGGAGCTCACGTCGGGCAGGGTTTTCAGCAAGGCCTCGACTCCTGCGGTGGGCCCCACGGTGTTTTCGATGCGTTGGATGTCGATTTGTGTGAAGGGCGACGAGCGAATGCGGTCGTCGGTGACTTCAACCGTCTGCAGCTGGGTGGAGGTGTGGCGCAGGGCTATGTCGAGGGTGCGCACTTCGCCACTGCCCACACACACTCGTAGCACCTGGGGTTCGAATCCAGTGCACGACACCCTGATGGTGAGGCTGTCGGTGGAGCGCAGCTGCATGCGGTAAAGGCCGCGGCTGTCGGTGACGCAGCCATAGGGAGCGGAGCTGCTGACGACTCCTATGTTGGCATATTCCACCCCCTTGCCGTCGGCGGTGACACGCCCCCTCAGCTCCTGCGCCCGCAGGGAGGTGGACATGGCCGAAAGCAGCACGGCGAGAGTTATGAAAAACAATTTGTTCATGAAAAAATGCAGCCCTTTAACGATAGAATTAAAAAAAAATTGTATCTTTGCAAAATATTTCCAACGGGGCAACGCTCCGTTTAGTTAGTGTGTATAATAATATAATACAATATGAAATACAGATTGATTATCATGGCGCTTTTGTTGGCGGGCATTGCCTGTCAGGCGCAAAACCAAATCGACAAGCAGGGCCGCAAGCAGGGCCATTGGGTGAAGACCGACAAGCAGGGCGCAAAGGTGTATGAGGGCACTTTTGTAGACGATAAGGAGACGGGCACCTTCACCTACTACTATCCTGACGGCACTGTGCGCATCACCAACGAATACATTGTTGCCGGCAAAGTGTGCAAGCACAAGGTCTACAACCCCCAGGGACACCTGCTGGCCGAGGGTACCTTCAACCAGAAGAATCGCGACGGCCTGTGGCTTTTCTACTCCGAGGGTGGCAAGGTGGTGAAGAAGACCACCTATAAGATGGGTGTTCGCCACGGGCTGCAGGTTATTTTCACCTCTAACGGCGACACCGCCGAGGTGTGCAACTGGGCCGACAACCACCGTCACGGCCGTTGGTGGAAACGCATAGGCAAGCAGGGCTATATCACCGCCACCTATGTCCACGGCGGCATCGAAGGCCGGCTGGTGGAGTATAACGACGAGCAGGAGCTGGTGCGCGAAGGCCATTATTCGCAAGGCGAACGCCACGGCCAGTGGCACTACTATGAGCATGGGCAGTTGGTGGTGGACGAATCGTGGACCATGGGCACTATGCGCGACCGCAAGGTACGCCTGCTACTGCCTGAGGAGCAGTTTGTGTCCATTTTCGACATCAACTATATGGCACCCCAAGGCAAGAATAAGACCCTCGTCTACCTGCCCGACGGCACACGGCTGGTGGACCATGAGGGCTCGGAGCTACTATACGCCCACGTGGGTGGCGACCGCTTTACGTTGGCTAACAAAGAGGCGCGCATCATGGTGGCCACCGACCTTATCGTTGGCACCACCCGCGACAGCGAGGGACGTGAAATACTGAACCTTGACCCCCGCCCCGACTTCGACGTGTTTCCCGACGAGGACTGCATGAAGATGCTGCACAGCCTTAAGCTGCACCAGCAGACTATTGAGGATGGAGGCATGTTCGACTTCGACCGTTGATGTGGCAGGAGGTACCGCGCCGAAAAACGACAAAAAAATGGGACACCTTGCGGTGTCCCATTTCCCATTAAACACTATTACAAAATCCTTATTATTAATTAAAATCTTCTAAGCTAGTCGGTTGCGGGATTATTCGCTGCTCAATTGCGGTTGCAAAAATACTACTTTCTTCCGATATGGCAACAGTCAGTCCTATTTTTTAACAATAATTATGCATTAAGCGGTATGACCATTGCCACCCACACACTAGGCTGTAAATTGAACTTTGCCGAAACGAGCCATCTGCAACGACAATTCGAAGAGGCTGGAATGACCGTAGTGGGCCACCACGAGCGGGCGGACATATATGTGATAAACACTTGTACTGTTACTGCCGTGGCGGAGAAGAAGTGCCGCAACGCCATACGTCAGGCTGTGGCGCTGAACCCCGATGCCATTGTGGCAGTGGTGGGCTGTTTTGCACAAAACGATGCCGAACAGATAGCCCGGCTGCCGGGAGTGGACATAGTGTTGGGCAACGACAAGAAGCACCTCCTGCCCCAAATATTGGCACAGCACGGCTATACCTGCCCCAAAGGCCAAATGGTGGACACTGCCGAGCCACGCTCGTTCCAGCTCTCCTATTCGGGTGGCGACCGCACGCGCACTTTTTTCAAGATTCAGGACGGCTGCGACTATTTCTGCAGCTACTGTGCCATACCCTTTGCCCGCGGACGCAGCCGCAGTGCCACGATTGCCGACACCGTGCAGATGGCACGACAGATAGCCGCCACGGGAACCCGCGAGGTGGTGCTGACCGGTGTCAACACAGGCACCTTCGGGCGTAGCCACGGCGAGCAGTTTGTGGAGCTGTTGCAAAGGTTAGACGATATCGAGGGCATACTGCGATACCGCATCTCTAGCATCGAACCTAATCTGCTTACTGATGAGATAATTGATTTTGTGGCCCATTCGCGTGCCTTTCTGCCCCACTTCCACATCCCCCTGCAGGCGGGTTCGGACAAGGTGTTGCGCATGATGCGCCGACGCTACGACACGGCACTTTATGCCGGCCGATTGGAGCATATCAAGGCTGTGATGCCCCACGCCTGCATAGCTGCCGATGTCATCACCGGCTTTAATGGTGAAGACGACGACACCTTCGCACAAAGCAAGGCTTTTCTGGAGCAGCTGCCCATCTCCTACCTGCATGTTTTTCCCTACTCGGAGCGTCCCAACACCGCCGCATTGGCCATGCCCGAGCGGGTGGCAATACCTGTGCGTAAAGCCCGCAGCATAGAGCTTCACCACCTCTCCGACCGCAAGCGGCACACATTTATAGCCAGCCAGCTAGGGTCATGCCGCACGGTGCTATGGGAACACACCCCACATTCCGACAGCTACGGCAAAACCATGCAGGGATGGACCGACAACTATATACGCCTCCAACGTCCTTTCGCCCCGGAGCTTGTAGGCTCTATCACCCCATATGCAATAGAGAATTCAACAATTGTTGATAACTTTATATGCGAAGATTGAATTATTAAACGTATCTTTGTTTTTTATTCCTAGTGGCACATTCAGTATTAAATTATTACAATACAATATAATATAAATCATCTTTTAAATCATTTTTACTCATGAGCGGCCTATTTGGAGTCATCACCGAGAAACCCTGTGCCACCGACCTTTTTTACGGCACTGACTATCATTCACACCTCGGAACCCGTCGTGCCGGGCTAAGCACCATCGACAACGGGGTTATGCACCTCAACATCCACAACATCGAGAACACCCAGTTTAAAACCAAGTTCTCAACCGACATTCACGAGATGCTGGGGCACAAGGGCATCGGCGTTATCTCCGATACCGACGCCCAGCCCATAGTATGCAACTCGCATCTGGGTCGCTTTGCAGTGTGCACCGTGTCGCGCATCAACAATATCGACGAGCTTGAGCAGCTCTGCCTGAACAAGAGCCAACAGTTTACCGAGCTCAGCATGGGCAGCACCAACCCGTCCGAACTGATTGCCCTGCTCATCACCCAGGGCAAGGACTTTGCCGACGGCATCCGCAATGTATACGACCATGTGCGCGGCAGCGTCTCGTTTCTCATACTCACCAACGACGGCATCATCGCCGCTCGCGACCGCTATGGTCGAACCCCCCTCACCATAGGGCGGCGCGACAGGGACTACGCCGTCGCATCCGAAAATCATAGCTACGTGAACCTCGGCTTCACCACCGAGCACTATATACAGCCTGGCGAGGCTGTCATGATTTCGACACAGGGCATTCAGCAGCTTATCGCCCCCAACGACAAGATGCAGGTTTGCTCGTTCCTTTGGATCTACTATGGCTTTCCATGCGTTGAATATGAGGACATCAACACCGAGGAGGTGCGCTACCGTCTGGGCGAGGCCATGGGACGCAACGACGATGTGGAGGCCGACTACGTGGCCGGCATACCCGACTCGGGCGTGGGTATGGCACTCGGCTATGCCATGGGCAAGGGCATCCCCTACAAACGCGGCATCCTCAAATATACCCCCACATGGGCCCGCAGCTTTATGCCCACCAACCAAGAGGCCCGCAGCCTGGTGGCTAAGATGAAGCTCATCCCTTCGCGCAAGATGCTCGAAGGTAAAGATGTGGTATTCTGTGACGACAGCATCGTCCGCGGCACCCAGCTGCGCGACCAGACCCGCATGCTCTATGCCAACGGTGTACGACACATCCATATCCGCATCAGCTGCCCTCCCTTGCTGCACGGGTGCGACTTTATCAACTTCTCCACCTCCAAAACCGACCGCGAACTTATCACTCGCCGTGTGATAGAAGAGCTGGAGGGAGGACAAATACGCAACCTCGAGGCCTATCGCGACGAGACCTCACGCGAATACGCCACCATGGTGGAAACCATACGCAAGGAAATCGGTGTGGATACCCTCAAGTTCAACAGCCTTAGTACGGTATGCGACGCCATAGGGCTGCCCAAATGCAAACTATGCACACATTGTTTCGACGGCAGTTCGTTTGGAAATTAATAACACTCACCTTAATTCTTAGGTTATAAAGTTTATAAAGATGGTAGTTAAAAAGAATAACACATTTTTTTCGCAATTGCCAAAAGCACTCCTCGCCGGCCTAATCCCACTCCTCCTCTTACTCCCCAACCACGGACGTGCGCAGCAACAGGCTATACCTGTGTCGCTCAAAGAGCTTGCCCCCGGCTTCGGCATACGGCCCATCTTTCTCGACGACACTGTCCACCTCATACGCTTCCTCGACAGCATTGGCGGCACCAATACAGCCATGACCGACACTTGCGTCACTATCAATGCCAAGCTGATGGCCATGGAGAATGTGCTCCTCTACGACTACCGCCACCAAAACGACACCGTCTGGATTGATGCCACACACTATATTGACGACTACAACCACTACAGCCAACAAATCAAAACCCTCTCAGAAACCGTTCTAAATCGTGCCCACCAATATATCGAACGCGAACACATACGTCAAGATGCCATCCAGCAAACATCGCTCAACCAGTGTAAGGACACCATCATGCGCAACCACCGCACCATTGTCAATGCCTGCGAGGGCATTGGCATCAGCGACCGCGCCCGCAAGAAGGAGCTCAAAGATCTATACTACGCCTACCTGTCGGTATATAATCGCTACGACTTCTCCAACCGCCGTGCCGACACACTATACATTGCCAGCCTACGGCGCTTCTCACAATTTCAGCAGAACGTCATAGACAACCTTCTAGGTAACAACAACTACACCGCCCGCATCAACAACTTCGCCAACACCCTTAAAGTGCGCTGCGGACATACCCACAGCGATGTGCTCCGCTCCTACCAGCGTGTGTTCCGCCAGGCTACCCCCGCCCCCAATTTCGCCAACCTGCACGAATACTACGACTACATTGCCTCTCTGCAAAACATTGTTGATATCCAAAACAGCTACCTCTCCGTTATCGACTTGCGCGAAAAAATCAGCGCCACATCCAAGCGCATCGTCAGCCTCTACTCACCCAATTTCCGCGACGTGGCAAAGACTTACCAAGAGGTGGCCAACACCGTCAACACGGTCCCTGCTTTCAACACCCAAATCGATGCCGAGATATTCATTGACAACCTCAACGAATTTATCCAAGTGCAGGAATGCTACTTGCGCGACTTCGACCGCCTGAAGCTCATCCAGCAGCACGGCGACAGCATCGTTCGCAACGGCTCGTCACGCTACTCCGATATAGCCAAAGCCTATCGCCAACTGCGCGAAGCCAACCCCATAACCCCCAAATACCAAACCCTCGACGATGCCACTCGCTTTGGCTATGAGATGGACTACTTCGAAACACTACAACGCCAATACGACACCATCCTCAGCCTACGCCAGCTTATCAACGCCACGCAGGACACCATTTCACGAGGCTGGATGTCGCACCTCACCATCTACAACGGCTATCAGAACATCCGCAAACAATATGTCCTCATACCTACCTTCATCGACACCAAAGGCGGCTCACTCTTTATTCAACAGCTCTCCGACTACTACGACATGCAGCTCAGCTGCCTGCGTGCCATACAGCTCTACGACACCTATCGTCAGCTCGATGCCGCCATACAGCCCGACCTACAGTCGTTTCGCAACCTACGCAAAGCCTATAGCAAGCTAGACAAGGAATACCTCAACATCAAGGCCATCAACCACCTCTCCGAGCTATACCTATACAATAGGCAACTCGAGGCGGTTATCACTGTGCAGGAACACTTTGCCGAGTTGTTAAAAAGCAGCGAAGCACACGTTGTCGACAACCGACTGCGCAACATACGCGATACCGAACAAATCGAAGCCATCCTCGGGCTATAGCCCTCCGTATAGCGTAGTTATCTTCCTAGACGACAATTCATCAATTCACAACCCCATAAAAAACACAATCCATGATTATCGCCCTCATCCTTTCAGGCTGCGGCAATCGCGACGGCAGCGAACTTCAAGAAACCCTTTCCCTCATGCTGGCCATCGACCGGCGCGGGTGGAACTATCAATGCTTTGCCCCCGAAGGGGAATATAATGTAGTCAGCCACCTCGACGGCAACGAGGACGGCTCGCGGCGCGACCTCTTAGTAGAATCCGCCCGCATAGCCCGCGGCGACATCAAGCCCCTGTCGTGCTACAATCCCGCCCAATACGATGCTTTAGCACTCCCGGGTGGCATGGGTGCGGCACGCAACCTCTCAACTTTTGCCTTCGACGGTGACGGCATGACCGTGCGTCCTGATGTGGAACAGGCCATCCTAGCTACATACCGCCTTCACAAGCCCATTCTAGCCATGTGCATAGCCCCTATGGTACTGGCAAAAGTACTGGGCCCCTATGGCGTACGACTCACCCTCGGAGGGGCGTGCCCTGCCGCCGATGCCGCCCGCAAATTGGGTGCCACCGTAGTACATTGCGGCCCCACTGATGTCTGCATCGACAGCCAGCTGAAGGTCTACACCACACCCGCCTACATGGCCGCCACTCATATCAGCCAGATATTCGAGGGGGCAGACCATCTGGTGCAGGCCCTTGCACAATAGCTGCCGCCCTCACATATCTCATCTAGTGTATTGCTGCTGCTCAACATTCAGAGTTGTAGTGGAACAAGCTGCCAAGCGAGCTTAAGCTACTTTTTGGCATAAAAAGTTTTTAACCCAAATCGGTCATTAGGGTTTATGGGCAGATTAGCATTTGTTTCGAGCAGATTGGCCCCATCGCTGGCGAAGGTGAGAAAGGCATCCAGTGAATGCCTTTCAGCTACGGTGAGACAGGAATGTGTTCAAGATGCCGAAAGAAATGCTGATATGCCTGAAACAGACTTGAAAAAGACAAGAATAATTGAAAAGTCGGCCTAATGACCGATTTGTGTTTAAGAGTTGTGCCGCTTTATTTCGTCTCTCACCCATCCTTGTGAGGTGTCGAAAATCTTGTCGACTGGTTGCGACAGCTGCTTGACAAGAGTGCAGGTGCTGCGCTGGTGCTCGATTTTCTCCAATTCGGCAGCCACATTGGGCCAATGGTGGGTGGCACTGAGAAGGGGTATGAAGGCATGAAGCTCGAAATGAGGTATCTCTAAATTGTCCACTCCCTCAGTTTCGATGCGGCTATGGGCGCGTGCCAGACGTATCTCGCCCACCTCTTGCAGCACCTGCTGGTATTTCTCGTAAAGGACATACTCGTTAAGGAGGAATGCCACTTGGCGGTCGGTGAGACAGTTCCACACGGCTGTGGGCAACTCCTTGGCAATGAAACGCCCTATCATAAATGAGCCAGCACGCAATCCCCACAACCCCTGTTGCAGGCATACTTCCGACACCGACTGTAGGAAGTGTGCCTTGTGGCTGTCGGTGAAAAAGCCGAAGAGGCGCGATTGGTCTTGGTGTGAGCCCATACGGCTCTGTAGCACCTGCTTGAGATAGAGGTCGGAGTGGTCGGCATACCAGCTGTTGACAATGTCGCGTGCAATGTCGGGCTTGTCCTGCAGCTCGAGGCGTATGAGGCGTGCCAGTTTGTCGATGTCGTCGATGACGGAGGCCTGCTGGCGGGTGACAATCTGCTGGTAGGCCTGGTAGGCGCGCTTCATGTCGTTGAAGAAGGGCAGCTCTTCGGGCGAGAGCTCAACGGCCTCGCCATGAAGAAACTTGGAGAAGCGGGCCGGTTTGAAAGCGGCAACCCCCTTATAGATAGTTTGCTGGCGGCTGGAGATGGTGACATTGTCAAACTCTTTCAGCTCCAATCCTTCTTGGTTGACCAGCAGGCGCTGGCCGTCGCGCTCAATAAGGCTGATGCCGTAGTTGTGTAGGTCGAGTAGGGCGGGGATGCCGTAGCCCCGGCAGGCGGTGACAACGTGTATGGCTGCGGGAGTGAGGCTGAGGATGGCATGTATCTCATTGAGAATGATTGTGTCTTCGGGTACGAAACGTTCCTGGCATAGGCATACCTGGTGCCCTTGGGCCACCAGGTGGCGCGCCTGACCGGCATCGAAGCATAGCACAGCCGTGATGGCAGTGCGGGGAAGCACGCTGAGGCCGTGGCCGAAATATTGGAGGTTCTGTAGCGAATGGTCGTCGATGGAGGCGGAAACTATCTGCCTCAGGTGGTAAGGCTTGATGATGTCGAGGACGTTGCTTTCCTCAATGCGGTGCTCTTGCAGTAGGTCGATGGCCGAGATGAGGGCGGCACGGCCGGTGAGCTCCGACATGTTGAGCTGCAGTACAGAGAAGAGGCTGATGAGGTTGGGACGTGTTTCGACTGCAAACTCGATGGTGACAGGCGACCGGTAGCGCTCCTCGAGCTTGGCAAGGAGGGGATGAAAGTGGAAGACGGCGGGAAAATCGTTTTTGATGGTTTCGCGATTGGTGTAGGCGCGGTCGTCGGAAGTGACATCGCCAGTCATGATTTCTTCGCCAAAGATGTTGCGATAGCTCTCTATCTGACTTCCTTTGCCGGTGCGGCTATGGCGGCTGTAGAGCACACCCGGATATGACTGGTTGTTGCCTATGGTCCATACCATGCGCTGCAGTATCAGGGATGGGAATGCCTGACGGCCTTGCATAAAGGTGAGTATGAGGTCCTGGTGGTCGATATAGAAACTGCGCACATATTCTACCAGCTTCAGCACCTGGAAGAAGGCATCGTTCAGGAGCCTTTCGCCATCGGGGCTGGCGGCACATATTTCTGCCTCCATGTTGGCTATGCGCTGGCGTTGCAGTTGGTCGGTGAGGGCTATGTCGGATACCTGGTATTTCCTCTCTATTTTGAGCATCTCGGCAATGGTGTGCAGGGTGGAGAGGTAGACGCGGTTGGCCATGGTGGTGCGCTCGGGGTGGGATGAGAGGGCCTGGTAGGCGGTGCGTGTGACGCCGATGTTGAGCAGGGTGGGCATAAGCCCGGGAATGTATTGCGGCATGGCGCAGCGGATGGCGAAGACCAAGGGATGCTCATTGTCGCCAAGGGTGAGGTGGGTCATCACCTCCAAGTAGTCGATGGCCTGTCTCAAACGCTCCTCGTGATGTTCGGGATGTTTGAAACACTCGGCTGTGAGGATGACAAAGTCGGGCACAGGGTAGCAATTCTGGGTGAGCTCCACTAGCATTCGGCCCTTGTGACTGATTTGGTCGTCGGTAAACTGGCGGTCGGTAAGGGGTGTGATGAGCTCCTCGTTGTCTGGGATAGGGTTGGCAGCCACGTAGTCGGCCATCTTCTGGCGGAACTCCTGACGGAGGCTTTCCAGCTTACTGAGCTGCTCGGGAGTGGCGGTGTGGTCGTGTTCGGCAAGGATTAGGCGAAGGTAGTCCTCTTGTTCTTTGCCTTTGGTTTTTAGCAGTTTGTACATGTCGTACCAGCGTGGGGGAAACTCATGGCGTTCACCTCCTGGCTGATAGGAATATATGACTGTGCCGGGTTTGTTGCCTTCGAGGGTGTTGTTGACATCGTCAACATCGCGGTTAAACACTTCCGGCCCCAGATTTGCGTAGCGGCATACCATATGATAGTTTGGGTAGCTGGCTCTGATATGTATTTCCATGTAATAAAGATTTTATTTAATAGTGAGTGAAAAGATAGTTGATAATCAATTTTTTAGCCGTTTATGTGTCGCTTGTTCTTCGATGGTAGGACGGAGGAAGGACGAAGATGAGGCAGAGAGGAAACGGGGTTTTTAGGGAGTTTCATGGCTTTGTTTCATTGGTCAAAAGTTGGTGATTGAGTTGTAAGATGCTTTTAATCCACACGTTAAGCAATAATGTTCAGTTTATCCCGTGGTGCAGGATATAGGAGCAGGCCGAGTCGATGAGGTTGTCTCTGCCCTCTGTTTGGGCCAGGTGGCGGTCGAAGGGCAGCAGTATGTCGGGCGGGACGCCGTTTTCATAGTTTTTGCCGTCGAGGGCTTCGGTTCGTGTAACGGGCATCCGGTAGCGCCACCCGTTGGGCAGATAGCCCATTGTGGGCAGCCCCAGCCCGCCGCTAGTGGTGTCGCCCATGAGGAGCATATTGTCATAGGCCTGTGTGCAGATGGCAAAGACACTGGTGGCACTGAAGCAGCCCCTGTCAATTAGCACCACAACGGGCTTTGTGAACGGTGTGGTGTCGGACGAGAGGTCGGGAGCATAGGTGGGCACCAGGGGGGTGAATTGGTCGTGGGCCGGGCCAGACTTTATCTGGCTGCTATAGAGCTGCTGCCCGTGCGAGGGCATGAGTCGCAGTATGTTGATTACGTTTGAGAGTGAGCCTCCTCCATTGCCGCGTAGGTCGAGCACCATCCCCTGCAGCTGTGGGTACGACTGGATGATGCGACGAAATAGCGAGGGTGATACGGCACTGCTGAACGAGCCGTAATAGATGTAGAGCACACGGCCGTCGCAAAGGGCGGTGTGTGCCATGCCGCCCGTGCTGTGGTAGCCCATGCCCAGATAGTTGAGCACCATGGTGTTGACATCGATGCCGCCTTGCGAATAGAAACGATAGTAGAGCGAGTCGGCCCGCGACACATCAAAGCCTGCATAGAGGTTTACGTGGCCATCGTTGAGCGTGCCCAGCATGGTGGCACACACGGCAAATAGGCTGTCGGCACTCATCCCGCCATACACCTTGGGGCGAAGGCTGTCGTAGACTGCGTCCCAGTCGACGCCCTTGACGTCGAACAGCGAGTATTGCTGGTCAAACTTGTTCCAGAGGTAGTCGAATGTGGTGGGCGCAGTGGCAGGGAGGTCGTCAGTCATCAGTGCCCGCTCGCAACCTGCGCAGCAGACTACGACAATTGTCAGGACGATGTAGTAGAAATATTTCATAGGTACTATCTTTTTTTATCAGTCAATGCAAATCCTAGATGAAACAGCAGCGCATGGTCGGCAGATTCGAACAGGTGGGGTGCCGCGGCTGTGGTGCGTGAGGTGAGGTAGGTCCAACGATAAGATACTCCCACTTTGTTGCCATTGTTGAGGCAGTAGGTGGCTCCCACATCGGTGTGGGCCGAGCTTGCCAGCGAGGCGTATGAGCGGTATTGGTCAAATGTGTTGGCTGTGGGGTCAGATATCTCTTGGTCGAAATTATCCATATAGGCAAACCCGGGCCGATAATTGAGTGTGAGTAGGTTGAGCTGCAGCCTGGCATGCAGCAGCCACCGGGATAGGCGATACTCCACACGGCCGTCGACATGTAGGCGGGCAAAATTGCCAAAGGCGGCCGAGGCATTGCCCAGCGAGCGGTTGTAGCGTATGTCGAAGAGGTCGTCCACCACGCCCCCAAGCCACATCCTCCAACGGCTGTCGGCATAGAGGTTGCGCCAGATGCCAAATCCCACCAGCGGGTGTCCGCCATATGATTGAATATAGTCTATCCCCAACTTCAAACCATAGGCTCCAGCGTCGGTGAGCAGCAGTGCCTCATAGCTCCACTGCGAGTTTTCTACAGACAAGGAAATGCCCGGGGCGGCCTGGATGCCACGATAGGTGAGGGGGGAAGTGCCCATGTCGCGATATAGGCCGTAGGCAGCGCCGCCGTGGAGCATCAGGTGGCAGCAGGTGGAACTATCGCGCTCGGCATGGAGCAACGGGTTGGTAAACAGCAGTAGGAGTGTTGTTATCAAAAGGCGGTTCATATTTTTTTCACAAAAAAGATTACTATTCAAAAAAAATGATTTATCTTTGCAATTCGATTACAAAAGTACAATCTTTTTTTTAAATAGATAGAAATAAATACTTAAATACAATGAACACAAGCAGTAAGAAGTCAATTTTCACGGTTGTGGCACTTGCTTTTCTCACAGCAGGCTGCCTTATTTCTTGTAAACAGAACACTCAAAACGGCCCTACGGTGCACGAAATGCAGACCCGTTTGGACGAAATAATGAAGGAGTATCAGGAGATGCAGCAGAGCTGCGACGAATATTCCCAGCAACTGGCACAGCGCGACAGCTCCATTCAGGCTCAGGCTGCCGAAATCCAGAATCTGATAGACCAGTTGAACAACTCTGGCTCAAAGGGTGCCGCTACCACCAAGACTGCCCGTGGTGGCAAGGCTAGCGGCGTAAGCTCAGCCAAGCTGCGCAAACTCAACGCCCAACTCGAGGCTAAGAAGGCCGAAATAGTCTATCTCCAGCAACGCCTTGACCAGCAGACTGCCGAGCTTGATGCCCTCCGCAACACCGAAGGCTTTGCCGACCGTGAGACCATCGCACGCCTACGCCGTCAGGTGAAGGAGCAGGATGCACGCATTGTGGCCCTCACCAACGACAAGGTGGCACTTACCAACATCAACGATTCACTCACCGCTCACATGGCCTATCTGCTCGGTCAGCGTCCCGACAATAGCTCTGTGGCCAATGCCGAAGCCACAGCCCAGATAGCCCTGCTCCAAGGTCAGGTGGCTACCCAGCAGGCCGAAATCACCCGTTTGCAGGAAGAGCTTGCCAACCAGATAGCCCTGGTCAACGAAGCTAACGAGAGTGCCCGCAACGCTAAGGCCGCCGCCGAAAAGGCCGCTGCCAAGAGCAGCAACAACGTGGCCCAGACCAAGGGCGCCATCAACAAGAAACTGGCACAACTGCAGGCCCAGTGCGACGAGTATGTCGAAGAGCTGGCACGTCTGCGTGCTGAGAACGCTGTGCTCCGCACCGAGAACGACAGCCTTCGCAACGAGGTGGTGGCTATCCGCCGCAATGCTGAGAATGTGGCTGTTGAGAATGCCAAGATGGCTGCCCGCGTAAGCCGTGCTTCTGTCCTCTCTACTGCCGACCTCAGCGTCACCCCCCTCAAACGCCTTTCGAACGGCACCGGCCGCCCCACTTCGCGCGCTTCTGCCACCAACGCCTTCCGTATTGAGGGCCACCTTCTGGCCAACAACGTTGTTGAACCCGGCACCATCACCATCTATGCCGTCATCACTTCGCCCTCTAACGTGGCTCTCCACAACGGCACTGTTGAGCAGAAGTTTGATGCCAATGGCGTTCGCACTACCTACACAACCGTCCAGGCATTCGAGTTCACCGGCGACAGCCGCCAGTTTGACATGAACTGGAGCAAGGACGACGACATGGAGCTCGAGGCGGGCATCTACCGCCTGAACCTGTATGCCAACGGCAATCTTATCGGCGTAACAGAGTTCAAGCTCAAATAAACGACGGATGTCCAACCAGACAAAATATGATGCCTTCCGTCAGACATACCCCGAGTTTGTCTACGAAAGTTATCAATACGATGTGCAGCCCGACGGACTGCACATCGTTTTTGCTTTTCGTATAGGTTCCAATATACTTTTCCGCCCCACAGCCTTCATCCCCGCCCGGCACTTTCTTGAGATGAATCAGCCCCGCCAGGTGATGGATCTTCTTGTTTTCAACATCGGCATGATTGAGTTGGTGAGCTATTGGAAATGCTATTGCCCACCCACAGTCAGGGTCGGCTGCGGCTGGCTGGACGATGACCAGGTGGCTTTTTGGAAACGAGTCTACTATTACGGGCTGGGCGAATTCTTCTACACCAACGACATCCATTGCAGCCCTGACGACTTCTTAACCATTCAGCCTCAAGGGCGCCCCATTGCGGCAGACCCATTGCCCACACACCTAGATGGCGATGCCCACCTAGTGCCCATAGGCGGTGGAAAAGACTCAGTGGTCACACTTGAGCTGCTACGCCGCCTGCCGCAGACCTCCCTTAGGCCGCTCATCATGAACCCCCGCGGAGCCACTATCGCATGTGCCGCTGCAGCCGGCTACGACATGGACCAAGTGCTGGTCATCCAGCGTACTATCGACCCACTTCTACTCAGGCTCAACAGCCAGGGATGCCTCAACGGCCACACCCCCTTCAGTGCTATGTTGGCATTCTACACCCTCCTCGCCGCCCAGCTCAGTGGCATCCCGCATATTGCACTCTCCAACGAGAACAGTGCCAACGAGAGCACTGTGGCCGGCACCTCCGTCAACCACCAATACTCCAAAAGTTTCCAATTTGAAAACGACTTCCGTCAATACGTCTCACGCTATTTGCCCATAGGAGCTGACTATTACAGCTTTCTTCGACCCCTGTCCGAGTTGCAGATAGCCATGATTTTCAGCCAGCACGAAAAATACTTTCCCATCTTCCGCAGCTGTAACGCGGGCAGCAAAACCGACACTTGGTGCGGCAAGTGTGCCAAATGCCTCTTTGCCTACATCATTCTCTCTCCCTTCGTTGCTCCTTCGCGTCTCAACCACATATTCGGTAAGAATATGCTTGACGACACTGAGCTGCAACCCCTCTTTGACCAACTGGTGGGCAAAGCCCCCACCAAGCCATTTGAATGCGTGGGGACTATCAGCGAGGTTCATGCGGCTCTCGCAATGACTCTCAGCCGTTGGTATCCCGCCAGCCGCCCCGCCCTCCTTTGCGGATTCGAGCCCGACCCACCCTCCATTAACCTCCACCACTTGTTCCCCCAGCACAATCTCCCGCCAACAGAGCTATCCATCATCACTCAATATGTACAGGCAGCAGCACATTAGCCGCCTTCTTACAGGCAGGCGCATTTTAATAGCAGGCTACGGCCGTGAGGGGCGTAGCACCCATGCCTTGTTGCGCCAGTTTGTACCCGACAACCACATTGTTGTGGCTTGTGACGACGCTGAGATATTCGATGCCCTTAATCACTCCTATGACCTCATATTCAAATCGCCGGGCATACCCATGATGAAGTTCGAGGGTAGGTGTGACCCCGAGGTCGTCACCTCTCAGAGCGACCTCTTTCTCCAAGTATATGCCGACCGCTGTATTGGCATCACTGGCACCAAGGGCAAAAGCACCACCGCAGCACTTATCTACCATATACTTTCGGAGTGTCTCACCGCCCGCACGATGCTTGAGAACGACAAACAACTGTCGACAAGCGTCCCACCACCAGCCGAGACAGCCAGCCTCCCCGCTAACAGCCACGTACTGTTGGCCGGCAATATGGGCATACCCCTTTTCGACATCATCCCCCTCATCCGCCAGCATACCTTCATTGTTGCCGAATTCTCTTGCCACCAGCTACAAAACATCCGTCGCGCCCCACACATTGCTGCCATTCTCAACCTCTACCAAGAGCATCTCGACCATTACCACAACTATCGTGACTACCAGATGGCCAAGATGCAGATTATGCTCCGCCAGCAGCCTTCCGACCACTGCTACTACTGCGCTGACAGCCCTGACTTGGCCAACCTTGTTGCTGAGCTGCGGCCACACATACACTCCACCATTCATCCTTATTCGCTACATGATGCCCGCACTTCCTCTGTGGCCCAAATGCCCAGCCCCCTGCTGGGCGACCACAACCTCTCCAACACCTACCTCGCCTTACAAATAGCGACCCTCCTAGATATTTCACAAGACGGTTTCCAGCAAGCCCTCGCCACATTCCACACCCTGCCACACCGCATGGAACTGGTAGGCACCTACCACAACATCACCTTTTACAACGACTCCATCAGCACCATACCCCAGGCCACCATCGCAGCCCTTCAAGCCATTCCCAACGTCAACACCCTCATACTCGGTGGCTACGATCGCGGTATTGACTACACCCCTCTCTACCCTCATCTTGCCACTATTCCCCACCTGGTCCTTGTGGGTGCTGCCGGCCGCAGGATGCACAGCGAGATGTTGCTCCATCCCCTCAGCCCACTGGAGGGCAGGGACCTGCTGCTCGCCGACGACTACTCACAGATAGTCCACTGGAGCTTCCTCCATACCGCTCCGGGTAGCGTCTGCCTGCTTTCACCCGCCGCTGCCAGCTACGACAGCTTCAAAAACTTTGAAGAAAGGGGCGAAACATTCAAACAACTAGTACGCAAACAACCATGACACTGACCGATATACGACACGACCTGCATGCCCATCCCGGAGTATCGGGCGACGAGCAATACGCGCACGACCTCATTGTGCGGCAGTTGGCACTGTATCATCCCGACAAGGTCTGTACGCATGTCGGCGGATACGGTGTCGTAGCCGTTTGGGGAAAGGAGCCGTCGCACCCCACCATAGCCATCCGAGGCGATATCGACGCCCTGCCCATCGGCCACCGCTGCGGCCATGACGGCCACACCACCATACTGCTTCAGTTGGCGGAATACATCGCCCAGCGAGGAATCCCATCGGGACGTAATGTGCTACTCATATTCCAGCCCGAAGAAGAGACAGGCATGGGCGCACAGAAGATAATAGACGCACAGATATTGCAACAATATAACATCCGTGCCATCTACGGCCTGCACAATCTGCCCGGATTTCCGCTCGGCACCGTGGTGCTGAATCGTCACACCTTTTCTGCCGCCTCCACAGGCATCGTGTTCCGCCTCACCGGCCGTGAAACACATGCCTCCACACCTGAAAAAGGAATCAATCCCGGTATGGCCGTGGCCGAAATCATACAGCAGGTGAGTCGGATGAACAGCCTGCAAAATGTCTCAGACGAGGCTTTCCGACAGGCCACACTGATATGCGTCCGTTTGGGTGAAGAGGCTTTCGGTACCTCGGCAGGCAGTGCCGATGTGATGTTCACCTTGCGCGCTTTCACTAACGGCAGCATGGAACATTTCCTTTCCGACACTGTCGTCACCGTCACCACCATTGCGGCACGCCATCACTTACAACTGCATCACACCCTGGTCGAGCCATTTCGCGCCACTGAGAATAATTCGCTGAGCGTGGAACATATCGAAGAGGTGTGCGGTTGCCGTAGTCGATATGTCCTCACTCCATTCCGCTGGTCGGAAGATTTTGCCAACTACCTTCTACACTATCCTGGAGCCATGTTCGGCATCGGTGCCGGAGAAAAACACGCCGAGCTACACCATCCCGACTATGACTTCCCCGACGAACTCATTCCCCTAGCCGCACAAGTATTCTACAATATAGTAAACGATAATAAAATATAAACAACACCATGAAGAAAGTACTACTATCATTAGCCTTGTTGGCATTCGTCTTCTCCGCTGTAGGACAAGAGATCAGCCAACCCGAATTCGACGGTCAGAGCTGCACCAGCATCATGGTAGGCAAACGCGCCTCCAAAGATGGCAGCGTCATCACCTCTCACACTTGCGACGGCCGCTACCGCACTTGGATGTACGTCGAGCCTGCCGCCGACCATGAACCCGGTGCCGTGCACCTCGTACACAAAGGTACCCTCCACACCACCTTCCGTGGCGACACCACCGGCGTGCGCCTGGCCGGTGCCATTCCCGAAGTGTCACACACCTACGCCTACCTCAACACTGCCTACCCCTGCCTCAACGAGCATCAATTGGCCATAGGCGAAAGCACCTTCGGCGGTCCTGACACCCTGCGCAACCCCGCCGGCATGTTTCTCATAGAAGAGCTGCAGCGCATAGCACTCCAACGCTGCACCACCGCCCGCGATGCCATACGCCTTATTGCCGACCTTATTAAAATATATGGCTATGGCGATGCCGGCGAATGCATCACCATTGCCGACACCAAAGAGGTGTGGCAGATGGAAATCCTTGGCGAAGGCAAAGGCAATATCGGCGGTATCTGGGCCGCACAGCGCATCCCTGACGACCATGTGGGTGTCAGCTGCAACATACCCCGCATAGGTCTCCTGCAGCGTGGCAACAGTGAGTATTTTATGTGCTCCGACAACATCGAGTCCGTCGCCCGCCGCTATGGCCTCTGGGATGGCAAAGGCCAGTTCGTTTTCTGGAAGGCTTTCAACGCCTCATACGCCAACGGCAAAAACTTCCGTGAAAGAGAATATTTCATTCTCAGCCATCTGGCCCCCTCGCTACAACTCTCTATGGACATGCCCGAGCTGCCCTTCTCTGTGCGCCCCGACAAGGATGTTGATGTGCGCGAAGTGATGGAGCTGTTCCGTAGCACCTACGAAGGCACCGACCTTGATATGTGCCAGAACATTAAAACCACCGTCAGCCGCAAAGACAAAAACGGCAAGACCTATGTCGACACCATCACCAGCCCCATTGCCAACCCCTGGCTTACCTCCACCATGCAGCAGACCCTCAACACCATCGCACCCGGCACTGTTCATTTCCGCCGCACAGTCAGCGTGGCTTGGTGTTCTTACTCGTTCGTAGCACAGCTGCGCGATTGGCTGCCCGACTGCGTGGGCGGTGTGTGCTGGATGTCGGTCGACAATCCCGGCCAGTCACCCCGTGTGCCCATCTTCTGCGGCACCACCCAGTTGCCCCAGCCCTACAGCATCTGTGGCCAAAAAGAGTATAACCCCGACGCCATAGTATGGAAATACCGCCGTGCCAACAAGCTGGCAACCGTAGCCTGGCAGCGCACCAAGGCATCCATGCAGAGCGAGCTGCAAAGTTTTGAAGACAAGGCCTTCGGCAGTCTAGAGGCTCTCGAACGCGAGGCAACTCGCTACGACCGCCTCAGCCGCACCGACGACATGCACGCCACCCTCAACAACTTCACCCGCCAACAATACGAGAACAGCTCCTTTGCCTGGAGCCAGCTCGAAAACAAATACTGGCAACTATTCGCCATGGGTTTCTGACGGAGCTAAAAACAAAAAAAACACTGGGCCCCTCTTCAACAAAGAGGAGCCCAGTGTTTTTATATATAAACTAAATTCAAATTCTTCCCGACTGGGTGCCCGTGGTAGAGATGCCCGAAGTGTTAGTGCCCGTGGGCTTCATAATCTCGATATACGAGGGCGACTTAAAGGTCTGTCCCGCCACCGACACCGACGGGCGGATGCGCAGACCCAGCTGCGACGAGGTGCCCTGGCTGTTAAAACTGCTGGCAAACGTCTTCAACGACTCTATCCCGTCGGACGAAAACAGCCGATACAAATCGGTGCTCACTCCCAGCGGCACAGTGGTCGTTGTGCTGGCAGCAATGTTATAGTTCTGGTTTGTCACCCCTGTGGCGAACTCCGTCTTGGCAACATCCAATGCCCAGTCCATCATCGTCAGCAGGGCATTCTTAGTGGTAGGGTTCTTCACATTGATATTCACATTCAACGCCAGCGGCACGCTCTTTGTGGTGATGGCCGAAACCAGTTTCACCACGTCCGTGGCCGAGATATTGCCACTGGTGACATTCTTTACATTCACCCCTGCCACCGACACGTTCGACACATTCTTCAGCGAATACTCGCAATTAGCCAAATTGGCGATACTCGACAAGTTATTCGCCAAATTATCCAAAAACGTGCACGACCCGCACAGCAGGCTACCTGCAACAATTACAGCGATTAATGTTTTCTTCATATCTCAAATAATTAAAAGTTAAACCACTGCAAATATACGCAAAAATCCCCACATACCGACACATCTATCCACTTTTTTTTGTTCCCCAGTCAAATGTTTGAGTGTGATTCAATAAATTATGGGCCTTACAATCAACTTCTGTGTTGAGATGGTTCATCCCTTTTGTCATCGTCATCGTCATCAGGTGCCACTTCTTTTTGTGGAGTGACGTTGTTTTTACTCTGCAAAAATCTGGCTTTCATCTATGTGGATTCGTATAACGATGTGCCACTTTTTTTTTTTTAATGGCACCCTAATTTTTGCTTGTTTTCGGTATAATTATCACAAAAGGACGGTAGCACACACACGTCAAACCTCCATAGTGCCTTCGTAGTGCCTTCGCTTCCGGAGACGAAGGCAGGGGGGAGGCAGGGCGGAAGGAAGTAAGAGGTAAGAGCTAAGAACTATGAAGTATCTGTGTGAATTGCCCACTATCGGCTACAGCAATTATCATTGCTTTGCCACCAGCGATAGTCGGCCTAAAACATGATAAGACCATGCACGAATCGCACTAGATAGGCCGGGTAAGAGGGTGGATGATAAAATTATTGTTGTGATGGAGTATTTTTTTTTTGTATGTCAAATAATGTTCGTACCTTTGTATTTCCATGAGTAAGTGTTTTGTATTGAATACTAGTGCTTTTGAGAGTAAATAATCGAAAATAATATATTAAAAATTAAAAAATCACACAAAAATGACCCCTTCGCATATTGAACACATCGGCATTGCCGTGACAAATCTTGACGAGGCTATCCGCTACTGGGAGGACGTTATGGGATTGAAATGCTATGCCATTGAGGAAGTGACAGACCAGAAGGTGAAGACAGCCTTCTTTAGAATTGGTGAGGTGAAGATTGAGCTGCTTGAGCCCACTTGCCCGGAGAGCACCATCGCCGCCTTTATTGAGAAGAACGGCGGCAAGGGCGGTATGCACCACATCGCATTCTGCGTGGAGGATACCGACCAGGCTTTGAACGATGCCAAGGAGAAAGGCGTCCGTCTTATCGACCAGCAGAGTCGTGGCGGTGCCGAGGGTCTGCACATCGGATTCCTGCACCCGAAGAGCACACTGGGCGTGCTGACCGAGTTTTGCTGCAAATAAGCAGGCGGAGTATAGGCTATTGGGTTTGAATACTTAATACCGTATAGCTCTCATCTCTCAGCTTAGTTACAAGTAGTTTCTGGGTGGAGCGGTGCGGCGGTTAACGCCACGAGCGAAACCCCAATCAATAACTTACAAAAATTCAAATAAATGGCATTTGAAGAAAAAATAAAGGAGCTTCTCGACAAGAGAAGCGAAGCCAAAATGGGCGGCGGCCAAAAGCGCATTGACAAGCAGCATGAGCAGGGCAAGCTGACGGCCCGTGAGCGTATCGCCCTGCTGCTCGACGAAGGTTCGTTCGAGGAGTTCGACATGTTCGTCACGCATCGTTGCACGAATTTCGACATGCAGAAGCAATCGTTTCTTGGCGACGGCGTGGTGACCGGCTACGGCACCATCGACGGCAGGCCGGTGTATGTGTTTGCACAGGACTTCACCGTCTTTGCCGGCAGCCTGAGCGAGACTATGTCGCTGAAGATTTGCAAAATCATGGACCAGGCCATGAAGACTGGTGCCCCCGTCATCGGCTTGAACGACTCGGGCGGTGCCCGTATTCAGGAGGGTTGCAATTCGCTGGCAGGCTATGCGCAGATTTTTGAGCGCAATATTTTGGCCAGCGGTGTGGTGCCACAAATCAGCGCCATCTTTGGCCCCTGCGCAGGCGGCGCGGTGTACAGCCCCGCATTGACTGACTTCATTATGATGACCAAGGAGAACAGCTACATGTTCCTCACTGGTCCCAAGGTGGTGAAGACCGTTACGGGCGAGGATGTGACGGTGGACAAGCTTGGCGGTGCCATGGTGCATGCCACCAAGAGCGGCGTGGCCCACTTTGTGGGCGAGACCGAGGAGGCGACTATCGCCCTGATCAGAGACTTGGTGGGCTACCTGCCGTCGAACAACTTCGAGGAGGCTCCCTACGTGCCTTCGCAGGATCCCATCGACCGCCTGGAGGACAGCCTCAACAGTATTATCCCCGAGAACCCCAATGCACCCTACGACGTGAAGGAGATTATCCATTCCATAGTGGACGACGGCAAGTTCCTTGAGGTGCATGAGAAATTCGCTCCCAACCTGGTGGTTGGCTTTGCCCGCTTTGCCGGGGTGAGCGTGGGCATTGTGGCCAACCAGCCTAAGGCAATGGCCGGCGTGCTGGACTGCAACGCCTCACGCAAGGGCGGCCGCTTTGTGCGTTTTTGCGACGCCTTCAACATCCCCATCGTAACCCTCGTGGATGTGCCTGGATTCTTGCCAGGCACAGGCCAGGAGTATAACGGTGTGATTGTGCACGGCGCCAAGATGCTGTTTGCCTATGGCGAGGCCACAGTGCCTAAGGTGACTGTGACACTGCGCAAGAGTTATGGCGGTGCCCACATTGTGATGAGCTGCAAGCAGCTGCGCGGCGACATCAACTATGCATGGCCCACGGCACAGATTGCCGTGATGGGTGCCAGCGGCGCCACTGAGGTGCTGTATGGCCGCCAGCTGAAGGAGATAACCGACCCCGAGGAGAAAGCCAAGTTTGTGGCCCAGAAGGAGAAGGAATATAACGACCAGTTTGCCAACCCATACAATGCCGCCAAGTATGGCTATATCGACGATGTCATCGAGCCGCGCAACACCCGCTTCCGTGTGATTCGCGCCTTGCAGGTGCTGGCCACCAAGAAGGACACCCTGCCGATGAAGAAGCATTGTAATATACCTTTGTAGTTCAGAGTTTGGCTCTATCATTATAGTATATGACTTTTTTTTGCTCTCCATTCCCGATGTCGCGCCTTTACGAGAGGCTAGCAGAGTGTGATTCCTATCTCCACATAGCGCGTCTCATGTGTTGCGTATCTCCGAGGCTGTTGAAAAAATTAGTCATATATTGCGTAGAAGCCTAAAGTTTAAAGTGTTGATTTTAATTTCTCAATTTAAGAATAATACCAAAACTTTCAACTCTCAATTAAAGAAGATATTTTCTAAATATAATTATTAACCAGGGGTTCTTCGCCCCACAAAACAAATCTAACAACACAAAATGAAGAAGATTTTCTTAACCGCTATTGCCGCTGCTGCTTTTGCTTTTGGCATGTCGGCCTGCTGCAACAACAATGCTGCCGAGGAGTGTGTGGACAGCACCGTAGACACTACGATGGTGTGTGAGCATCACTGCCACCATGAGTGTACCTGCGAGGACACAACCTGCGCCGCCAACAATTGCGAGACCTGCGTGAACAAGGGTACCGAAAACTGCTGCAAGGCCAAGGCCGGTGAAACCCCTTGCTGCGAGGGCAAACATGAGTGTTGCGCTCACCAGCACGAGGGTTGCGAGGGCAACCATGAGGGCTGCAAGCATGAGTGCCAGAAGGGCAAGTAATGCGCCTTAGGGAAAGAGATTGCAGCATGTAGGGCGGTAGATAATCCTTTATCCTCTCCCCCTACAGGCTGCAGCCTCAGACCACAGGAGAGAAAACAGACATTTTGATTGTTATAGCAGAATTTTGAAATGAAACGTAATAGTAAACAATTAGTCGCAATCTTTGTCGGCATCCTATTGATGATGGGCAGTGCCGTGGCGGGGCCTGCAGGGCAGCCCGTGCCGCCGCAGCCCACACCGCCGGTTGCCGACTGCCACGGTCCGATGCACCACCATGCCGACATGCCCATCAATCTGGTATCGGTAAGGTCGTGCTATGTGCCTGCCATGAATGCATATGTGCTTATTGACAGTATCGATTGTGCCGTAGACCTCTTGGTGCGTCATCATGGCGAGCTGCGCCGTGTTGGCCGTTTTACAACAGATGTCTTTAAGGGGCGTCACGACCTGAAGAACATACTGCGCCCGGTGTCGGTGTCGGTGGTGGGCGATAAGATAGTGGTGCTTACGTCGTCGCAGAAAGACTCCTCTTATCTGGCCTTTGTCGACATGCATCCCAACCATTGTAGCTCTGAGGGTGGTGAAGACACCTTGCAGGCCGCAGCCATAGTGGGAATGCCCCATGCGGCGTATGCCTTCCATTTTAATGTTGAGGAGGGTGAAATTGTGGTCGTGGGCAAGAATGCCGTGGGCTACGACCTTAGCTTTGTAGATCTTGGATGTGGAGTAGGGGAGGCCAAGTTGGCGAGTACGTTCCACTACCATGTGCCGAAACAGGCGGAACGTATACAGGCTTCCGACCCCCATGGATTGGGGTTGGCAATAGTGGCCATAGCGGTTGTGTTCTTTGCCCTTATCTGCATCTGCTTCATCATGAAAGGCTATGGTGCCGCCATTATGAAGGTGCAGGACCGCAAGGGGAAGAAAGCTGCCGCCAAGGGCGAGGCAATATCTCCGGCCAAGAGCAAGGATGTGGCAGGCGAGGTGTATGCCGCCATTGCCGCTGCCATCTATGCCTATGAGCAAGACCTGCACGACGAGGAGGACACCGTGATTACCATTCAGAAGGTTGAGCGTGCGTGGACTCCTTGGAATGCCAAGTTATACAATATGAACCAATACTTTTCCACAAGAAGATGAAACGGATGGCGGACATTTCCGCCGCTAATAATACCCAAACACCATGAAAAATTTCAAGTTCAAGATAAACGGCAACGAATACAGCGTTGACATCAACGAGGTAGAAGGCCAAGAAATCAAACTGGATGTGAACGGCACTCCCTATATCGTCACTGTAGATAAAGAGATGCGTGCCCAAAAGCCCCGCACTACCACTATTGTGAGCAGTGCCGCCGCTCCCCGGGTGTCTGCCGCTGCCGGCGATGTGCAGCGCGCTTCGGCCCCCAACCCCAACAGCGCGGCAGGCGGTACCAAGGTGGCCACACCGCTGCCTGGCACGATTCTCGATGTCTTTGTGAATGTGGGCGACCAAGTGAAGGCCGGCCAGCGCGTGGTACTCCTCGAAGCCATGAAGATGGAAAACAATATCGAGGCCGACACCGACGGAACCGTCACATCGGTCAATGTTCGCAAGGGCGACAGCGTTCTCGAAGGCGACACCCTTATCGTCATCAGTTAATTAAGCTTCCCTTTAAACAAGTACAATTATGTTCAATTTGTTAGCCACAGGTGGTTTCATGGACTTTATGTCGACCCAGATGATGCAGTTTCTGCAGTACACTGGTTTCGCCAATGTGACGTGGGGCCATATCATTATGATCCTTTTCGGACTGACATTCATCTTCCTGGGTGTCAAGTTTGAGTTTGAGCCGTTGCTTTTGGTTCCCATCGGGTTCGGTATGTTGGTGGGTAATATCCCCTTCTATCCAGGCCTTAAGATAGGTATTTACGAGACTGGCTCAGTGTTGAATATTCTCTACCACGGCGTGCAGAACGGTTGGTATCCGCCGCTGATATTTCTTGGCATCGGTGCTATGACCGACTTTTCGGCCCTGCTTTCCAACCCCAAGCTGTTCCTCATAGGAGCTGCGGCCCAGGTGGGTATCTTCGCCGCCTATGCTGGTGCTCTGGCGTTGGGCTTTGCCCCAAACGAGGCAGGTGCTATCGGCATCATCGGTGGTGCCGACGGCCCGACGGCTATTTTCCTTTCCAGCCAGTTGGCCCCCGACCTGATGGGTGCCATTGCGGTGTCGGCCTATTCGTATATGGCCCTTGTGCCGGTTATCCAGCCGCCTATCATGCGCATGATGACCACCGACAAAGAACGCCGCATTCGCATGAAACCTCCACGTCAGGTCTCTAAGCTCGAGAAGATTACCTTCCCTATCGTGGGTCTGTTGTTCTGTGCCTTCATCGTTCCCAGCGGCTTGCCCCTGTTGGGTATGCTCTTCTTCGGCAACCTGCTGAAAGAATGTGGCGTCACCAAACGTCTTAGCGATGTGGCCAGCAATGCCATTGTCAATATCTGCACCCTCCTTATTGGCATCACAGTGGGTGCCTCAACACAGGCCACCTCGTTCCTTACTGGCCGTTCGGTGCTTATCTTCTGCTTGGGTGCCTTCTCGTTTATCGTTGCCACGTTTTTTGGAGTGCTTTTTGTGAAGATTTTCAACCTCTTCCTCAAAGAGGGCAACAAGATTAATCCTCTGATAGGAAACTCAGGTGTCAGTGCCGTTCCCGATGCTGCCCGAGTATCGAATAATGTGGGTTTGGAGTACGACCGCACCAACTACCTTTTGCAACACGCCATGGGTCCCAATGTGGCAGGCGTGGTGGGGTCGGCAGTGGCAGCAGGTATCCTGTTGGCCTTCCTACACTAGGCAAACCGTTTGTTTTTCATATTTGCATTTGGGGTGCCTCCCTCTATTGGGTGGCACCTTTTTTTTGGTTGAGACACAATTTTTCCCTCTTTTTCGCGTTCAAAATGTGTGATTATAATGAGGTTTGATTGTGTTGCGCTTTATTGTTTGCAGAAACTGATTAATCCCTATGACGAAAAAGAAACTACGCTACCAGCTGAGCCGATTGGTGAGTATGGCCGACGACCTCGATCGTGAAGGGGCTAGTGAGAGCATACGCAACGGCATCCATTTTCGTGGTGCCAATGTGTTTATCTTGGCGTGTGCCATCGTCATTGCGTCGGTAGGCCTTAATGTCAACTCTATCCCCGTCATCATTGGCGCAATGCTTATCTCGCCAGTGATGGCTCCTATATTAGGTTTTGGTTTCGGATTGGGTATACAGGACAACCAGCTAGTGCGTCAGTCGCTCAAGAATTTCCTAATAATGGTTGTTATCAGCATCGGGGCTTCGTTTGTCTATTTCCTGCTGACCCCGTTGCATTTGGAGAATCCCACCGAGCTCTTGGCGCGCACCAATCCCACTCTCTACGATGTGCTTATTGCCCTTTTTGGTGGTTTTGCCGGCATTTTAGAGCTCTCACGCAAGAAAAAAGGCACCGTTATTTCGGGTGTTGCCATCGCCACCGCACTGATGCCTCCGTTGTGCACTGTCGGCTATGGGCTCTCGCTGCTCAACCTTCGCTATATCTTTGGAGCACTTTATCTGTTCACTATCAACAGCATCTTTATTGCTCTTGCCACCTTCCTCACCGTCAAGTATCTCAAATATCCCCTGGTTGCAGAAAACGATGTGCGTCGAAGACTCTCCAAGCGCTCTGTCACCATAGTATTGATTATTGTCATTGTTCCCAGCATCCTCTCGGCAGTGCAGATAGTGCGCGAAAGCAATTTCAACCGTCATGTACAGCAACTGGTGTCGAATTACAGCACCATAGGTTCAAGCTTCATCTACGACCACAAAACGCACTACTCATCGCGCCATGCTACGGTTGAATTAATGTTGGCAGGTCCTGCTCCCACCCAGACGGAGATAGACGACTTCTACACGGCTGCCGAATCAATGGGTATAGGTCGTAGCCAGATAATGCTTAAGAGCAGCCCTGCAGGTCACTATTCGGGCAGTGAGACAGAGCTGGTGAAACAATTGTATGATGCTTCGGAGGAGCGTATGGCTACACTGTCCGACAGCATTATGCGGCTCAATGATTCGCTACGCGCCTATCATGCGCAGGATGCCCTCAGTGATGCAGTGGCGCACGAGATTGTGGTTCAGTATCCCCAGGTGCGGCGGGTGGTGCTGGGCAATGCCCACACACTTACTCCCGACAGCGAGGGCAGCAGTAAGGTGGGGTTTGTAGTACTCATTGAGTTGCCCGAACTCCTTCCCAAGGCTGATGTCGACAGACTGCAGTCATGGCTAAAAGTGCGTATGGGCAGGGATGTTGATATCATTCAGAACACAAATCGTTAAATCATTTTCATCGTGTTACGAAAAAATGCCTTTCTACTTTTTTGGCTCCTCATGATTCTATTGGCAAGAGCTCAAACCACCCCCTCATGCGTGGCGCATATCATTGTCGACGACACTGTGCTTTTCTCCAACCCCTATGGTGGTACCGACTCCGTCCGCTACCACCTCATGGGTCCTACTGACGCCGACAGCCTCATGTGGATGCCCGACACCCTCTTTGCCAATCCCACCGCCACTTCCCAATGGCTTACGGTGGCCTGTGGTGACACTGTCCCCGTTTCCCTCACCGCCTTTTATTTTAATGTCAACCTGTTCCATTGGCAGCAACCCGACTTTGTGAGCTCCCACACGCAATACCACTACTTCTACTCGCCTGCCGACGGCGATTTCTGTCAGCCACGCAGCATCACCGTCGACAACAACCCACATGACTATTGTTCCGAAATGGCTCCAAGCTATCAACGCAGCCTCATCATACGCCCCGACACCCTTCGCTGCTATGCCGACTCTATTCAACCCTTTTTCCATATCGACTCGCTTTCGCCAGTCAGCCACCTCAACGCTCTCCTGCCATATATACAGCATCTGCCATACGACAGTGCATTTGTCCCTTTCTATATCGATACTATTGATTTTCAGCATCCCGACCCTAACTATACACACGTACTCAACCTCAACCACTTCACCGTCACCGAACAGGCTGACTCGCTCTACTCTGTTCCGCTGCTTGTCTACACCGTCCATTTTGACGACACCACAACCTATTTCTTTGGCCCTGGTAGGAATGTCCGCCTTTGCGACACACTGTTGGTTCACTTCCTCAACTACGCTGTGCCCCAGCCAGCAGGCAATGGACCCTCCCGGTTTATCACTAGCACCCACCATTTCAATATGCGACCACGGCCGAGAGGCAAGGCTGTGTTTCGCTTTTACGAAACCCCTACTCCCTACTACCATACTACCTCTTCCTATTGCTTCAGCCGTATCGAGATGATGGGCTATTGCTCACCTACCGACTCTATTCTCCTTACTGGTCCACAATGTGGGTGTATGGTGCGCGACACCGCCACCCGCAGTGTCTGTCGTTCCCAATTGCCGTATCGTTGGGATACCCTCACTTTCCCACAGCCAGGCATCGACTCTCTTTTCATCCACTCCCTCGAGTGCGACACCTTGCGCTACTACCATCTGACCCTTTTGCCCGACGATACCCTCACACGCCACGATACAATAGTCCAGAACCAGCTCCCATGGAGCATCTACGACACCACCTACCTCTTTGCAGGTTCCGATACGCTGTGGGTTCACGGAGTGCTGCCCCACTGCGACACCCTGCTCTACTACCATCTCACTGTCATCGAAAATGTTTTCGACACCACCCTCACCTACATCTGTCCTGGTCAGCTGCCCTACACCCTTGCCGGCACCACCGTATATGGCGATACGCTCTTCACCCAGCAACTGATAGGCAGCCTGGGACAGGACAGCCTTGTCACGCATATACTCCATGTGAACCCCAATAGCGATACCGCCATATACGATACCATACTCTCCAGCCAGTTGCCGTGGGGATTCCTCGACAGCCTTTTCACCGACAGCGTCAACCAAATGCCCTTCATCCTTACCAACGAGGTAGGGTGCGACAGTGTCGTATACTACAATCTGTTCATCTTCTGGGAGGGCGACCATTGCGACAGCCTGCTCACCTTTCCCAACGTAGTCACACCCAATGGCGACGGCATCAACGACCGTTTTGTCATTGGCGGACTGGTCGAAAACCAATGCTATCCATATAATTTGCTACTTATTGTCGATCGCACAGGAAGAGTGGTTTTCCGTGGCGAGAATATATATAGCGAGGACCAATTCTGGGACCCTGCCTCACAGCACGCACCGGCAGGCACCTATTTCTATCGTTTTGTGGGGCGAGGCATTCATCATGCCACCCAGCACAACGGCTGTATCGAAGTGCTGAGATAAAGGCTCTGGCAAAGTAATCAGTAAGGTTAAGGCTGGGCTACCTAATAAAATATTGATTCGTGGTTCGCTTACTTCAAGAGCATTTCCTTGGGCCAGTTTTGGTACCATATCTCGCAGGCCCCGTTAGGGTTCGCTTCCAATAGCACCCCAATGCTCCCATTCTTCAGGAGGGTCATCGATGAATAGACCGAAGGGCCCTCGAACAACAGCACCGGGTCTTGCCACGTCTCGCCCTCGTCATAGCTGGCAAAAATGCTCACATCACGCCGTTCCATAGAGTTGGGCAGGCTGTGCAGAATTATATTGCAACTGTCGCCACGGTCTCTAGCTGCCACCCTGAGCATATCACCGTTGCAGGCGTTTGCTTTGAGGCAGTCCCATCGGCCTTGGGTGCCCCAAGCCAAACCGCCATTGGTAGAATAGTTATATCCACGGGCTCCCGACTGACGCACACTTATCATCACTCTGCCATCCTCCAACTCCATTAGCTTCGCCTCGTCGCCGCCCTCGTATGCCCGTTGCGACACCTTCCAGCTCGTCCCGTTGTCGTCGCTATACACTACAAAATTGTCCAAAATATTGCCTGTTTTGCGACACATGGCGGCGGCAAACATGATGCGTCCTGCATGTTCCCCACGAGTAAGCCGCAGGCCGTTGCCCGAGGCGAAAAATGAGGCTCTATAGTTCCGGCACATAGGTCTGGTTGCTTGGTCGCCCCATAGTTGGAATGTGATATCTTCGGGTTCGCTCCACGTCTCTCCCTTGTCGCTGCTGCGGCACACATAGCTGCGTATTGGGTCGGCCTGGCTGGATGCAAACAGTCCATTCCCGCCTACAAACACACACACTACGTCGCCATTGTCGCATTCCACCAGCGCGGCATCGCCAAAGCCCTGTTTCCTGCCTCTGCCCTCGGCAATGGTGGCGGGTTCGCTCCACGAGCGGCCGTTGTCGGTGCTGCGTCGCACCACAATGTCGATATCCTCGGGCAGGTCGCCCTCGTTATGCTTACGCTTGTCGCAGATGGCCAGCAGGGTGCCGTCACTAAGACAGCAGATGGCTGGGATACGCCAATTGGTGCTGCCGTAGTCGCCGGGGCGATATAGGCATTGCTCGTAATATCCGATAGGCTCCTCTGTTGGTTGTTCTACAACGTCGTTAGCAGGCTTATGGCAGGCACATGCCGCCATAAGGGTCGCAACAATTAGCAGTAGGCTTTGTTTCATGGGTAGTTGTTGATTGATTGTAATGATAACGTGGCAATTGGCAAATTATTGTGTCTGATAGTATAAAGCAAAGCGTGTCGGAATGTTTTTTTTTCGTATTTTTGTAACATGATTGTTCCTTTATGGTAAGTGTGAAGTAGTTTACTGATAGTTAGTTATAGCAATTGTATGAAGACGCTGGTCAATATTTTCGACACACAGGAGCCCTTGGCGGCCTTTCTGTTTTTGAAACAATATTATGAAGAGGGCGACCGCCTGCTGTTTATCTCCACCAAGGAGGACCGCAATGCGGTGGCCCCTTATGCCGAGCTGCTGCACATAGCCGATGCTGCCATCGACTATGTGTGGTTCAAACGTGGTGAAGACAGCTACATATACGAGCGTATCTGTCGGCAGTTGCGCTCCCGTGTGCCTGCTTCGGGCAATTATTGGGTCAATCTGGCTGGCGGGTCGCGCTATCTGGCACTAGCAGTGCAGCACTTGTTTGCCGGCTATAATGCTAAGTTTTTTTATGTACAGACTCGCGAGAATGTCATAGTTAGCTCAGTCTTCGACGACAGTATTCACGACAACGACGATATCGTTGAGCCTATCCTCTATCGCATGTCGCTAGCTGAATACTTTGAGCTCAATGGCCTCACGCACGACCTGGCCATACGTTCGCACCATCCGATACGCTCTGCCGATGAGGCGCATCGCATTTTCGGATGCTTCAAGAGGCGCCAACTTTCGCACCGTGCCTTTAGCGCTATCGACCAACTGAGAGTGCAATACCGTGGTACCCGCCGACCCTTGGCCATTAGCGACATTATGCACGGCATCCCCAATCGTCGCGAAGCCATACTCGGCATCAAAGAACTGCTCAGTGCCTTCGGCTTCATGCCCGAGCAGCCAGGCATGCTGGCTCCTAAAGAGGTCGATTACCTCACGGGAGGCTGGTTTGAAGAGTATGTCTACTATACACTTCAGCGAATGGTGCACCCCCAGCAGATAGCCCTGGGAGTGCGCATCGCACGTCCGGGCAGCCTGCACAACAACGAGCTTGATGTGCTCTTCATCAAAGCCAACACCCTCTTTGTAGTTGAGTGCAAAACAGGTGTGGCCACCGACCATATGTTTAACGAAATAGTATACAAGGTCAGTGCCCTCAAAGAGGTGATACTGGGTATGGCGTGCCACTCCTACATATTCACGCTGAAAAACGATTACGACCGCCGTCTGGCACATGTGGCGGACGTGATGGGCGTGCGCCTCTGTGCCAAAGGCACGTTGGTGAACGAGGCCAAGATGGAGGAGGTGGCTGCCGAAATGCGGCGCATCAGCCACGAAGAGGGCTGATGCTGCCGCCCGATTATGCATTTATCCAGCCGGTATTTTTGCCGTCACGATATTTCTCTTCCATCTCTCGGTACCAACTGTAAGCCATGCTGTTTACTAGCAACGGTTTCAACATGGGGTCTTCTTTCACACGTTCCCAACAGCGGTCGATGAGGTAGCGGAAGCGTTCCAGATTGCGATGATAGTAGTTAATCTCGGGTCCTATAACCACAGTGTCCCAATCAATCAGATGGGTGGCTGCCTCCATGAGCTTGAGCAGGCTTTCCACGTGGTGGTCTTGTTCCCAAAGGCGGTCGCTGTAGTCTTCCAACACTTGGCTTTCGCCCCGCATCTTTGCAGGTGCGTCTCTCACCCATTCAAATCCCGCTGCTTTCAGTTGAGTGTTAAAAGAGTCCCACTGCTTTTCGTAGTCCTTTTTCATTTTGACCAACTCTTCACGGCTCAAGTGTATTCGTTCACCGTTGCTCCATGCCACCATCGTGCCTTTGCTTTTAGTTCTAGCTCTTTTCTTTGTCATAGTCATTAGGATTTAAAAATTAATACAAACTAGAGTTTGAAAAGTAATTGTATTCAACACACGCATTTTTTTTAATAACCTTCTTTTTGTTATACTTCGTTGAGTGGCAATTGTTTGTGTATTCGCATGTTGTTTGTTCTGCGATAGTAAAACGGAGTTCAAATGGGTATCAAATGGAGAGTCAACAAAGGTATTACGGAGTTTCATCGCGCTGTCGTACTTGTCAAACTGTTGATAATAACATCAACTTACCAGCGAGTGGTGCGTTATGTCAAAGTACTGACTCCGCGAAGGGGAACATAAATATCCCCGCTCTTGGGTATTTCGCACTACCCAGCCGATTGGCTATTGTTACCAAAAAGTATGACTATGAAAGCCTTAATGCATGTTTGCTGTTTTGATTATGTACTGCAAAAATACTAATTATTTCATATATGGCAATTAAAAGTTACGCATCAAGTATCTTTTTTAGAAGAACTCTTTAGTTACTTGTTGCGTTTTATGTCCAAGTTCTCATTTTCGTACAAGCCACAGATGCTTAATCCAATGAATGAGTATTGTATTCTTTTATGCAACCGAACATCGTCTTCTCCCTTTTTTCTGACCCTATTTGTCTCGCAGGCGTTTCTTTGGCTCGGCTTAACGGGCGGGCTCGTTTTGCTCTTACCTTGCGAATCGTTGCGCAATCGAGAAGAAGAAATGCCCACTCATTCATGTCTATTATACACTTCTTATATTAGATATGAATTGCTACTTGGGTTGGTTTGTTGTATATTAATGATTTATGCCGATTTGGAGTGTGGCTCTAAATCGGCATAAATCGTTGATGAGGGATTGAATACTTATAGTTGTGTTAATGTGTTGTGGTAGTCACTCTTTGTGTTGTTGACACAAATATGATGCATTGACACATTTTATTTTGCAGCTTTCTTCTTGGCCTTTACGGACTTGTATTCGTTGTTGAGTCCTTCGACGATTTCGTCGGTGATGTCCATGGCGGGGTTCATGTAGAGTGTGGGGGAGTCGTTGAAGGTTTTGCGGAGGATGATGTCGAATTGTTGGTTGTCGGCATTATATTCGCGAACGAAGGCAAAGATGCGGTTGAGGAGCTCGATGTTGGAGTCCATTTGTTTTTGAAGCACCTTGTTGGTGAGCTCAGCCTCGAGGGTGCTGAGTTTTTCTGCACGTTGTTTGAGCTCGGCTTCTTTGGCCTGTTGCTGGCTGAGGGTCATGTTTTCGCCAGTTTGGATAAAGTTCTGGTAGTCTTTTTGGAATTGTGCCATCTGTTGTTGGTAGTTTTTTTCTTGAGTTTCTTTGTAGCGGTTGAGCTCTTCTTGAAGGTCGATGGCGTACTGGTATTTGGCAAGGAGAGTGTCGCTGTCGACGCAGGCTACCTTGAGTTGTCCGTCTTCGGGTATTACGGGCATGGAGGCGTTGGGGTTGACTTTGCTCGGGGTGCCGGTGCCTGTGAAGTGGAGGATGTAGAGGACTATGAGGCCTATGAGAAGAAGTATGTTTAGTATGGCCAGACAGGTGTGGCAGTGTGGTTTGTGGCATTTGCTATTAGTGTCGGTGCCACAGTTGGGTTGAGCCTGGTTGGCCAGGGGTTGAGGTATTGGCTCGGGGTTGGAGGGACGTTGTTCTTGCATTTCTTTCATTTCGATGGTGTCGATGCTGTTGTCGTCGACGGGTTTGTTGAGGTCCTGGTTGATTTCCATGTTGGTTGTCTTTTTTATTGTCGGGCTAGTCGTAAGTGTCGGACTAGTCTGACGGGTGAGTATTCTTTTTAATTATCTATTTCTCCTAGTGTGTCGATGGCGCGCTGGACGCGAGCGATGGTTTCTTCTTTGCCGATGGTCATGACGAGGGTGAGCATGTCGGGGCCGACGGTGGTGCCGACGACGGCGAGGCGGAAGGAGTTCATGATTTGGCCCATGTTGAGCTGGTGGCCTTTGATGTAGTCTTCAAGGAGTGCCTGGTGGATGGCTTCGTATTCGAATGGGACGGTGCGTAGTATCTCTATGACCTTGGCCATGTGGGTGGTCATGCCGGGCTTCCATCGCTTGGCGACGGATTTGGGGTCGTATTCGGTGGGTGCGACAAAGAAGTAGTGTGTCTGTTCCCATAGTTCGCTGGGGAATGAGATGCGTTCTTTCATCATGCCGCATACGCGGATGATATAGTCCATGGGTGCATCGATACCATGTTCTTTGAGTTGGGGCAGGAACATTTGGGCGATACGTTCGTCGGAGCATTTCTGGAGGTATTCGTGGTTGAACCACTTGGCTTTTTCGACATTGAATTTGGCACCGCTCTTGCTGATGTGTTCGATGCTGAAGAGGCTGATGAGTTCGTCCATTGACATGAGTTCCTTGTCGTTGCCAGGGTTCCAGCCGAGGAGTGCGAGCATGTTGACCACAGCTTCGGGCAGATAGCCGCGTTCGCGGTAGCCTGAGGATATTTCGCCTGTTTCGGGGTTGTGCCAGTCGAGAGGGAATACGGGGAAGCCTAGGCGGTCGCCGTCGCGTTTGCTTAGTTTGCCGTTGCCGTCGGGCTTGAGTAGCAGTGGGAGGTGTGCGAACTGTGGCATGGTGTCTTCCCAACCGAATGCGCGGTAGAGCATGACGTGCAGGGGTGCTGAGGGCAGCCACTCTTCGCCACGTATGACGTGAGAGATTTGCATCAGATGGTCGTCGACGATGTTGGCGAGGTGATAGGTGGGCATTCCGTCGGATTTGAAGAGCACTTTGTCATCGAGGAGGCGGCTGTTCATGGTGACATCGCCGCGGATGAGGTCGTGGACGGTGATGTCGATGTCGGCGGGGAATTTGAAACGCACTACATAGGGTTCGCCAGCTGCAAGTCGCCGCTGCACTTCGTCGGCAGGTAGGGAGATGCTGTTTTCCATCTCGGAGCGGGTGTTGCAGTCGTATTGGAATGTTTTTTTCTGTGCCTCGAACTCTTTGCGCTTGGCATCGAGGACTTCGGGACGGTCGAAAGCATAGTAGGCCCAGCCATCGCGGATGAGCTGGTCGGCATATTGGCGGTAGATGGGTTTGCGGTCGCTCTGGCGGTAGGGGCCATAGTTGCCGCCAATGTGGACGCCTTCGTCAAATTGGATGCCAAGCCAAGTGAGCGCCTCGATGATATATTGTTCGGCACCAGGGACAAAGCGAGTTTGGTCGGTGTCTTCGATGCGGAGAATCATGTCGCCACCATTCTGACGAGCAAAGAGATAGTTGTACAGAGCGGTGCGAACGCCGCCAATGTGCAGCGGACCTGTGGGACTGGGTGCGAAACGTACGCGTACTTTTGTCATGTGGGTTTATTGTTAATATGTTTACTATTATTGTTGGAGGTCACCTATAGGTGTGTTCTATTAATTCGTTTTCATTGTCGCGTCTCTTCGAGACGCAGTTTTGTTGGGTTTTGACTATCACCGCACTGCGCCTTGCGGCTTGTACGGTGTTATTATTGGTCTCACCTCTTCGAGGTGATTTATAGAAGTCCCCTATAATTTGTATTGGTAAAAGTGTTTTTTGTGCAGTAGGTAGTAGTGTATTAGCAGGAGGCTGTTGAGTGTGCAGCTGACGGGCTTGGCGTTGTTGCAACGGCGAGCCTTGAGCGAGGGTCTCCACTTGCGAAAGGCGCGATGGGCCTGCACTACTGCCTTAAATTCTTGAGGTTTCCCCTCGAGGAGGAATTTGAAGGCAGCCACAATGTCTAGTGCCAGGCGGCAGAGCATTACCCATGGCAGTTGGCGGGGTGGGAGGTTTTTGTAGAGGAGGGCCATGTTGTTGCGGAAGTTGAGGAAGGTTTTGTGGGGATTGGACTTGGGGAGGGTGCCGCCACCTACGTGGTAGACTACGGACTGTGGGCAGTACTCGACACGGTAGCCGGCGTTTTTGGCACGCCAGCAGAAGTCTATTTCCTCCATGTGGGCGAAGAATTCGCCGTCGAGACCGCCTAATTGCTTCCATACGTCGGCGCGGACAAACATGGCGGCTCCCGAGGCCCAGAATATTTCGCGGGCATCGTCGTATTGTCCTTTGTCTTGCTCGAGGGTGGTGAAAAGACGTCCACGACAGAAGGGGTAGCCGTATCGGTCGATAAAACCTCCAGCCCCGCCAGCGTATTCGAAGGTGTTGCGCTGGTGGTACATGAGCAGTTTGGGTTGGCAAATGGCTATGAGGGGGTGTTGTTGCATTTGGGCTATGACGGGTTCAATCCATTGAGGTGTGACTTCTACATCGTCGTTGAGCAGCACGTAGTATTCGGCATCAATCTGCGACAGGGCTCGGTTGTAGCCTTCGGCAAAGCCGTAGTTTTTGTCAAGCTGTATGATGCGAAGGGTGGGGTAGTGGTGGCGCAGAAAATCGATTGAATCGTCGGTGGAGCCATTGTCGGCAATGACCACTTCGGCATCGCCTGTGGTGTATTCGGTGACGGATGGGAGGAAGCGTTCAAGCATTTGTTTCCCATTCCAGTTGAGTATGACTACAGCGGTTTTCATGTGTTGTTGTGAGGTGTTAGTGGGTGAAGGGGTTCTTCAGGCGGACGGATGCGTTTCCAGCGGCGGTGGGACCACAGCCAGTATTGGGGAGCGGAGTCGATGGTGCGCTCAAGCATCTGTATGTAGCGTGAGACAATGGTGTATTGTGGCAGCTGGCTGGGATTGTCGCATATGGGGGTGAAATGCACTTGATAGTGTCCCGGAGATGTCTGACTGACATGGTAGTAGATGACGGGCATGTTGTATTTGCGAGCAAAGTGTTCGGCCCCATATAGGAAAGGGGTTTCTTGGTGCATGAATGTGGTCCAGAAGCATCGGTGCACATCGCTGGGCGACTGGTCGGAGAGCATCATGTATGCGACTGGAACATGGTGTTTTTGGTAGTATTCGATGGTTTGTCGCACATTGGTGTGGTCAACTATTTCGGTGCCAAAACGTCCACGTCGCCGGGTGATGTAGTTGGCGACTAGTTTGTCGTTGAGGGGTTTGCCCACACCCACGCCATGATGCATCAGTTGGAAGTTGAGTGAGGTGATCATGTATTCCCAGTTGTTGTAGTGGGCTGCTACGAGGATGACGCTCTGCCCTTGCTCGTAGTAGCGGTTGAGGAGCTGACGGTTCTCGAAATGGTAGCGGCGCATGATGTTTTGGGGGCGAGCATAGAGGTTGTAGATGCCTTCGATTAGGAGTCGGCTGATGTGGTGGTAGTAGGCACGCTCGATGCTGACAAGTTTATCATGGCTGAGGTTGGGGTAGGCATGTGCGAGATTGGCGCGTGTCACCTTACGGCGATAGCGCAGCAAGTGGTAGACCACTAAATATACTATTTGGGACAGGATGGCCAACTGGAGGGTTAGGAGTATTGAAACATGGGTTTGGCTGGTGATGGCAATGGGTTAGAATCCGCGTTCAAACTGTTGTCCTACTTCGCCCTGGGTGTCCTCTTCGAGTTGCTGCTGGCTGAGCACACGTTCCCAATTTGGGGTGATCAGTTCGCCACGTGCGTTAGAGTTGAGCAGGCGGTAGTAGCCGCTGCGGAACTGGTCCCAGAAGAGGAATACTCGGTTGGCATAGTCGTTTTCGAGTTGGTTATAGCGCCACAGCTGGTAAGGGAGGTAGTGTATCTGCCCTAGGCCGTCGGTGTTGAGGGCTCCTACGAAATTTTTCTCGTCGCGAACAAAGTCGGGTGGGCCATATTGGAGGTACACTCGTCCGCGGTCGGTCATATAGCCTGGGGTCTTAGGGTAGCTGTATTTTTGGTCAACATATTGCAGACGTGTGAGGTATTTGTTCCACTCGCCTGCGGGGTCAATCATGTTGCGGCGCATCCAAAAACGGTAAAAGAACGACTGCTTCTCAGCCAGGTTGCTGCTTTTGAGAATGTTGTCGGCTGAGGTTACCTCGTCGGGAGAGGAAATTGGATAGAGGGCACGGATGTAGTAGCTTAACTTCTCCTCGTCGGTGATGAGGCCGGCGAATGACTTGGCAATGTGTTCCTCGGTGAAGGCATCGTCGGAGATGCCTGGGTTGGAACGATAGAAAGTGATGCTTTTTCTCAGGAGGGGTTCGCCTTTGAGGTTGCGCACAATGGCCACTAAATCGTAATTGCCCGAGGGTAGTGGTGATATGTCGATGCTGCCGTAGATGGGGTCGTTGGCTTTGGTAGTGGTACGGTTGAGGTAGGTGTCGTAGGCGGCTATGCGTCGGCCTGTTTCGTGCTGTTCTATAGCGAAGTAGACTACATAGGGTTTGTCGCCCAGCTCGTTGTGAAGGTTGTATACCTCGATGTATGGGTGGAGTTGGGAAATGGAGGCAGGGACAAAGTCGCTGATGTAGGGGACCATGTCGTAGCCGTTGCGAGACAGCATGTTGTCTTGCTCTGTTGGGGTGGCATAGGCCATAAGCTGGATGTTGGACATGGAGGGGGCTTTGGGCTGGAAATAGACCACCAACTTGTCGTTATAGATGTAGGGGGGCTGTTGCGAGCCTTTGTCGCGGAGGGTCAGCTGGAGGTCGTAGATGCCGTTGCTTAGGGCGAAGCGTTGCAGGTCGAAGAACGTGAAATTGTTTTCTTCGGCACTGCTAGTGTAGGGGCTGTTGAGGTCGTATTTTTTTACGTATGCCACGGTGTCGCCCTTTTTCACTAGGATGGTAACTTCCACGGTGGCACGGTACTGTCCGTTAGGCTCTGGGCTGAGCACCAATGTCTTGGCATCGAAATTCAGGTATGTCTCCACATAGGGCTGGTTGCTCTCGGGGAGGAAGAAGGCTGAATAGCCAAACAGGGCAGAGATCCCTTCGCCTGAGGCGTGGGTTGCTGCGGCAAGTAGCAGCGCAAGTAGAAAAAATATAATTCTTTTCATCTCTCTTTTAGTAAAAATATTACTGCTATTTTTATAAATATACTATATTAACGTTTTTTGATGGCTCTTATTGTGTGTTTTGACAAATAAAAATGATTATTTCTATAGTTTGACAAGTCATTTTTCTTCAAAAAGGGATATATCATACTTTTACAAATGGCTGTTTTGTAGTGGTATTTGCGGTGAAAATCAGTTTGTTGCCAGCGTAGTTGTTCTAATTTGTCCCCCAAGGGGTGATACGTGCATCCATTCCTATTGTCATTGTCATTGTCATCGTCATCATGTCCCACTAGGTGCCACTTTTTTATTTCTAAAGTGGCACCCTGAATTATTACTTTTTCGGTAGAAGTGTGTTCTATTAATTCGTTTTCATTGTCGCGTCTCTACGAGACGCAGTTTTGTTAGATTTTGACTATCACCGCACTGCGCCTTGCGGCTTGTACGGTGTTATTAATGGTCACACCTTTCCGAGGTGAGTTATAGAAGTAAGTCCCCTATAATTATATCAGACGGCCGATACATTCACCATGCCTTCACCATGCCTTCGTCGTGCCTTCGTTTCCGAAGACGAAAACAGGGCGAAGGCAGGAACTGGGCAGACGACCTCCACATCTAACCAACCCGACTATGGACCGGGAAAAGGGAAAACGCAGGCGTATGGCTAAAAAACGACTCGGAATGCATTACTGATTTTACTTGTCAAACTTTAGTTATTTGCTTTTTTTTGTGTATTTTTGCAAACTATGAAAACATGTGTCTTTGCTACAAATAATAAGCACAAGCTTCACGAAGTGAGTGCTTTGCTGGATAATAAGGTGGAGATAAAGAGTCTCGCAGACGTGGGTTTGGAGGGTGATATACCTGAAACGGCTGACACCCTGCAGGGCAATGCCCTGCAAAAAGCCCAGTGGGTGTGGGAACGCCTGCACGTAGATTGTTTTGCTGACGATACGGGGCTCGAGGTGGAGGCTCTCGGGGGGGCTCCCGGGGTGTATAGTGCCCGTTATGCAGGCGAGCATTGCTCGTTTGACGATAATATTGAAAAACTATTGGCGGCTCTCAATGGCTCAGATAATCGCAGGGCCTGCTTTCGCACGGTGATATGCTTGATGGAGAGTGGAGTGCCTCGCTATTTTGAGGGGCGTGTGGATGGCGTGATACTCACAGAACGCTATGGTAGCGAGGGCTTTGGCTACGACCCTATTTTTATGCCCGACCGTTTTGCCGTCAGCTTTGCCGAGATGCCCCTTGAGGTAAAAAACATGATCAGCCATCGCGCTGTGGCTGTGAAGAAATTGGCTGATTATCTCACTGATACTAGGTTGGAGGTCTGATGATGTACACTCAGGTTTACCCCTTGCAGATATCGCAAACTATGTCGATGAGCGACTCGTTTATTCTGGTGCTTGACGCTCCGGAGTATGGGAAGCATGTGCCGGTGTTAATAGGTGAAACTGAGGCGCAGGCAATAGTGATGGCAATAGAACAGAAGCAGGCGCGCCGTCCACTCACCCACAATCTGCTCAAAAACATCCTCGACGAATATATGCTGACGCTAAAGAAGGTTACTATAGACCGTTTTGACGAGGGTGTCTTTTTCTCTTCGATATATATCAGCGACGGTTTCGCTGAAAAGCGTATTGACAGTCGTACCAGCGATGCAGTGGTGCTGGCTATTATGCAGCATTGCGACATTTGGATGAGGCTGGATGTGCTGGCAGAGACTTCGATGGAGCCGGGTGCACTTACTGACAATCTGCCTCGTCAAAATGGTCCCTCGCTCCACGACGCTACGCTTGAGGAGCTGGAAAAGCAGTTGAGCGAATGCGAGGCAAAGGAGGACTATGAGCAGGCAGCCATGATCATGGAACGTATCAGGCAGTTGAAAAATAATCAGCAGCCCTGATGTTTGTGAGGAAGTGGGTTGTTTTTTGAACCAAGAGTTAGTGTTCGCATTGTTCGTGTTCAAAACAAAAATGGAAGGTTAAAGATAATCAATTATATTATTTTAATATCTTAATTATCAAAAGATGATTCGTAAGATTGATGAAACGGCAGAGTATATACGCCAATGTGTCGGCGGGAGGGTTATGCCACGGATTGCAGTTGTATTGGGTAGCGGCCTCGGTTTGGTTGCCGACCGTATCAAGAATCCCCTCACAATTCCTTATGCCGGAATTCCTAACTTTGTGCGCCCCACCGCCATCGGGCATAAGGGCAATCTGATTGTCGGCTCGCTCGGCGGCAAGGATGTGTTGGCTATGCAGGGCCGTTTTCATTATTATGAAGGCTACACTATGCAGCAGGTCACTTTCCCGGTAAGGGTTATGGCGCGGCTAGGAGTGAAAACGCTCTTTGTCAGCAACGCGGCTGGTGCTGTCAACCCAACCTATAGGGTGGGAGACATGATGGTTATCACCGACCATATCAACTTGTTGCCCAATCCGCTGATAGGCCCTAATATGGATGAGTTTGGCCCGAGATTCCCTGATATGACAACAGTCTATAGTACTCGTATTCGTCAAATTGCCATTGAACAGGCCGGTTTGATGGGTGAAACGCTGCAACAAGGTGTTTATGTGGCAGGTACAGGGCCTACTTATGAAACCCGTGCCGAATATCGCTATTATGCTGCCATCGGTGGTGATGCTGCCGGCATGTCTACTATTCCCGAAGTGATTGTGGCACGGCATTGCGGCATGGAAATATTTGGTATGAGTATTATCACCAATCAGTCGAACGACCTTAGCGAGACTTGCCTCAACGATGGCGACGATGTGGTTAGGCAGGCCAATTTGGCTGCAGAGAAAATGAGCACATTGTTTGAACGTATCATCGCCAACTTACCTGTAACGGCATGATCAAGGCTGCTTTTTTCGACATCGACGGCACCCTTCTCAGTTTCAACACTCACCAAGTGTCGCCGGGTACTGTGCGTGCATTTAGTGCTCTTCGTGCAAAGGGCATCCGTACTTTTATTGCCTCGGGCAGGCCTAAGATTCTCATCCCTGACATGCCGGTGTGGTTCGACGGATATGTCACTATGAATGGGGGCTACTGTTTTGTAGGCGACAAGGTGTTGCTCCGCAATCCTATTCCTCAGGAGGAGACCGACCGTTGGCTGCATTATGCACAAGATAATCATTTGTGTACGATGCTCTTTACCGACCACCAGATGGCTATCAACACACTTGCAGACCCTGTGGCCAATGCTATCCACCGGCAACTCGCCTTCGAGATGCCCCCGCTAGTGGATATCGACAATATGTTTGGCCACGAGGTGTACCAAATCATTGCTGTCATGCCCTCCTCTCGCGATGCCGAGGTGCTCGCGATGCTGCCCCACTGCCGTCTGCCACGCTGGCATCCCCAGTTTAGCGACCTTGTGCACATGGACAACAGCAAGGCTGTGGGCATTGAGAGTGTTTTGCACCATTTTGGCTTCGACTGTCACGAATGCATCGCCTTCGGCGATGGCGGCAACGATATTGAGATGCTGGAATACTGCGGTATAGGTGTGGCTATGGGCAACGCCGATGACGTAGTTAAGGCTCACGCCGACCATGTCACCACTTCTGTCGACGACGAGGGTATCCTTAACGCCCTCACCTCGCTGCACATAATCTGAGTTTTAGATTAGTTGCCATATTTGGTGATGCGGAATACCCATGCGCCCTTGGTCTTGTTGATGTCCTCGAAAGAGAGGTTGCCCAGTCGAATGTACAGGCTGCCAGCAAAGTAGTAGTGGCTTATGTGTTTGTCGCAGCCTAGCAGCTTCACTTGCGAGAGTAGGCTTGGACGGGGCATATTTTTTAGAACCAACGTGTTGCCGTCGAGGTGGGTGGCAATGGCATATAGGTTGCCGTTGTTGCGGGTGTAGTAGACGGTGCTGTCTCGTTCGCACATTTTGCGATAGGGTCGTGAGGCGTAGATGGCTTCGCCGTTTACTTTAAGCCAGTTGCCGAGGTCGATGAGGCGTTCCTGCTGAAGCATGGGTATGGTGCCGTCGGCATCAGGGCCCACGTTGAGGGTCATGCCGCCACCGGCAGCCACCAGCTTGACGAAATGACGGATTAGTGAGTCGGAAGTGAGATAGTTGCTTAGAGGTTCGTTGCGGTTGAGTGCGAAAGAGTGGCCTATACCACGGCATTCAGCCCACGGTCGTATAGTGTCGTCGATGGCCCCCTTATATTCGGGGGTCTTAAATCCGTGCTCGGTGCCACTTCCCCATCGGTCGTTGACGATGGCTTCTGGCCCCACGGTATTGTAATACCACGAGATAAGTTCTGTGGCATGGAATTGCTCGGCAGTGTTCTGCCACTCGCCGTCGGTGAAAATGAGGCTGGGTTTGTAGCGCGAAACTAATTCTTTGAACTGCGGTATCATGTAGTGGTCTACATACTCGCCAATGGCATCGTCTGGGTCGTGCATCCAGATGTGCAATGGGTTGGTCCATTCGGTGAGGGAGTAGTAGAAGCCCATTTTGAGACCCGCATTGCGTACGGCGCGGGTGAGACTGTCCACAATGTCCATATGTGGCCCAGTCACCACACTGTTCCAATTGGGTTGGTAGCGGCTGCGCCAGAGGCAGTAGCCGTCGTGGTGTTTAGTGACAAGCACCACGTATTTGGCTCCCGATTGTGCAAAAAGGTCGGCCCATTGGCTGGGGTTCCAATGTTCGGCAAACCAAGTTTGGGCATATAGTGTATAGAGGTCTGTGACACGGGGATTGTGTTTCACAGCGTCGTCGTTGCTGAGGCGTCCGCTCCACTGGTCGCCCAGCAGATAGCCCCATCGGCGGTTAAATTGTTGCATCTCGTTTACCCGGATGCTGTCGCCCATCATCAGGCCACGATAAAACCATTCGCTGTAGCTGTCGGGACCGCCATAAGCGGGTACAGAATAAAGACCCCAGTGGATGAAGATGCCCAACTTAGCATCTTTGAACCATTGGGGGTAGCCCCGCTGGTTGAGCGATTGCCATGTGGGCAGCACTTCTTGTGCACTGACAGGTATGGTGGTGAAAAGGATGAGCAGTAGAATGCTTATGCGGATGAGTGTTTTGTGCATAATGATATTGTGTTTCAGTTTGTAGTGGTTTAAAGTAGGCGTTGATGCCAAATTGCAAAGGTACAAAAAAAAAATCACTTTTTACACTCAGTGCATCACTTCTCACTTTTTTTTCGTAATTTTGCAATTTCTTTTTATATATATGACAAAGGACTTAGATAAGATTATTGTTGTGGGCGACAGGGTGTTGGTTAAACCCAACGATGGTGTCGACCGTACAAAGAGCGGGCTCTATCTGCCCGCAGGCTATCAGGACAAGGAGACAGTGCAGTCGGGCTACATATTGAAGTGTGGCCCCGGATACCCATTGCCCAATATGGACGAGGGGGAGGCTTGGAACCCCAAAGCGGGTGATGCACGCTATATGCCCCTACAGGTGAGGCAGGGCGACTTGGCTCTGTTTCTTCAGAAAAATGCTGTGGAAATAAAATATAACGGCGAAAAATATTTCATAGTCCCCCAAAGTGCCATCCTTTTGGTGGAAAGAGATGAGTTTTAATTGTAGTGGTTCTAAAACTATAATGGTACTGAATAAATAATATATCTATTATAATGACAAGCAACGAAATACGAAGCAAGTTTTTGCAATTCTTTGAAAGCCATGGCCACCACATTGTGCCTAGTGCAGCCATGGTGGTAAAGAACGACCCTACGTTAATGTTTACCAATGCCGGCATGAACCAGTTTAAGGACATCTTTCTTGGCAATGCCAATGCTCCATACCCTCGTGTGGCTGATGCACAGAAGTGTTTGCGTGTAAGTGGTAAGCATAACGACCTCGAGGAGGTGGGCCACGACACGTATCATCACACCATGTTCGAGATGTTGGGCAATTGGTCGTTTGGCGACTATTTTAAGAAAGAGGCCATTGCCTACGGCTGGGAATTTCTTACCGAAGTGATGGGCATAGATAAGCAGAACTTGTATGTCACCGTCTTTGGAGGCGATGAGAAAGAAGGTTTGGCGATGGATACCGAGGCCTATGAGTACTGGAAGGAGCATGTGGAGGAAAACCGCATACTGAAGGGGTCGAAAAAAGACAACTTTTGGGAGATGGGCGAACAAGGCCCCTGTGGCCCCTGTAGCGAGATACACATTGATTTGCGCGACGAGGCGGAAAAGCAGCGTGTGCCGGGTGCCGAGCTAGTGAATAAGGACAACCCACTGGTTATCGAGATTTGGAATCTTGTCTTTATGCAGTATAACCGTCTTGCCAACGGCACTCTAGAACCTCTGAAGGCAAAACATATCGACACCGGTATGGGTTTCGAGCGCCTTTGCATGGTCATGCAGGGTAAGAAGTCGAACTACGATACCGACGTCTTCCAGCCCCTCATTCAGGCCATAGCACAGAAGGCTGGCAGAGTGTATGGGCAGAACGAAGAGGCAGATGTGGCGATGCGTGTGATTGCCGATCACCTGCGAGCTGTCAGCTTCAGCATTGCCGACGGACAGCTGCCAAGCAACGCCAAGGCAGGCTATGTGATTCGTCGCATTTTGCGTCGTGCCGTACGTTACGGCTACACCTTCTTGGGATTTAAACAACCATTTATCAACGAATTGGTCGACACCCTTGTCGGTCAGATGGGCACACAGTATCCCGAGTTGGTGAACCAGCAGGAGCTGATACGTCGTATCATTCTTGAAGAGGAACAGTCTTTCCTCAAAACCCTTGCCAACGGCATCGGCCGCTTTGAGGACTACGTGACTAAGTCAGATGGTGGCAACAAGATAATAGATGGTGCCTTTGCTTTTGAACTGTTTGACACCTATGGCTTCCCCATAGACCTCACTCAGCTGATGGCTGCTGAGAAGGGTTGGGCCGTGGACATGGATGGTTTCCAGCAGGGCCTTGCCGAGCAGAAACAACGTTCACGTGCTGCAGCAGCTGTGGAAAATGACGACTGGGTGGAGCTCCTGCCCGATGTGAACCAAGAGTTTCTTGGTTACGACACTTTGACCGCCGAAGTGCGCATAGCCCGTTACCGTCACGTCAAAGTGAAAGACAAAGAGTTCTACCAGATAGTGCTGGACAAAACGCCCTTTTACGGCGAAAGCGGCGGGCAAGTGGGCGACAAAGGAACCCTCACCACTTCAGCAGGCGACCTCTTGCCAGTGGTGGACACTAAAAAGGAGAACAACCTCATCGTGCATATTGTCCCTGCCGACAAGTTCGAGCTGTGTCTCAATTCTCTCAATTCCATATTTAAGGCCGAGGTGGACAAATGCCGCCGTATAGCTATTGCCTGCAACCACACTGCCACCCACCTTCTTCACAAGGCCTTGCGCAATGTTCTGGGCAACCATGTGGAACAGAAAGGCTCAAGCGTCGACGATCAACGGCTGCGTTTCGACTTCTCTCATTTTGCCAAGCTCTCTCACGAGGAAATCCGCGAGGTGGAGAAACAGGTGAATATCGACATCCGTCGTGCCATCGCTCTTGAGGAGCATCGTTCTATGCCCATTGCTGAGGCGCAGAAACTGGGTGCCATGGCCTTGTTTGGCGAGAAGTACGGCGAATATGTGCGTGTGGTAAAATTTGGCGATAGCGTCGAATTCTGTGGTGGTACTCATATCGACAACACAGGCCACATAGGCTCGTTTCGCATTGTTAGCGAAGGTGCCGTGGCAGCTGGTATGCGCCGTATCGAGGCTGTGACTGGGGCTGGTGCCGAGATGTACAACAATGCCATGCAAGACCAGCTGGATTCACTGCGCGAAATGCTTAAGAATCCCAAAGACATCGCCGCAGCTGTGCAGCGTCTTCAAGACGACAATGCCGAGTTGCGCTCGCAGTTGGAACATTTCAAAAAGGAGCAGGTGGCCGGCTTTGTACGCGGTATCGCCGACAGGCTACAGCATGATCCACTCTATGTGCAACGTGTCGATGCCGACCTTTGCCAATTAAAGGATGCCATGCTTGCCCTTCGCAACCAATATCCCGACATGGCTGTGGTGCTTGCCAGCGCCTTTGGCGACAAGCCATCGCTGCTGGTGTGCCTAGGTCAAAACCGTGTGGATGCCGGTAAGAATGCTGGTACAATTGTCCGCACCGCTGGCAAAGAGATACAGGGCGGTGGCGGCGGACAGCCTGCCTATGCCACTGCCGGAGGCAAAAACCTCGACGGTCTCGACCGTGCCATGCAGGTGGCAGCTGAGATGGTATAGCTTTTATCCTCTATGCAGATAACAAATGGAGCCGGCTGCAATCAGTCGGCTCCATTCTTATTGTCTTTTGTTCCTTGCACGTCACCGTATAAGTGTGATAGTGCCCGAAACTTTGTATTCTGATACGTTGCCTGCGCGTGTGTAAGTGATAATGTAGGGGTATGCATCCTGAGGCAGCAATTTGCCGTCCGAGGTGCCGTCCCATTCAAAATGTTGGTCGTCGGAGCTGAATACCAATGCTCCACGGCGATTGAATATGGCAATATGGAACTTGTCGAGATTGCTAGGGCATATTATCGAGAACCGATTATTGGTCGACTTGTTAGGTGTGAATATATTTGGACGGTAGAAGCCAAAGGTGTCGATAGGTATTGAGAAGGTGTCGCTGACCATACAGCCAATCTCGTTATAACTCTCCAACGTGACAGTGTTGCACTCGGGTACATAGATGTCGAAGTGGTGGGTAATGGTTTCGCCTGTGGCAGCAGAACCGTCGCCAAAAATCCAACGCGAGTGGTCCCTGTTTTGCGAAAGGTCGGTGAAATTGACCACCGGAGTCTCGGTGTCGATATACTGTGGGTTGTAGCTATAGTTAAGCACTGGCAGCGGGACATTTTTAACCAATATGCTGATTGCCGCCACGTCGCAGCTGTCAGCCGCATAGCCTATCATATAGTAGCGTGTGTCCTCGTTGGGCGATACATAGATAGTGTCGTTGTGTGCCTGCCGTTCGAGGTCAGGGTCACCCGGATAGGACGACCATTCGTACCATAGTGCACCACTGCCCACTAGCATCACCGTGTCTCCGGGGCAATGCTTTGCACTGCTGGGATAGGATGTTATCTTAGTAGAGATAAGTGAGAGGTCGACGCTGTCCCATGCCACGCAGCCAGCCTGGGCAGTGACCCGCAGATAGTATCGTGTGCGGTTTTGCGTGGGTCGTACAAACAGCGTGTTGCCCTCGCAGATAGGTGTCTCGCCGGGTTGGTCCTTATGACGGAACCATGCAAACGAGCAACCCGACACAGGTGTCGATGCCGTCACATGGGCCTCATGTCCATTGCATATCACGGTGTCGTTACTGAATGTCACTTCTGGGTCGTGGAAGAAATATATTGTGTCGTAAAGGGTGTCCACACATCCGTTTCTGCCAGTGACTATAAGCATAAAGGAATTCTCAAACTCAGTAAAGTGGCGCACCACCGTGGCAACGTTGCCGTAGGTGGTATCTGCAAATACCCAGCGGCGTTGGTCCACATCTGCTGTCAGGTCGGTAATGGTCGCATCCTCGCTGACGTTCGGGTTTTCGCCAACACAGAGGGTGCGCTTGTCAATATTGATATGGATATCGGGAGGCAGTATGGGATATACCACATAGGTTTGTGAGGTGTAGCAGCTGCTGTCCTCGGTATACATGGTCAGTTTCACAGCGTGGGCCTGTTGGTCGCTGAACTTATACGAAGCCTCCTTCCCGAAAACTGAACCCAGCAGGGGAGTGTCGTCGGTGCTGCCCTCATATATATCCCACCGTGTGATGCTGTCTACTAGGTGTGGAGCGTCGGCGCCCTGGTAGCGCACTATGCCCGCTGCCCTCATCTCCACCGTGCTGTCGCATTTCGGTGTCAGCACCGCATTAACCACAGGCTTGGTGTTGCTCACCGTGGCATACACCACCGAGTGGAAAGGTTTGTCAGGGTCCATTGCCGAGGTCATCACGCACTTGAAAGTCTGTATGCCCACCGTGTCGCCCGCCTGCGCACCCTCTGTGACGATAAAATCGTCGGTGGTGGCCACATAGGTGTTGTTGGTACTGGTGGCCTGTACCAATCTGAACGGAAGCGAGTTCATATACGACGTATTGCCGGTGTTGCCCGAATAGCCCTCCGACGACACATACCATGTATACGTCAGCAGTCCCGCCGGTGCGCGCAGCGTGTCCACAGCATTGCTCGAGCCTGCGGGGCATCCCGAAGCGGTAATCTGCATCGGCTGGCAGTCGCCTGCTATATAGGCGTATATCGGGTCCACATTATAGATGCAGTCGCTCGTATACATTTCCACACGCACCGAGTCGTAGATATAATTTATCAGGCTGATGGCCACCCTTGTCCAGGGCTTGTAGCAATAGCCGCATGTGGTGGAGCCGGCGGCACCGCCGGGCAGACCCTCCTGCCAAGGTGTCGGCAGTGCGCCAGTGATGGCCGGGGCCGGCACGTTAAACCACAGGCTGTCGTTCAGCGGGAAATTGTTCCACTGGCCAGTGGTGCTGTTCTTGCCGCACACGCGTATCAGAAACTCACCCGCCTGCCAGGGGGCATGGTCGTAGCGGCATGCCACCACAGCATAGTCGATAAACAGCAATGCATTCTGTGCCGTCACCTTCATGGTGTAGAACAATGCCTCAGCGCCCTTGTTGTTGCCGTCAGAGTTGATGTTGGACACGCATTGGCCTGTGGCTCGCATGTCGCCCAGGCGTATGCTGCTGAAGTGTCCGGCAGGTATGCGCTGCATCCCCTGCCCGTTGTTGATAGTGAACTGGTCGAGGCCGGCATCCGTCTGAGTGTAGATTCTGAAACGCTGGTCATGCCCGTCGAACAGGGTGCATTGGTTGCACGAGCCGCAGCGGTGTGGGCAATAGCCCGAGTAATAGTCCGACGAGGTGATATTGGCATTGCCCTTGATGGGCGTTTTGTTGGGGCGTGCACAGGTGCTCAGCACGTTATAGCCCGTGCTGCCGGTAGTGCCTTGCACTCGGTCACCCACTCGTGCCGACCATGAGCCCGTTGAACCAAAATAAGAGTTGAAGTTGGTGGGATTATGAAATCCGGGACAGGGATCCGACTGCGCCATCACTCCTACTATGCACAAGCTTAGTGCCATTAATAATAGTAAATATTTGCCTTTCATAATTGATAATATTTTATATCCATTTTAATCCTTGTTTGTCTCAACACTAATAGACACCTTGCTTCTTTATTTGTTGCAAAAAAAGACAAATAAAATGTTAAACTAACTTAACCTCCCTATATTTCATTGTCTATCAATTGTTGTCTATCGCTCGGTGGGCAATATGGTCATAGCCTCCTTTCCAGTTCTGGCAGCAGGTGGGACTTCCATTCCACATAATCGCCTCCAATGATGTGCTCTCTTGCCGTGCGCACCAGCCATAAGTAGAACGTCAGATTATGTATCGAACATATCTGCAACCCCAAAATCTCCTCTGCCTTAATCAGGTGATGCAGATATGCCAGCGTATACACCCTGTCGCATTCCGCCTGGCTCTCGGGGTCAATTGGGTCGAAACAGTCCTCCCATTTCTTGTTCTTGATGTTGATGGTGCCATGGGCGGTGAACAGCAGGCCGTTTCGTCCGTTGCGCGTAGGCATCACACAGTCGAACATGTCCACCCCCCGCTCTATGTTCTCCAAAATGTTGGTCGGTGTTCCCACCCCCATCAAGTAGCGTGGCCGGTCTTTGGGCAGTATGGCGTTCACCACCTCCACCATCTCATACATCGTCTCCGTCGGCTCGCCCACCGCCAGCCCGCCTATGGCATTGCCGTCGGCCCCCTTGCTGGCTATATACTCGGCCGACTGGCGTCGCAGGTCGGCATACTTACACCCCTGCACTATCGGGAACAGGCTCTGCTCGTAGCCATACAGCGGCTCTGTTTCGCCGTAGCGCCGCACACAGCGGTCCAGCCAGCGGTGTGTCAGCTCCATCGACTGTTTGGCATAGCGGTAGTCCGACTCGCCCGGTGCGCACTCATCAAATGCCATCATAATGTCGGCACCTATCACCCGCTCAATGTCCATCACACTCTCGGGTGTGAACAGATGTCGGCTGCCGTCGATATGCGAGCGAAACGTGCATCCTTCCTCCTTTATCTTGCGGTTCTCGGCTAGCGAAAAAACCTGAAACCCGCCACTGTCGGTCAGCAGTGGGCGCTCCCAACCGTTAAAGCCGTGCAGCCCCCCTGCCGCCCTCAGTATCTCAAGCCCCGGACGCAGATACAGGTGATAGGTGTTGCCGAGTATTATCTTCGCGTCTATATCCTCGCGCAGCTCGCGCTGATGCACTGCCTTCACGCTCCCTGCCGTCCCTACTGGCATAAAGATAGGGGTGGGAATATCGCCATGTGCCGTGTGCATCACACCTGCACGCGCGCCACTTCGAGGGTCTTCTCTGACAATGTCGAACGTCATAACAGTCAGTTAATCAATATACCAATCGCTCGCCTCCCCATCTTGGAGGCTGCCATTCAACATTGCAAATATACAAACATTATTTTAGTTGGCAATAAAAATAATCCAATATTTTTCGTTTTTCACAATTCATTATTTTCCCCTTTACTCTATCACCAGTTTCTGCGATGTCACCCCCGTCGCAGTCTTCACCTTCGCCACATAGACGCCCTTAGGCAGCGTGCCGACATTCTGCGTCAGCCGCCGCTCTCCGCCGTCGCACTGCTTCGCCACTAGCACTCGCCCAGCCATGTCCGCCAGCTCCACGTGCCTTATTGCATCCTCCGCCATCACCGTCACACTCTCCTTCGCTGGGTTGGGCAGCAGCCTCACCCTCCCGCTTTCCGCCGTCGGCCCGTTGGCGTTCTGATAGCCCTGCGGCATGGTTATCGGGAACAACCCTTGTCCAAGAGAAGTGAAAATGGTGTCCGTCAGCGGCGCTATCACTCCGGGCGCGTCGTACATATACCAGCCATAGCCCCATTCTAGCCCCAACCGATGTGAGCATTCGGCATTCCATTGCACCAGCATGCCTTTATTCATGTCCACAAAACCTTGGTACCCTGGATGGCAGCACGCTCCGTCTCCTCTGCCTATCACAACTTCCAAAGATCGAATATTAAAAGCCCAAAGGAAAAATCTATCCATCGAATTTACCCCCACATAATAATATCCATCTACGTCCACAGGCGAGTCGAAATAGAACTCATACGTCGGACATATAATTAACGAATCTGTGACTTCATGTCGCAAATTGTGTGCCAAATTCTTGTATACCATCATCACGTCAGGGCTCTGGTTCTCTTCCAGCATGAAGGTCTGGCTCTTGACCAATCGCACATTTGAGTCGCCCGGCGTGAAGTTGTATAGCACGATGTCTACCGTAATATCTCTGTCTATTGGCACAAAGAGAGAATCAACGTCATGACTGCCAACCAACCTCCTGGTTAGATTAAGCGCCACTCCGTATATCCTTTGTTTATATTCCTCCCTGCCAAACGGGTTGACAAAACAAATATGATCATTGATTAAAGGTGGATCGTTAAAAAAACTGAAAGGGAAGGGCATACCATATTCGGTACCATAATAATTTTGACCAAAAATATCCGTGTCGCCACAAGGTTCATACCAATACTGATATGCTTGATTGGGGTATCTTATCTCCGGCTGGCCGATTGCGTCTGCTGCGGTGAAACTCATCAGCGCAACAAAAATCACTGCATACAAAACTCTTTTTTCTATTTTCAATATCATTTTAAGGTGTTATTATTGAGGTGGTTTTTTTTTTTATGATCTTTTTTAGAGCGCGTGCATTCGGCACACAAAGATGTGTCCGATGGCCAAAACACCGGCATGGCGAAGAAATAGTACTTTTTTTCATGATAAAAGAATTATTTAATTGCGTTATTTTCAGTTTATTGTATGGCTAATTACATATAATGGTCAAGCACATTTGTTGATGTAAATATACGCATTTTTTTCTTTTATGAGCATGGTAGGTTTTCGACTTTTATTTTTTATTTTTTATTTTTTATT